>CAJXLA010000082.1 GCA_913055795.1 uncultured Alcanivorax sp. | reverse complement strand
CCGCCTTCAAAAGGGCGCCTCGATTGCGAACCAGCCTGAAAGCCTGAGTCCGCAACGGGTTTTTCAACAGCCTGCTAAACACCCCAGCGGAAAAAGTCCCGTTTATCCTTCAGGTAAGACCGCGACAGCACCATCTTGTGCACCTCGCTGGCGCCATCCACCAGGCGGGCCTGGCGCGCGTAACGGTAGATCCATTCCAGCAACGTGTCTCGTGAATACCCGCGCGCGCCGCACAACTGGATAGCGGTATCGGCGGCCTTGTGCAGGGTGTCGGCCACATGGATCTTGGCCATGGAGATTTCCTTGCGGGCGAAATCGCCCTGATCCAGTTTCCAGGCAGCGTTCATGGTGAGCAGCCGGCCGATATGAATATCCTTGGCCGCCTCGCCCAGCATCCATTGCACGCCTTCGTGTTCGCCCAGGGGGATGCCGAAGCTCATGCGGTTTTCCACATAGTCACCGGCGATTTCCAGACAGCGCTGGCTCAGTCCCAGCCAGCGCATGCAGTGCGTCAGCCGCGCCGTACCCAGACGGATCTGGGTCACTTTCAACCCGTCGCCCACCTGGAGCAGGCGGTTTTCGTCCGGAATCTTCAGCCCGTCAAAACTGAGCTCACAGTGTCCGCCATGTTCCTCCGGCCCCATGATCGGAATGCGCCGCTCGATGGCCCAGCCGCTCTGTTCGGCATCAAAGAGAAAGGCAGTGAGCCCCTTGCGTTCGTCGTCGCCGGTTTTCGCGATCAGGATGAAGGTCTGTGCGCCTTCGGCGCCGGTAATGAACCACTTCCGGCCCCGGATCACCCAGTGCTCGCCATTCCACTCCGCCGTGGTATAAGTCAGGGACGGATCGGAGCCGCAGCCGTTGTCCGGTTCCGTCATGGCAAAAGCCGAACGGGCCTTGCCATCGATCAGCGGCTGCAGCCAGCGAGCTTTCTGCTCTTCCGGCAGTACCTTGTTGAGCACCACCATGTTGCCGTCATCTGGCGGCGCGCAGTTGAACACCACGGGACCAAAAGGCGAACGGGCCGCCTCTTCGTAAAGCGCGGCCATACCGGTCACGCCCACGTCCAGGCCGCCGTATTCACGCGGCATCTGGAAGGCCCAGAGACCGGCCGCTTGGGCCTTGTCCCGCAGCCCCGCAATCACGCTTTCATCAAGGTTGTCGTGATCGTCATAGAGGTTCGGGTCGCCTTCCAGGGGCAGGATTTCATGGGCCACGAACTCCGCCACGCGCCGGCGCAGATCCTCGACTTCGGGGGCAAGCTGAAAATCCATGAGTCTCTCCTACAGGGGGTTG
Organism: uncultured Alcanivorax sp.; assembly: GCA_913055795.1. Classification (GTDB taxonomy): domain Bacteria; phylum Pseudomonadota; class Gammaproteobacteria; order Pseudomonadales; family Alcanivoracaceae; genus SLJS01. Next base: position 10,842 of record CAJXLA010000082.1, on the reverse strand, counting down.
CAGGCGTGCGCGCCGTCCACGGGCATGGCCACGCCGCTCATGTAGCTCGACGCCTCGGAGGCAAGTAGCAAGAGGGGGCCGTCGAGTTCCGGTTGATTGCCCATGCGCCGGTAGGGCACGCGCTTGAGCAGGCGCTGGCCAGCTTCGCTGTGCATGAATTCGCGGTTCATGTCCGTTTCGAAATAACCCGGGCAGATGGCGTTACAGCGGATATTGTGGCGGGCATAATCCAGCGCCACGGATTGCGTCAGCTGCACCACCGCCGCCTTGGAAGCCGAGTAGGCGGGCAGTTGATTGGATACGCGCAGGCCCAGGATCGAAGCCACATTGATGATGTTGCCCGGCTGTTCCGCGTTGAGCCAGCGGTTCAGCGCGAACCGGGTGACATGCCAGACACCGTTCAGGTTGGTGTCGATAACGGCGTCCCAGTCGGGCTTGCCCAGCTCGTGGGTCTGGCCCACGCGATTGACGCCGGCATTGTTGATCAGTACGTCGAACTCGGGAATCTTGAGAAAGGCGGACTCGACGCTTTCGTAATCGCCCACGTCCATGGCCACGGTGGTGGCCTCGCGGCCCAGCTCGCGCACGGCCCGGGCTGTTTCTTCGAGCTTGTCCGGGCGCCGGGCGGCCAGCACCAGATCCGCGCCGGCACCCGCCAGGGTCCGGGCGAAATGCGCCCCCAGACCGCTGGACGCACCCGTGACCAGCACGCGCTTGCCGTCCAGACGAAAAATATCCGTACTCATACCGAGACTCCCGCTGAAATAACCGGGCTCAAGCTAAACCGCCGCTCCGACCCCCGCAAGGACTCTTCCGCTCAGCCCGGACGCGGGATTGGTCAGGAGGGCGTCGGATGGCGCTGTCAAGCCGCGATTTTGGCGCCTTGCGTTGCTATCATGATGCCTCTGTCAGCAGAGCCCACTGGGTTCCCGATTTGCCGTGGAGGCCGTCTTGGCGCAACTCAACCCCCGTCAAATGGAGGCCGTCCATCACGACAGCGGCCCCATGCTGGTGCTCGCCGGCGCCGGTTCGGGCAAGACCAGCGTGATTACGCGCAAGATCGCCTGGCTGATCCGACGCCAGGGTATCGCCGCGCGCCGGATCGCCGCCGTAACCTTTACCAACAAGGCCGCGCGGGAAATGAAGGAGCGCGTGGCCCAGCAGGTGGAACGCGGCGAGGCGCGCGGGCTGATTGTGTCGACCTTCCATAATCTGGGCCTGCGCATCATCCAGCAGGAACTCGCCGCCGTGGGGCTGCGCAAGGGCTTCTCCATTCTGGATCAGGCGGACAGCCGGGAGCTGTTGCGCGAGCTGCTGCAGCAACAGGGCAGCCGGGACGAGGGCGGCGTGGCCGAGGCCATCCAGCAGCGCATCTCCGCGTGGAAGAATGATCTCATCAGTCCGGACCATGCGCTGTCCCATGCGGAAACGGACGAGCAGCGCCGCGCGGCGGTGGCCTTTACCGAATACAACCGCATGCTACGCGCCTGTAACGCGGTGGACTTCGATGACCTGATTCAACTGCCCGTCGAACTCTTCCGCGAGCAGCCGCGCATTCTCGACAAGTGGCGCCACCGCATCGAACACCTGCTGGTGGACGAATACCAGGACACCAATGGCGCACAGTACGAGCTGGTCAAGCTGCTGACCTGGCCCGAGGGGCGTTTCACCATCGTGGGCGATGATGATCAGTCCATCTATGCCTGGCGCGGCGCCCGCCCCGAGAATCTGGCCAGTCTGCAGCAGGAGTGGCCCGGGCTGACGGTGATCAAGCTGGAGCAGAACTACCGTTCCACGCGCCGGATCCTGCATGCCGCCAATACCCTGATCGGCAACAATCCCCATGTCTTCGACAAGACCCTGTGGAGTGATCTGGGAACGGGCGATCCCATCCGGGTGGCGCCCATGCAGGACGAAGAAGCGGAAACGGAATGGATCGCCGGTGACATCTTCAACAAGCGTCTTTCGCGCGGCCTGCAATGGCGCGACTTCGCCGTGCTCTATCGTGGCAACTTCCAGGCGCGCTTGCTGGAAATGAAACTCCAGCAATTGCAGATTCCCTACAAGGTCTCCGGCGGGCAGAGCTTTTTCGCGCGCACCGAGATCAAGGATCTGATGTGCTATCTGCGTCTGCTGGTCAATCCGGACGACGACAATGCCTTTCTGCGCATCATCAATACACCGCGCCGCGAAATCGGACCCGCCACCCTGGAAAAGCTGGCCGGCTATGCCAACCGCCGCCAGCAGGGGCTCTATCATGTCTGTGACGACATGGCGCTGAACGAGCTCATGACCCCCCAGGCCGCGCGGCGGCTCAACGGTTTCAAGGAATGGCTCGATACCAAGCGCGCGCTGAGCTCCGGGGACAGCAGCACCACAGCGGTCCGCGAACTCATCACGGACATGGACTACGAGGACTGGATTCACCAGCAGGCGTCCAGCGAGCGCGTGGGCGAAAAGCGCATGGACAACGTCTGGCAGCTGGTCGCCAGCATTCAGCGCATGCTGGAAAAGGACGAGGACAATGATCTCGAATCCGTGCTGCGCAAGCTGGTGCTGATCGACCGGTTGGAACAACAGGAAGAGGAAGACGACACGGACCGGGTCCAGCTCATGACGCTGCACGCGGCCAAGGGCCTGGAGTTCCCCCATGTCTACATGATGGGCGTGGAGGAAGAGCTGTTACCCCATCGCACCAGCATCGAACAGGACACCATCGTTGAGGAACGGCGACTGATGTATGTGGGCATCACCCGTGCCCAGCGCAGTCTCACCCTGACCCATGCCCTGGGCCGCAAGCGTTTTGGTGAAAAGATCGACACCACGCCCAGCCGCTTTCTGGAAGAGCTGCCCCAGGAAGACCTGGAATGGCTGGGCAAGGAAAAGGAAAAGGACGAGGCCTACGAAGATGCCGTGGCCGAGGAAACCGTAGCCAGCCTCAAGGCGATGCTGGAATAAACCAAGTCGAAAGTCGAAAGCCGAAAGCCGAAAGCCGAAAGCCGAAAGCCGAAAGCCGAAAGCCGAAAGTAAAATAGTTCGACCGCTGTAGCCGTCAACGACGACAACAGAAACAGAAAGGCGCCGGAAGGCGCCCATCGTTATCTCTTGCTACTTATGGCTTTCTTCTTGCTACTGGCCAAGGTCAGCTTTCAAAAGGTGACCTTGGCCTGATCGAGCATCCATTCGACGGTGGCGCGCAATTCCTCGCGCGAGCAATCCGAGCAGGTACCCTTCGCCGGCATGGCGCGATAACCGTCCCAGGAATTGCTGACCAGCCCTTCGAAACCGCGCTCGTCAATGCGCTTTTGCCATTCCGCGGAATTGCTCAGCTTGGGCGCGCCCGCCATGCCCTGCTCGTGACAGGCCACACAGTAACGGTCATAGACATCCGACGCGGCCACGGCCTCGCTGCCGGATCCGTCCTTGTTCTGCTCAGCCTTGGTGGTCTGCTGGGAGGCTCCCTTCGACTCATCCCCGGCACCCTCCTTGTCATCTGGCTTTGAATCCTTTGAAGATTCCAGCTCCGGCGGCGTCGGCTTGGTAACGGGCTGACCGGCTTCCAGATCCGGTGCTTTCGAGTCCTTGTCCCCGGAAGCCGGCTCTTGCTGCTTGTCGGTGGATTCGGCCCCGGCGTCGGACTGACTGTCACCGTTCTCCGAACAGGCCACCAGCAAAGCGGCCAGGGTCAGGATCAGCAGTAGTGCACGCATCGGGCTTCCTTATTGGCTCTGATCGACCATGTATTCCACGGTCGCCTTGATTTCCTCTTTCGAGCAGTCGTTGCACATGCCCTTGGCCGGCATGCCCTTGAAACCTTCCCAGGCGTGCTTGACCAGCGTGTCCATGCCCTTGTCGATTCGAGGTCCCCAGGCCGCCTTGTCGCCAATCTTGGGCGCACCCGCGGCACCGGTCTTGTGACAGGTGGAGCAGTACTGGTCGTTGATCTCGCTGCCGCCGCGCGCGCTGGAGCCACCACCGCCCGTGTCCGCGGCCGCCATCCGGCTGGCACAATCTTCACCTTCCACACAAACCGAGCCCGTGGCCTGGATGCGTTGCTCGATGGCACGATCACTGAAAATGGAACGCTGCCCCAGAGGGTAGTCATCATCCTGGGCGAGAGCCGGGCTTGCGGCCAGTACCATGAATACGGTGGTTAACAGAGTCTTGATCACGGTTTTACCTCGGTTGCTCGAAGGTGGTCTTGAGTGGTCTGCTCGATTATACCCTCTCCAGCGACGCGGATAAAATCGGAACAACCGGATAACCCCTTCACGGGCCGGTTAATTTGAGCCCCGCCACCCCCGTGATAATCAGGCCCATGAAAAACACACGGGTGGGCGAGCTCGAATCCCCGAAGAACAGGATGCCGAAGATGGCGATCCCCACAGCGCCCAGCCCCGTCCAGACGGCGTAGGCAGTGCCCACGGGCAGTCCGCGCATGGCCCAGGACAGCAATACCATGTTGACCACGGTGAGCACCACGGCCGAGGCCACGGGCCAGGGGCCCGGGTTCGTCTGGATGAGTTTCAGGCTGAGCGCCCAGCCGATCTCGCCGAAGACGGCAACCAGCAGGACCAGCCAGTACAGATTGGTAGCCATGGAACCTCGCGCCGGTTAACCGGCTTTACTCAGACCGTCAGGTAGCCGCCGTCCACATTCATGCAAGTGCCGGTGGTATAGCTGGCCCCGTCCGACACCAGATAGAGCGCCGCGCCGGCCATCTCGTCCGGTTCGGCCACCCGGTTTTGCGGTACATGGGGCAGCAACTGTTGCAGCACGTTTTCATTCTGGGTCAACGCGCTGGCAAAGCGTGTCTCCGTGATGCCCGGCAACAGCGCATTCACGCGGATGTTCTCGTCCGCGCATTCACGCGCAAAGGCCTTGGTCATGTTGATCACGGCCGCCTTGGTGATGGAATAGATGCCCTGCATGGGCCCGGGCACCACACCATTGATGGAAGCCACATTGAGGATGCAGCCGCCGTCGTGTTCGCGCATGAGCTTGCCCGCTTCCACGGACATGAAGAAATAGCCCCGGATATTTACATCCACCGTCTTCTGGAAGGCATTCAGATCCGTGTCCAGGATATGGCCGAAATAGGGATTGGCGGCGGCATTGTTGACCAGGATATCGAGGCGCCCGTAACGCTTGCGGATCTCGTCGAACAGGGCCGTGATCTGCTCCATTTCCCCGATATGACAGGGCATGGCCACCGCCTTGCCGCCGGCGTCCTTGATCGCGCCCGCCGCTTCCTCGCAGCCTTCCGCCTTGCGCGAGGAAATAATCACCTCGGCACCGTTGGCCGCCAGGGTGCGGGCAATGGCCTCGCCGATGCCCCGGCTGGCGCCGGTCACCAGCGCCAGCTTGCCCGAAAGATCGAACCGGTTCGCTGCACTCTCTTTCATGGTCTCCCCCTTCGCCTGTCTCCGGAACCTTCCGGTCTGTTTAACGGTAACTGACTACCTCGTGTGCAAGGTGCAGGTGTTCGTTCAGGCTGGCCAGTCGCAGGTTGCCGGGCCGGCCCACCAGGCGGGTCACGCCGGCATTCACCAGGCCCCGGCTGAACGCCGGCCAGTCTTCGTCCGGAAAGCCCAGGAGCGATTGCGCGGCCACGGCCACGGGGCCACCGGAGCTGAAGACCAGCAGCGTCTCGCCGCTGGACAGGGCACCGGCCAGGCGCTGAATGGCGTCCTGCACCCGGTTGCGAAACCCGGGCCAGCTTTCCCGGTAGTCGCCCTCGCCCCGGATCCATTGTGCAATGGCCGCCTGGAAAAGCTCTTCAAAGGCCGCGCGGGGCTCATCCTGGCGCCGCAGATGCTCGGCCAGACTCTTGTGGTCCGTGAGCCGCGGATCATGGGACCGAATGATGTCCATGTGATCGAATTCGTCCAGGCCCCGCTCTTCCTGCCAGTAGGGCGGATGCTTCATGGCCTGGAGACAGGCTTCGGCCGTCTGCCCATGGCGTTGCATCGAGCCGCACACCACCGAGGCCGGCACCATGCGCAGCCGGGCCAGGTTTTCGCCCAGCAGTTCGCCCTGGCGGTAGCCCAGTCGCGAGAGCTGATCATAGTTTTCGGCGCCAAAGCTGGCCTGGCCATGGCGCACCAGATAAATCGCCGGCATGGGGCGCTTCCTTATACTGATTGGCTGGTCACTGGTTGCCGCGAAACCCTGTCCACCCGCGAACTCAGGAATCGTCGAGTTTGCGCTTGTAGCCGGCTGCCAGTTTCCGCATCTGGCGGCGGAATACCGGCGGCAGCAGACGCTGAATCAAACGGGCGCGTCGCCCGGCTTTGTGCGGCAACAGTATAAAACGTTTACGCGCCACGGCGTCACGGATCATGACGGCAATATCGTCCGCGCTCAGCTCCGAGGTGGTCAGCAGCTTACCCACGGTCTCCGCCATGCCCGGCTCCGGCGAGCGCAGGGATTCCGTGAGATTGGTCTGGAAGAAGCCGGGACAGACCACGGTGGTATGAATATCCCAGGGGGCCAGCTCGTAACGCAGGGTTTCCGACAGGGCAATCACGCCCGCCTTGGTGACGTTGTAGCTGGACATGACCGGCGGATTGAGCAACCCGGCCATGGAGGCGATATTGACGATATGGCCGCTTTGCTGGCGCTTGAACAGCGGCGTGAAAACGCGGCAGCCGTTCACCACCCCCAGCAGATTGATGTCGACGATCCAGCGCCAGTCCTCGTCTTCCAGCCGCTCGATCCGACCGGCGGCGGCCACGCCGGCATTGTTGACCAGCACATCCAGCCCGCCCCAGTGCTCTTCCAGCCATGCCCGTACCTGTTCGAAGGACTCCGGCGAGCGTACATCCAGTTCCCGGAACACAATGCGCCCCAGCTCCCCCAGCTCGGCGACGGTTTCCTGGCCGCGCTCGGTGTTGAGATCACCAATCAGCACCTGCCAGCCGTCGCGCAGGTAGCGTTGCGCCAGAGCCCGGCCCAGGCCGGAGGCACCGCCGGTGATCAGGATTCGTCCGGAGTCAGCCATTGCCTTGATCCCCCTCGTTGTTCGTGCTGGCTACAGACCGGGGCTACGGGTTCTTGTAGCGCGCCAGTTCCATCTTCGCGATCAGGGCCCGATGCACCTCGTCCGGACCATCGGCGAGGCGCAGTGACCGCGCCCCGGCCCAGGCCGCCGCCAGCGGATAATCCTGCGACAGCCCACCGCCGCCATGCATCTGCATGGCCATGTCGATGACCTCCAGCGCCACTCGCGGCGCGACCACCTTGATCTGCGAAATCTCGCTCATGGCCGCTTTCACCCCCTTCTCATCGATCATCCAGGCGGCCTTGAGCGTGAGCAGACGCGCCTGCTCGATGGCCACGCGCGCCTCGGCGATACGCTCCCGGTTGCCACCCAGATCCGCCAGCGGCTTGCCAAAGGCCTCGCGCGATAGTGAACGCTCACACATACGCTCCAGCGCCATTTCCGCGGCCCCGATCAGACGCATGCAATGATGGATGCGTCCGGGGCCCAGCCGGCCCTGAGCGATTTCGAAGCCCCGCCCCGGACCAGCGATAATGTTCTCGCGCGGCACCCGCACCTGGTCAAAAACCACCTCGCCGTGCCCGGACGGGGCATCCAGATGGCCCATGCTGGTGAGCATGCGCTCGATCCGGACACCGGGCGCGTCGACAGGCACCAGGACCATGGAATGGCGCGAATGGCGGCCCGCCTCCGGGTCCGTGACGCCCATGAAAATGAAGACTTCACAATTCGGATGACCGGCATTGGTGGTCCACCACTTGCGCCCATTGAGCACGACCTCGTCACCGTCGAGCTCGCAGGTGGCCTCCATATTGGTGGCATCGGACGAAGCCACATCCGGCTCGGTCATGGCGAACCCGGAACGGATCTCGCCGGCCAGCAGCGGTTTGAGCCAGCGCTCTTGTTGCGCCTCGTCGCCGTATTTCACCAGCACCTCCATGTTGCCGGTATCGGGCGCGTTGCAGTTGAAGATCTCGGGGGCAATGGCCGAGCGACCGGACAGCTCCGCCACGGGGGCGTATTCCAGATTGGACAATCCGGGCCCGTATTCCGGCTCCGGCAGGAACATGTTCCACAGCCCCTGCTCGCGGGCCTTCGCCTTGAGCTCCTCGATTTCGGGCAGCACCACCCAGGGATTGTCCAGCTCGCCCATCCGGCGGTGATACTCCGATTCCATCGGCTCGATCTCGTCGGCCATGAAGCGCCGGACCCGTTCTATGTACTCACGCGCTTTCGCGGAATGCTCGAAATCCATGCCTGCTCTCCCCTGACAAAGCTGAACCGGAGAAACGCTACCCCCGACCCGCATGCTCGCCCGCCTGCCGGCCGACCGCAAGCACCCGCACGCAAATGCTTCGCATGGACGCCGCCGGGCCCAATCGGTATCATTCGCCCACTTGACCGCAAGCGCCCGGTCCCCAGGGGGACAGCCCCTGGGAACAAAAACCGATTTTCCCACCCGTAGCTCAGCTGGATAGAGCGTCGCCCTCCGGAGGCGAAGGTCATAGGTTCGAATCCTATCGGGTGGACCACACACAAAAAAAGGTCACCTCCGGTGGCCTTTTTTTGTGTGTGGTCCACCCGATCTGGTCTATTCGAACCTGTCGTTCGACTCGAGCACGGCGAAGCCGCGCGCAGAGCATTCCGGAGCGAAGCGGAGGAACCCGAAGGGCGAGACGGCGGAAGCCGTCTCGTAATCCTATCAGGCAGAGGCCCGCCAGCGGCGTCCCCTGAATCCGTCACCTCCGGTGGCCTTTTTTTTTGTGTGTGTGGTCCACCCGATCTGGTCTATTCGAACCTGTCGTTCGATTCGAGCACGGCAAAGCCGCGCGCAGAACATTCCGGAGCGAAGCGGAGGAACCCGAAGGGCGAGACGGCCCAACCATGTCATAATCCTGTCCGGCGGCGGCCCGGAAGGGCTGCCAATCCGACCAGGCGCCCCACGCCCGGATCCTGATCACTCCTGTCTGCCGCTCATGTGAGGTTGCGTTCAACACGCATACCACCTATCCCACACATTCAGCTGTAGACCTGACACGCGCAATCATTGAGGATCCGTCCGGGTTGCACGACAACGGCAACATCTTCCTTCGGTGCATGCTCGGAAAGGCTTTCCCATGAGCAATGTCCTTTTCATTCTGGTCGGCATCGCCCTGCTCACCACCGGCGGCGAGACCCTGATCCGCGGCGCGCTGGCCGCCGCCCGTCGGCTGGGGATCTCGCCGCTGCTGAGCGGGCTGGTGATCGTGGGCTTTGGCACCTCGGCGCCGGAGATGGTGGTGTCCGTGGATGCCGCGCTCAGCGAACGACCCGATATTGCCATCGGCAATGTGGTGGGCAGCAATATCGGCAATATCCTGCTGATTCTGGGCGCGTGTGCCCTGATCACGCCGCTGGCGGTCCAGGCGCTGGCCTTGCGCCGGGACGCCAGCATGGTGGTCGCCGCCAGCGTGCTCTTCCCCCTGCTGACCTGGGGGGATGGGCTGGGCCGGCCGGACGGGATGGTTTTGCTCGCCGCTCTGCTGGCCTCCGCGGTTCTTGTCCTGCCCGCCACGCTTATCCTGGTCCAGCGCCGGTTCGCCCAGCCCTTGGATCGCGTCATGGCCGGTGTCTTGGCTTTTCGGCAGGGGGATTACGAGCACCGTATTCCCATTTCCGGCGGCCGGGAGATGGCCGAGCTGGCGGCCGCCATGAATGCGACGGCGGATGCCATCCAGGGGCGCGAGGCGGAGCTGGAAAGCATCCTGCAAAATCTGCCTTTGGTGCTGTTCTTGAAGGACGTGCGTGGGCGCTACCTTCGGCTGAATGCCGCCGGGGCGCGGATCCTCGGCCGGAGTCCGGAACTGGTGGTTGGTCACACCGACGATGACCTTTTCGCCCCAGCCGTTGCCCAGGCATTGATGGCGGAGGATGGGCAGGCACTCGCGGCTGGTGAGGTTCGGGAGATCCCCCAGCAGACCATCGAAACACCCACAGGGCCGCGCCTGTTCCATGTGCGCAAGGTGCCCATTCCCGACGCCGAAGGTGAGCCGGCGTACGTGCTCGGCATCGCCGAGGATGTTACCGAGCGCCACCGCAACGAGGAGCGTTTGCGCATTGCCCGCGATCTGGCCCGTGTCGGCGCCTGGGAGTACGACGCTACCAGCGGGCATGTCCTGCTGGAGGAGGAGGCGGCGGGGATCCTGGGCGTGGCGGTGGCCGGTGAGGTCGGATGGGACACCATCCGTCAGCGGGTGCGGACCGATGACCGGCCCACCTTCGATGCCGCCTTGGATAAGGCCTTGGCGAAGGAAGATGTTTTCGACGTGGAGGTCCGCATCCAGGCCTGGGAAGGGGAACGGACCATCCAGGCCCGGGCGCGGGTGGAACGGAATGAACATGGCCGGGTGCTCCGCCTGGTCGGCATGGTCCAGGACACCACCGGACGCCGCCAAATGGAGGCCGAGCACCGCCTGGCCGCCACGGTTCTGGCAGGGACGCCTCAGGGGGTGGCGGTGTTGGACGCGCAAGCCCGGATCGTTTCCACCAATCCGGCCTTCGCCACCATTACGGGCTATACCGAGCGGGAGGCCCGTGGGCAGCGGCTGGCAGCGCTCGCCCCGGATGCGGATCCCGATTTTGCCACTATTTGGAAGGGGGTGGCCGAGGAGGGGTACTGGCGCGGCGAGGTGCGCTTCACCACCAAGGGCGGGCAGCCCTTGCCGGTTTGGCAGACAGTGAGCCCCGTAAGCGACGACGGGGAGGCGGGGGAAGGCGCGGCGCTGTATGTGGTGATGCTCAGCGATATCACCCCGCTGAAGGAGGCCGAATCCCGGCTGAGCTACCTGGCCAGCCATGAC
>CAJXLA010000081.1 GCA_913055795.1 uncultured Alcanivorax sp. | reverse complement strand
CGTACCGCGCGGATTGAAGGGCGCGATGCGGTGCGATTCGATGAACAGCGGGTCCCCGCCGTATTCAGCCAGTGCCTGTACGGCCGGGTTGAATCGTTCCAGATGCCCGACCTGCAGAACCAGATTCTTTTGTTCGGCGAGGTCGATCAGTGCGCGCGCTTCGTCCAGTGTCGTGGTGACCGGCTTTTCCACCAGTACATGGACACCGGCATTGAGAAGATCCCGGGTGACTTCATAATGCAGGCCCGTGGGCACCACGACGCTGACCAGATCCACTTCTTCCGCCAGCGCCCGATGATCGCTGAATACGCGGGCGTCGGTTTCGGCCGCGGCCTCGCGTGCGCTCGCCTCATCCAAATCCGCCACGGCGGTCAGGGCCACGCCGCTCAGGGCCTGGTATTTGCGAGCGTGCAGGCTGCCCAGGTGGCCGGTGCCTACCACGCCGGCGCGCAGGGTGGCGGTCATGGTCTCTCCTCGTCCGCGCTTCGCGCGCAAGCTTAGCATATGTGGCCCGGGCGGCCATTCGGAATCGGGCTTGTGAAGGCGTCGCCAGCGCGGTTTGTGCGCCGTGAAGGCCGCAGGCCTTGAGCCTGTCGCTCGCATGGGCATAATGCGGTGCGCACTGATTCGAGGGAGAACTTCATGAGAGCAGTCGGCTTCCGGCAACCGGGCAGTATTGAAGACGCGGTGGCTTTGGAGGAACGGGATCTGGTCACCCCCGAACCCGGGCCGCGGGATCTGCTGGTGGCGGTTGAAGCCGTCTCCGTGAATCCGGTGGATGCCAAGCTTCGCCAGGGCGTGACCCCGGAAGAGGGTTTCAAGGTGCTGGGCTATGACGCCGCCGGTCATGTGGAAGCGGTGGGTTCAGAGGTGCGCGATTTCGCCGTGGGGGATGAGGTCTTTTATGCCGGCGATGTACGCCGTCCGGGCAGCAATGCCGAATATCAGTGCGTGGATGAGCGGCTGGTGGCGCGCAAGCCCACACGGCTGGACATGGCCCAGTCCGCGGCGCTGCCGCTGGTGACCCTGACTGCGCGCGAATGCCTGGAAGATCATCTGGGTTGCACGCCGGACAATGCCGCGGACAAGACTTTGCTGGTGGTGGGCGGTGCCGGCGGTGTGGGCTCCATGGCCATACAGATCGGCGCTCGCCATCTGGGCATGGACGTCATTGCCACGGCGGGACGATCGGAGTCCGCCGACTGGTGCCGCAAAATGGGCGCCGCCCATACGCTGGCGTACCGGCAGGGCCTGGTGCAGCCCGTGCGTGCCCTGGGTCATGAATTCGTCGACGGCATTCTGTTGGCGGTCCAGCCAGATGCCTATTGGCATGACTGTTGTGAACTTATTGCGCCCTTTGGCGGTATCGCGGGCATTGTCGATGCCGAGGCGCCGCTGGATCTCAACCGGCTCAAGCCCAAGAGTGCCAGCGCGCACTGGGAGTTCATGTTTGCCCGCGCGATTCATGGCTGGCACATGCAGCGTCAGGGGGACATCCTGGCGGAAGCCGCACGCCTGGTGGATGCGGAGGTGCTGGACAGTCCGGTGACCGAGAATCTGGGCGGCATCAGCGCGGCCAACCTGATCGAGGCTCACCGGCGGATCGAATCCGGCAAGACCATGGGCAAGCTGGTGCTGGGCGGTTGATAGCGGGTGCCCGCGGGCCCGTGGGTCCGCGGGCCAGGAGGGTCAGTTGATCACGAAGCTGACCTTCATATCCACGCGGTAGTGGGTAATCCGGTTTTCGTCCACGGTGACCTTCTGTTCCTTGATCCAGGCTCCCTTGACCCCCTCCACGGACTGGGCCGTCTTATCAATGCCTTTCTGAATGGCATCCTCGAAGCTGGTTTCTGACTCGCTGCTGACCTCAATGATTTTGGCGACGGACATGGTAGTCCTCCTGGTCTGGCTTGTTAGTGAAAGACGGCTTGCTTCGATCATCCTTACAGCCAGAGGGCGTGCGAGCATTGATGCAGGTCAATACCATCGGGGGCGCGACAAGCAGGCGAGCGGGGCGCGCAAAGCGCGTACGGCGCTGTGGCGTTGCTGGTGCGGGTTTCGTGTATGACCACGCGCCCACACTAACGGGCTGTTGAAAAAAAACCTGCCCGTTGGTTATCGCACGGGGCCTGATTTTTACGGGTCGAGTATAAAACCCTGTTTCGGGAAGTGGACATGGACGGTACCGCAGTCCTCGGCCTTGCGCGCGAGGATCCAGCGCTGATCCGTGGAAGCCACCAGTTGTCCGGTAACGCCGTGACGGCCGTAGTCCGCGGGCGCAATGGTAACCGCCTTCCCGGACGAGGAATTCCTGCTCTGTGGTAATGCGCGCGGCTGGTTACGGCGAGCCTGTTCCAGTGACTCGGCGGTACTGATCTCGCTCGGGCGGTCACGGCCGAAAGCGGCGATGCGGTCCATCCAGGCATTCACCTCGGGATAACCCGCCAGGCGTGAGGAGGCACTGGCATCGCGTATAAACCACAGGCCGTGGTAGGCGGCGAAATCGGCGATACTGGGGTCGTCGCCGAACAGAAAATCCCGTTCCAGCATGCTTTCCAGATGCTGAAGATGTTCGGCCAGTACTTTGCCCGCTTCTTTGGGGCCGGCCGCTTTGACCCTGGCCTTGCGTGCCATGTTGACGCGGTCGAACATCAGCCGGGCGACATGGAAGACGGAGTGGTCCCGGCGCATGCGCTTCAGCAGGTTGCGGCCGTTGGCCGACAGCACGCACGCCAGAAAGACCTCCAGATCGGCGCGTGCGACGAAGTCCTGAACCTCCTGACTGCAGTTTTCCAGTGCCAGTTCCGGTTTGCCCGCGAGTGCGGCGATTTCACTGCTGATGGTGCGGGTATCACAGAAGATGTCCGCACCGATCTGGGCCACGGGAATCTTGCGATAGCCACCGGTGAGCTGGTCCAGCTCCGGGCGGGGCGGGAATTCGCGCACGCTGACCGACTGCCAGGGCAGATCGGCATAGCCGAGCAGCGCCCGGATTTTCTCCGAAAAGGGCGAAAGCTCGTAATGGTGCAGGATCAAGTCCGTCATGGAGGCTCCGAGTGAACCGATGCAGGCGCAAGGGTCGTCGCGGGCCGCTTCCGCGTCAAGCGGATTCAGCAGTGCGGCCCCCGTTGTCGCGGCGGTTGCAGCAGCATTTCCAGCGGCCCTCGGCCCAAGATCCGAAGCCAGATCAGGGCCACCGCAGCCGTGCCGGCGGTGATGGCCAGGGCCATGGCGGCCGCTTGCGCCGGTTCCTCCGAGCGCAGGGTGTCCGGCCAGCCCGCCAGTGCCAGGATATGGCCCACATAAAAGCTGAGCGCGATTCGCCCCGTGTCGGTCAGCGGGCGCAGCCAGACGCGCGCGCGCTCGGCGAGCGCCAGCGACACGCCCAGCACGGCCGCCGCCGTGGCCGTGGCACTGCCCAGCCACAGGATCATCTGACTGTGGGCATCGGTGCGCAGCAGCCAGGGCCAGCCGGCGTCGGTGAACGCGTCCCCCAGCAGGACCCGGGCCACGAGGCCCATGGCGGTCAGAATCAACGCCACCAGGATACCGGCGAAGACCAGCAGGCACTGCACCCCCCGGTCACGAAGATCCAGCCGCCCCAGCAGCATGCCCGCGAGAAAGGGGAAGAGCCAGGTGATTACGGGATGGGGGCCGGACAGGACCATGCCGTGCAGAATGGAGCTCGGCGTATCCCGGAAGCTGACGGGGGCATTGGCGAACACCTCCGGCGCCTGGAGGTAACCCAGCAGGAAACCCGTCGGGCCCGCCAGCACTGCCACGACAGCGGCGCACAGCAGAACCGGCGTGGACAGCCGGATCAGGACTGTGGCCAGCACAAACAGCACCGCATAGGTGGGCAGAATGACCATGGGTGAGTGCTCGGGCAGCTGCAGCCCCAGGCCCAGGGGCAGAAGCAGCAGGGCACGCCAGAGCAGCCGAAGATCCGTAGCGCCGCGCCCGCGAGCCGCCATCAGGCTCACGCCCACCCCGGCGACCAGCATGAACAGAATGGCGGCCCGGCCATGCGGCAGGGCATAAAGGCGGCCTGCCATACCCTCCGCTTCGGTGGGGCCGATATGGACCATGAGCATGCCGACAAGGGCCAGGGCCCGGGCCAGGTCCAGGCCGGCGAGGCGGGTGCACTGGTTTGGTTCGGTTGCGTTGATCACCGGTCTATCCTGGCGGCAGTGACAGGCTATGGAAACGGGGGTTGCCAATCCAGGGCCGGCGAGAGAGCGCCGTGAATCGAGAAGTGAGGCCGATGCGGTGCTGTTTTACCGTTGTAGGAAATCTTCGATTTCGCCGGGCGTACGAGGTCGCACCAGACGCGCGACCTCTTCTCCGTCGCGCAACAGGATCAGGGTGGGCCAGCGCTTGACGCCGAAGGCGCGGCCCAGTGGTTGGCCCTTGCCGTCATGCACCTTGATATGGGGCAGGCTCGCATGTCGTGACAGCACTTGCTGGACGGCCGGCGCGGCCGCGCGGCCGTGACCGCACCAGGGCGCGCCGAACTTCAGCAGGCTGTTGAAGAACCCCTTGCGCGCTCAGGCTGTCAGGCTGGCGCGCAATCAAGGCGGCCTTTTGAAGGCGGGGCTCGGTCCCGTCGAAAAAGGGCAACGATGAGTGCGGGCCAGCCTGACAGCCCCGCAGGGCGTGGTCTGAAGCGCCCATCTGCTGCACTTTGTCGCTCGGAAAAGGCATAACCCTGTCCGTCGCAACCAAGCACACCAGCTGCACGCTTCAGGCCGCGCTGAGCACGCAAAGGGTTTTTCAACAGCCTGCTAGGATGGCCCGGTCCGGAAGAGCCCGCACTTGTTCCGCTTCGGGCTCGTCTGCGCTATATTCCGGATTGAAACCGTAGGTGCAGGCTTTCATGGCGCGTGCCCGTTATTTCTGTTGCAGCACGGGCTCATAGTGGCCCATGAAACGGCTCAGATGTTCATCGTCCAGGTTCCGCAGCACCTTGTGGATGACGGAATGTACCGCCTTCTTGGTTCCGTCAATGCTGGCATCCAGGGACTTGCGCAGCACATAGCCGATCTTGACCTCGTGAGCATTGCGCAGGAAGAAGTTCTCGATAATGCCATCCGTGATGCCGTCCATGACCCGGTCTACCCGGTCGAGCTCCTGTGAGCCCTGCTTCCGGGCGCAGACTTCGGCGGTGTGGCGGAATTCGTCCGCGAAGGATCTCTCCACGGGAAACACCATGCGGGCCTGGCCGTCGTCGGTCTCTTCCCCCGACCAGTACATGGCCCGCACATTGGCGGCGACGGGGGCCAGCTCTTCCGCGGTCTTTTTCTTGTAGATCTGGCGCGTCAGCATGTGCGAAGCCTTGCTTGCGGTGGAGATGGCAAAGTCCATCACGCGCCGCTGGGTGTTGGACAGCTCCAGAAACTCGCGGGGTTCGGCCAGGAAAAGATTCAACAGCCGATCGGTGAGATGGTCCATCAGTTCGATGAAATGATCCGCGGCGACACGCTCAGGGTTATCCACCGCTTGCAGGAAGGCGTCGACGCTCTGCACCAGTTCGGGCGGTGCGGTAACGGTGATGTAATCGGTCATGAAGCATGCTCCGGTTATGTTCTTGTCGGGTACGGTAAAGTATAGCTTTCGGCCCGGGAAGGATTGGATCGACGGTCAGCTTTTCAGGCGATAGCCGGATCGGAAGATCCAGCTGACCACAAGCAGACACAGCACCAGAAAGCCCGCCGTCATCGCGAGGCTCAGGCCTACGGGGACATCGGCGGTGCTGTAGAAACTCCACCGGAAACCGCTGATCAGATAAACCACGGGGTTGAACAGGGTCACCGTCTGCCAGAACTCGGGCAGCATTTTGATGGAGTAGAAGCTGCCGCCCAGAAAGGCGAGGGGCATTACGATCAAAAGCGGGATCAGCTGAAGCTGTTCGAATCCTTCCGCCCAGATGCCGATAATAAAGCCGAACAGGCTGAAGGCGACGGCGGTGAGAATCAAAAAGCCCATCATCCAGAAGGGATGATCGATCTGGTAATCGACGAAAAAGCGGGCTGTAATCATGATCAGCAGGCCCAGGATCACGGTCTTGGTGGCGGCGGCGCCGACATAGCCGATCACGATTTCCAGACTGGATACGGGGGCGGCCAGCACTTCGTAGATCGTGCCCAGAAACCGGGGCATATAGATACCGAAGGCGGCGTTGGTCAGGCTTTGGGTGAGCAGGGTCATCATGGCCAGGCCCGGAATGATGAAGGCGCCGTAGTCCACACCCGCGATGGATTCCATGCGCTGGCCGATCACCGCACCGAAGACCACGAAATACAGCGCCGTGGAGATCACGGGCGAAGCCACGCTCTGCAGCAGGGTGCGGCCGGTACGGGCCATTTCCGCCCGGTAGATGGCACCGATGGCATAGAAGTTCATGTGCGCTTTTTCACCAGATTGACGAAAATTTCTTCCAGCGAGCTCTGGCTGGAGTGCAGATCCCGGAATTCGATGCCCTGTTCGTCCAGCCGGCGTAGCAGTTCCGGGATGTCGCCGTCCGCTTGCTGGGTGTCGTAGGTATAGACCAGCTCATGGCCGTTCCCTTCCAGCGTCAGGGGGAAGCGTTCCAGTGCCGCCGGCACGGCGTTCAGCGGTTGGTGCAGATGCAGGCGCAGTTCCCGGCGACCCAGCTTGTCCATCAGGGTTCGTGTTTCCTCCACCAGCACCAGTTCACCGTGGTTGATCACGCCGATGCGGTCCGCCATGTCCTCGGCTTCCTCGATATAGTGGGTGGTGAGGATGATGGTCACGCCCTGATCCCGCAGCTGTCGCACCAGGGCCCACATCTCGCGGCGCAGTTCCACGTCCACGCCGGCGGTGGGCTCGTCCAGAAAGAGGATGTCGGGTTCATGGACGAGTGCCTTGGCAATCATGACCCGGCGCTTCATGCCGCCCGACAGGGTGCGCAGCTCGTTGTCGCGCTTGTCCCAGAGCGAGAGATCGCGCAGAACCTTTTCTACATAGGCCGGGTTTTTGGGTTTGCCGAACAGGCCCCGGCTGAAGCTGACGGTGGACCAGACGCTGACAAAGGCGTCCGTGGCCAGCTCCTGGGGCACCAATCCGATCGATGCGCGCGCTTGACGGAACTGGCGCACCACGTCGTAGCCGTTGGCCAGAATACGGCCCGGCCCCGGATTCACCAGACCACAGATAATGCTGATGAGCGTGGTCTTGCCGGCGCCATTGGGCCCGAGCAGGGCGAAGATCTCGCCGTAGCCCACGTCCAGGTTGATATCGCGCAGGGCCTCCAAACCGGAGGCAAAGCGCTTGTGCAGGTTGCGCACGACCAGGGCGCGCTCGCCCGGGAGTGCCCCCTGGGGGGCGGGATTTTCGGAAGCTGCCTCGTTCATGGGGTCCTCTGGGAATCAATGCGCACCAGTGTACCGTGCTTGCCGTGAAGACGGTGCCACAACCGCAGCGCGGGGGTCAGGCCTCTATCCGCTCATGGACATAAAGCAGAAAGGCAAACCGCCAGGCCACTTCCTCGAGAAAGTCGAAGCGGCCGCTGGCGCCGCCGTGGCCCGCGCTCATGTTGGTTTTCAGCAACAGCAGGTTGTTGTCGGTCTTGCAGGCGCGTAGCCGAGCCACCCACTTGGCCGGCTCCCAGTAGGTTACGCGCGGGTCCGATACCCCGGCGGTGACCAGTATATGCGGGTACCCCTGTGCGGCGACATTGTCGTAGGGGGAATACGCCAGAATGGTGCGGTAGTCCGCCTCGTTCTCAATGGGGTTGCCCCATTCCGGCCACTCCGGCGGCGTCAGCGGCAGGGTCTCATCCAGCATGGTGTTGAGCACGTCCACGAAGGGAACGTCCGCAATGGCCGAATGAAAGAGATCGGGGCGTTGGTTGAGCACCGCGCCCACCAGCATGCCGCCGGCACTGCCGCCGTGGGCGGCGATTCGTCCATGACCGGTGTAACCCTGCTCGATCAGGTGTTCGGCGGCGGCAATATAATCACTGAAGGTGTTGGGCTTGTCTTCCAGCTTGCCCTGCTTGTACCAGCGGAAACCGCGTTCCATGCCGCCCCGTACATGAGCAATGGCAAAGACAAAGCCCCGATCGACCAGACTCAGCCGGTGGGCGGAAAAACCCGGCAGATTCTTCATGCCGTAGGCGCCATAGCCGTTCAACAGCAGCGGCGTATCCGCTCCCGGCGTCGTATTGCGGTGATAGAACAGGGATACGGGCACGTTTTCACCGTCCGGGGCCGTGGCGCGGGTATGGCGCGCGATATAATCGTCCGGATCATGGCCCGAGGGGATTTCGCGCTCCTTGCGCAGCACTCGCTCGCGCGTGTGCATGTCGTAGTCATAGACCCGGGGTGGCGTGGTCAGGGAACTGTAACCGAAGCGCAGGCTGGTGGTGTCGAATTCCGGGCCCGGGTCCAGATCCAGTTCATGACAGGGCTCGTCAAAGGCGACCGCATGCTCGTCGCCGGAGGCCGAGTGCCGGACCACAATGCGCTGCTGGCCGTCTTCCAGTTCCAGGCGCACCAGATAATCGGCGAAGACCACCATGTCGTCGATCAGGCGCCCGGGCTGATGGGGAATCAGATCCTGCCAGTTCGCCCGTTCCGGCGCGTCCAGCGGGGCCATGGCGATGCGGAAATCCTCCGCCTCGCGGTCATTGGTGAGAATCAGCCAGGAATCGCCCTGATCGGCAATGTGGTATTCCACATGGGGTGTGCGCGGGCTGATGACACGCGGCGGTTGATCCGGTTGTTCCGCGTCGATCACCCGGATCTCCGAGGTGACATGGTCATGGCTGTCGATCAGCAGGAAACGCTGGCTGTCGGTCTTGCCCACACCGGTGAAAAAGCCCGGGTCCGTTTCTTCATAGACCAGGGGCGCGCTCGCCGGATCGTCGCCCAGGGTGTGGCGGTGGACCCAGCGCGAGCGGTGTTCGTCGTCGATTTTGGTGAACAGCAGGGTGCGGCTGTCCGCGGCCCAGACCAGGTCGCCCCGGGCGCCATCCAGATGTTCATCCAGATCGGTGCCGGCTTCCAGATCCCGGATGCGGATGGTGCAGATCTCGGCACCCGTGGTGTCGCAGGCCCAGGCCAGCCAGCGGTGGTCCGGGCTGTGTTCCGCGCCCGTGAGCTGGAAATAGTCGCGGCCTCGTGCTTCGTGGTCGCCGTCGAGCAGGATCTGTTCGCGCTCGTCGCCATCGTCGTCCCGGGGTTTGCGGCAGAGCACCGGATGCTGGCCGCCAGTGCGAAAGCGGCTGTAATAGGCCCAGGGCCCATCTGGTTCGGGTACGCTGCGGTCGTCCTCCTTGATCCGGCCCTTGAGTTCCTCGAACAGCTCCTTCCGGAAGGCCTCGGTGGGCGCCATCACGGTGTCGCAGTACCGGTTCTCGGCTTCCAGGTATGGGCGGATATCGTCGGCCAGCTGGTCCGGGTCGCGCATGGCCTCGCGCCAGTTCGTGTCGCGCAGCCAGGCGTATTCGTCCGTGCGTTCGTGCCCGTGATAGCGAATCGTCCGGGGTCGTTGTTCCGCGCGGGGAGGTTCGGGAAGCGCCATGAAGGAACCCTGCCGTGAAATGGGCGTGCAAAGGTAGCAAATAAGGGCCTTCCTGTCAGAGTCTGCGGGATTGTACCGTCCGGCCGGCGGCGTTTGAATCGGGAGCGGATACCCCGGAGGTCGTGATGACGATACGGATCTATACCCATCCGGTCTGTGAGCAGCACGATATGGGCGCAGGCCATCCGGAGTGCCCGGAGCGGCTGGCGGCCGTGCGCGACGGGCTGCGGGCGAGTACCGTGTCCGGCCGACTGGACTGGCGCGAGGCGCCGCTGGTGGACCGGGAAGCCTTGCTGCGGGTGCATCCGGAGGAGCATGTTGCCGCTATCGAGCGCACGGCACCGGCCGAGGGCCGGGTGGCGCTGGACGCGGATACGGCCATGAATGCGCATACCCTGGAAGCGGCCCGGCGTGCGGCCGGGGCCGCGGTGGCGGCAGTGGACGACGTGCTCGATGGCAATGGCCGGCGCGTGTTCTGTGCCGTGCGGCCTCCGGGGCACCATGCGGAATACCGGCGGGCCATGGGGTTCTGCTTCTTCAACAATGTGGCTGTGGCCGCCGCCCACGCCCTGGCCCGGGGCCTCACCCGGGTAGCGATCCTTGATTTTGATGTGCATCACGGCAACGGCACCGAGGACATCTTCCGCGAGGATCCCCGGGTGCTGTTGTGTTCCAGTTTCCAGCATCCCTTCTATCCGGGCACGCCTCTGGCGGATCGCTGGTCTATCGTGCATACGCCCCTGGCCGCCGGTTCCGGTGGCACGGAATTCCGTCGGGCGGTGGAAGCGTACTGGTGGCCCGCGATGGAGGCCTTTGCGCCCGAGCTGGTGCTGGTCTCGGCCGGATTTGATGCCCATCGGGCCGATCCGCTGGCGGGGCTGAATTTCTACGAGGCGGACTACCGCTGGGTAACGACGGAACTGGTGGCCCGGGCGGAGGGTCATGCGCCCGGACGGGGGGTGTCGATGCTGGAGGGCGGTTATGACCTCCCGGCCTTGCGGGATTCCGCCGCTGCTCATGTCGAGGCCCTGTCGGCAGGAATCGATCATCTTTCAGCGCAGTAGGCTCATCGAAAAAACGCCCCGCGACTAGCAGGCTGTTGAAAAAAACCTTGCGCGCTGAGCACGCAAAGGGTTTTCAACAGCCTGCCAGCGGGACGTTTTCCTTTCGTCGTGCTACTTGCTGCTTTCGAGTTTTTCCGCTTCCTTCCAGCCCGCTTCGGCAAGCACACGGGCGCCCTTGCCCATTTCCAGGGCATTGGAACTGGAGGCGTTGCCGTCCAGGCCTCGCTTGTAGACGCCCTGAAGGATGGCCGCCAGCCGGAATAGGGCAAAGGCGGTATAGAAGGGCCAGTGCGGTATGGACTCACGTCCGGTTTGGCGACAATAGCGCTGGACCACGGCCTCTTCGTCGGGGATGCCCAGTTGGGTCAGGTCCTTGCCCGCGAGACCGCGCATGCCCGGGTTGTCCGGTGGCAGGTGATAGCTGATGCAGAAATAGGCCAGGTCGGTCAGCGGGTGCCCCAGGGTGCACAGTTCCCAGTCCAGCACCGCCACCACGCGCGACTCGTCCGGATGCATCATGATATTGCCCGGCCGGAAGTCGCCGTGCGCGATTGTGGTTTCATCGCCTTCGGGGATATTTTCCGGCAGCCATTGGATCAGTTTGTCCATGGCGGGAATCTCGTCCGTGCGCGCCGCCTCGTACTGCTTGGTCCAGAGCCGGATCTGACGGGGAATGTATTCGCCCACCTTGCCGAACTCCGCTAGGCCCACGGCCTCGTAATCCACTTTGTGGAGTTCGGCCAGGGTGTCCACCATGGCGTTGTAAATGGCTTCCCGCTCGCCCGGATCCGCGTCTTCCAGGTCGGGCTGATCAAAGACACGTCCGGCGACATAGCGCATGACATAAAAGGGCGTGCCGATAATGGCGTCGTCCTCGCACAGATGCAGTGCATCCGGCACGGGTACCGGCGTCTCGCCCAGTGCCGCCATGACCTGGTATTCGCGTTCCACCAGATGTGCCGAGGGCAAAAGCTTGCCCGGCGGCTTCTTGCGCAAGACGTAACGCCCGTTTTCGTTTTCCAGCAGGAAAGTGGGGTTGCTCTGGCCGCCCTCGAATTGCCGGACCGCGAAGCCGTCGGGAAAGTCCTCGGGCAGGACCCGGCCGAGATAATCAGCCAGTTGCTGCTCGTCAAAGCGGTGTTCTTCCCGAACCTGAACCAGCTGGGGGTCGGTCTGTGTCATGCAAGCCTCGTCTGGTTATTTGCGTCAGGGCAAAAATCATACAAAAAACAGTTGATCGCCATAATGACCGCGCCACGCTGCTTGGGTCAATTCACGGCTTGACAAAACGGTCGGTTAAAAGTCCACCCGGCCCGTGACGATAATCTGGTAATTGTCCACCCGGTCGCGCTCGGTCAGGGGCCATGCAATATCCAGATGCAGCACTTCGTTCACATTGAATTTCGACGGTGTGGCGCGCAGCCCCAGTCCGAAATTGCTCAATACGGGATTGTCACGGGATGCCCGATCATAGGTGTCCCAGGTTCGCCCCGCATCCACATAGGCGGCGCCGCCCAGGTAGACCAGATTGAACAGGTGGATATCGGTAAAGCGGCGCCGTTCGGCGCTGAATAACCATTGGCGATTGCCCCGCTGAACATCGTCGGGATAGCCACGCAGTGTATCGTTGCCGCCGGAGGGGAAGGCGTCGTTTTGATCGAA
>CAJXLA010000080.1 GCA_913055795.1 uncultured Alcanivorax sp. | reverse complement strand
GATCCGGCAGCGGACTTCGTGAACGGGCAACGGGCCCGGTGCGGCAACTTCCGACACCTTGGTTTCGCCTTCGACGCTTGGAGTGGCGGCGGAGTATAGCACTCGGAATTTGCTGTGGCTTCCGTCTTCGCCTTTGGCTACGACGTGACCAGTCCGTCTTGCGATCTGATGTTTGCTCCTCGCACCTCGCACCTCGCTCCTTTTCCAGCGTGCTAAACTACCGCCCGCACTGACCCGATCCGTTGTTACCCCCGTGAGCGAACTGCCCCCCGTCATCTGCCTTATGGGCCCCACCTGTGCCGGCAAGACCGGCCTGGCGGTGGAGCTGGTGCGCCGGTTTCCGCTGGAGATCATCAGCGTGGATTCCACCCAGGTATATCGCGGTCTGGATATCGGTACCGCCAAGCCCGACCAGGCCACCCTGGTCGAGGCGCCCCACCGGCTGCTGGACTTCCGCGACCCGGCCCAGCCCTATTCCGCCGCCGAGTTCTGCCGCGACGCCCGCAGCGAAATCGATGCCATTCACGCGCAAGGCCGGGTGCCGCTGCTGGTGGGGGGGACCATGCTGTATTTCCGTGCCCTGCTGTGGGGGCTGGCGCCGCTGCCCGAGGCGGACCCGGAGTTGCGCGCGCGGCTCGACGCACGCGCGGCCCACCGGGGTTGGCCGGCGTTGCACCGGGAACTCGCCGAAGTCGATCCGGAAACGGCGGCACGCCTGAACCCGGAGGACGGCCAGCGTTTGCAGCGGGCGCTGGAAGTGTACGAACTCACGGGCGTGCCCCTGTCGGAACACCATCGGCAACATCGCTATGCTGTTGAATTGTCTAACAGCGGCGGCGCCGCAGCATCGACCTTCCCCTTTAGAGTGCTGCCCATGACGGTGGCACCGCACGAGCGCGCTCGGCTGCATGCGCGTATCGAAGAGCGCTTTCACGCCATGCTCAGTCAGGGGCTGGTACGAGAAGTTCAGCGGTTGCGCCAGCGCGGGGACTTGCATCCGGAACTCCCCGCCCTCAAATCTGTCGGGTACAGGCAGGTGTGGCAGTACCTCGATGGTGACTACGACGATGCCCGCATGGTGGAGCGTGGTCTCGTCGCCACGCGGCAGCTGGCCAAGCGCCAGCTCACCTGGCTGCGCGGCTGGCCAGAACTGGAATGGTTCCGGCTGGAGGATCCGGATCTGATTCGGCGGGTGGCCGAACGCGTGGCCGCCTTTCTGGCGGCCGGGGAAGCAGGCAGTAATGTGCGGCCCAAAGGCACATGAGTAGAAAACAACAGACCGTCGTGCGGTCTTTCATTTATTGCGCTGATTCTCTCGGGCGCTTGCCCGGGTATTCGAGCACCCCGATGGGGTACGTTCAAGGAGAGCTGGACATGTCAAAGGGGCATTCGCTACAAGACCCTTATCTCAACGCGCTGCGGAAGGAGCGCATTCCCGTATCCGTTTTTCTGGTCAACGGCATCAAGCTTCAGGGGCAGGTGGAGTCGTTTGATCAGTATGTGGTGTTGCTGCGCAACACCGTCAGCCAGATGGTGTACAAGCACGCAATTTCCACTGTCGTGCCGGCGCGCAATCCGCGCAGCGGCACGGGTGGTCCGGCGCGCCCGGAAGGCGGCCCCATGGACGGTGACGACGAAGGTCCGGAAGCCGTTTGATCGCCCGGGCGTCGTTTTCGCCAGCGCATAGCGCGCGCCCTGCCGGGGCCGGGACGGGGTGTCATGGACTTCTTTGACCGCCTCGAAAGCACCCGTACGGGCAGCGCCGAGCAGGCGGTGCTCGTGCACATCGATCTGCCCGACGGCGCCGGCGAGGACGAACGCGAGGAATTTCATCATCTGGTTACCTCCACCGGGGTCACCCCGGTGGCCGAGATTACCGGACAACGCAAGCGCCCGGATCCGGCGCTGTTCATCGGCCGGGGCAAGGCCGATGAAGTCGCCGAAGCGGTGCGCGACACCGGCGCCCCGGTGGTGTTGTTCAATCATGAACTCTCGCCCGCTCAGGAGCGCAGTCTGGAACAGGTGCTGCGCAGCCGGGTGCTGGACCGCACGGGGCTGATTCTGGATATTTTCGCCCAGCGTGCGCGCACCCGGGAGGGCCGCCTCCAGGTGGAGCTGGCCCAGCTCCAGCATCTGGCCACGCGTCTGGTGCGCGGCTGGACCCACCTGGAACGCCAGCGGGGCGGTATCGGCCTGCGCGGGCCGGGCGAGACCCAGCTGGAAACGGACCGGCGCCTGATCAAGGGCCGTATCGACAAGGTTCAGGGCCGGCTGAACAAGGTGAAGAAACAGCGCGCCCAGGGCCGCCGCGCGCGCCAGCGCTCGGAAACACCGCTGATTTCGCTGGTGGGCTATACCAACGCGGGCAAGTCCACGTTGTTCAACCGCCTCACCAAGGCGGAGGTCCATGTGGCGGATCAGTTGTTCGCCACCCTGGACCCGACCCTGCGCCGGGTCCGCGTGCCCGGGCTGGGCCCGGCCATTCTCGCGGACACCGTGGGCTTCATCCGGCAATTGCCCCACCAGCTGGTGGATGCCTTCAGCGCCACCCTGGAAGAGACCCGTGATGCCAATTTGCTGGTGCATATCACGGATGCGTCCAGCCCCGAGCGCGCGGACAATATCGCCGCCGTGGAAGCTGTTCTGGAGGAAATCGGCGCGAACGAGGTGCCGGTGCTCCATGTTTTCAACAAGACGGACCGGGCGGGCCGGGAACCGCGCATCGACCGTGATGATCAGGGTCTGCCGGCCTGTGTCTGGATCTCGGCGCTGGACGGCGGCGGCATGGATCTGCTCCACCAGGCGCTGGCCGAGCGCATGGCGCACAGCTGGGTGAACCGCTGGATTCAGTTGCCGCCCGAGGCCGGGCGGCTGCGCTCAAGGCTGCACGACGCGGGCGAGGTGCTGGACGAGGATTACGGGGCTGACGGCAGCATGCTGCTGCGCGTACGCATCAATGCGGCGCATTTTTACAACCTGTTGCGCGGGGAGGGGCTGAGCGAGGACGAGATTACGCTGGCCTCCGCGCCGGTTGCAGGGGATACTACCCCCTCCTACAATCGCAACCGCTCGCACAACGCCGGATAACGGAGAAGCCAATGGGCTGGAATGAACCGGGTGGCAAGGGTAATGGCCCCCGCGACCCCTGGGGTGGCGGTGGTGGCAATAACCAGGGGCCGCCGGACCTGGATGAAGTCATCCGCAATCTGAAAGACAAATTCAAGGCCAACTTCGGAGGTGGCGGCGGTGGCAACCGCGGCTCGGGCTCTGGAGGCGGCGCGCCCTCGATGAATCCGGCTCTGCTGATCGGCATTATCGTGGTGGTTCTGCTGGTGACCTTTGGCGTCTGGGGCGTTTTCCAGGTGGACGAATCCGAACGCGCCGTGGTGGTGCGCTTCGGCAAGTTCGACCGGATGGTGAATCCGGGCCTGAACTGGCATACGCCGCTGATCGAGAATTACTACAAGGCCAACGTCACCCAGACGAGCAACTACCAGGTGCAGCAGGACATGCTCACCCGGGACACCAACATCGTCTATGTGGACCTGGGTGTGCAGTACCGGGTGGTGGATCCCAAGGCGCATCTGCTGCGCATTTCCCGGCCCACGGAAGTACTCGAGCACTCCACCGAGAGCGCGCTGCGGCATGTGGTGGGCAATGCCTCCATGAACGATGTGCTTCGCGACGAGCGCGTGCAGATTGGCGTCAGTGTGGAAGAACGGCTGCAGGAATATCTGGATCGTTATAACACCGGCCTTCGGGTGGTGAATGTGGCGCTGAACGAAACGGCCGCGCCCGAGCCGGTGCGTGACGCCTTCAATGATGTGGCCCGCGCGCGCGAGGACCAGGTGCGCTTCAAGGAAGAAGCCCGGGCCTATGCCAACAGCATTATTCCGGAAGCACAGGGCAAGGCCACGCGCATCCGCGAGGAAGCGCGCGCCTACCGCGAGGAAATCGTCTCCCGTGCCCAGGGTGATACACGGCGCTTCCAGCAACTGCTCACCGAATACCGGCAGGCACCGCAAATTACCCGGGATCGCCTCTATCTCGAGACCATGGAAGACGTGCTGGGTAAAACCGGCAAGGTCATGGTGGACGTGGAAGGCGGCCAGAACATGATGTATCTGCCGCTCGACAAGATCATGCAGAAGCACCGTCGTTCGAGCGCCGCCGGAGCTGATTCCGGCTCGGCCAGCGGTAGCTCGTCCTCGTCGTCTTCATCGTCGCAGTCGGGCGGTTCGGCGGCGGGCGCCGATGGCGGCGGCAGCCTCTACAACAGAAGCGGTAACACGGAGATTCGCTGATGACACCCAAGAGCCTGCTCTCACTCGTCGCCGCGTTTCTGTTGGTGCTGCTGGCGCTGGATTCGTACTTCATCGTCGAGGAAACGGAGAAAGCGGTCCTGAAACGCTTCCAGGAAGTGGTACGGCCGGATATCGAGCCGGGCCTGTACTTCAAGGTGCCGCTGATCGACAAGGTGGTGAAAACGGACGGCCGGATCCTGTCCTATGACATGGACACCGAGTCCTTCATTACCGCCGAGAAAAAGCTGCTGGACGTGGACGCCTTCGTGATCTGGCGCATTGAGGATGTGCAGCGCTATATCACCACCGTGGGCAGCACGGCCGGCGCCTCCAAGCAACAGATCATGTTCTACGCGCACGAGCTGTTAACCCCGCGCGTGAATGAAGGCCTGCGCAACGAGTTCGCCGAGCGCGATGTCCGGGAAGTGGTCTCGGGCGAGCGCGAGGACGTCATGGATTCCGTGGCGACCCGCGTGAACGAAAAGACCAAGAAGGACCTGGGTATTCAGGTGCTCGATATCCGCGTCAAGCAGGTGGACTGGCCGGACCAGGTGCGCAGCAATGTATTCGACCGCATGCGCCAGGAGCGCAAGCAGGATGCCGCCGAGCACCGGGCCAAGGGGCGCGAAACCGGCGAAGAAATCCGTGCGCAAGCGGACAAGGAACGCACCGTACTGCTGGCCGAAGCGCGCCGCGATGCGCAGGATATCCGCGGCGAGGGGGATGCCCAGGCCACGAAGATCTATGCGGATACCTTCAGCAAGGATGCGGAGTTCTTCAGCTTCTACCGGAGCCTGCAAGCGTACCGGAACAGCTTCGACCAAGGCAGCGATATCATGGTCCTGGAGCCGAAGAGCGAGTTCTTCCAGTACCTGAACAGCAGCGACGGACAGTAATCGGAACCGGTGGCGGTCCGGCTCGCCGGACCGCGGAACGGCAACCGGGCGTGCGGCGCCCGGTTTTTTGTGATTAATGCCGCCCCTGCGGGCGTTACGCGCCGGAGGTGATATCGATGGACGGGACGCTGGTCCTGCAGGCGCTTTTTCTGGTGCTGGTCGTGGAGGGCATTCCGCTGTTTCTCGCCCCCGGGCGGATGCGCGCCGCCGCGGCCATGCTCATCCAGACCAGTGATCGCTATCTGCGTGTAACCGGCCTGGTTTTCATGGTACTGGGGGCGGGCATGATTTTTGTTCTGTCACGGTAGGGCCGCCCATGACTCGCCAGGAACAATGGTTGCTGCCCGAAGGGGTGGAAGAGCTGCTGCCCGGACGCGCGGCGGTGATCGAACGTCTGCGCCGGCGTCTGCTGGATCTCTATGCGAGCTGGGGCTATGAGCTCGTCTTCCCGCCGCTGATTGAATTCCTGGAGTCGCTGTTCAACGGCGGCGGTCGGGATCTGGAACGCCAGACCTTCAAGATCACGGATCAGCTCACCGGGCGCCTGATGGGGGTGCGCGCGGACATCACGCCCCAGGTGGCGCGCATGGATGCGCATAGCCTGCGCCGGCCTGGTCCTTCCCGCCTGTGCTATTGCAGCTCCGCGCTGCGCACCCACGCGAACCCGCCGGACGGTTCGCGCATTCCCTATCAAGTAGGCGTGGAGCTGTTCGGCCATGCCGGACTGGAAAGCGACGAGGAAGTGGTCTCGTTGCTGCTCGAAACCCTCGCCGTGGCGGACGTAGGCGAGGTCACCCTGGACCTGGGTCATGTGGGGCTCTACCGGGCCCTGGTGGCCGCCGCCGGCCTGGATGCAGACGACGAGGTGGAGCTGGAGGATATCTTCCGGCGCAAGTCCGCGGCCGATCTGGACGCTTTCCTGCAGGGCCGCGAGCTGCCGGCCGAGGCCCGGAACGCGCTGGGGGCGCTGCCCTGGCTGGCGGGGCCGCCGTCGGTGCTGGACGAAGCGCGCCGGCGCCTGGCCGGTTTCGGCGCATCGGTGGAGTCCGCCCTGGACGAACTGGAGAAGTTGACCGCGCGCTTGCAAGCGCACTATCCCGATGTGGATCTGCATCTGGATCTGGGCGAGTTGCGTGGTTATCACTACCACACCGGTTTCGTTTTCGCCGCCTGGGCGCAGGGTCACAGCGAGCCCCTGGCCAAGGGCGGACGCTATGACCAGATCGGCGAGGTCTTTGGCCGGGCCCGTCCGGCCACGGGGTTCAGTGCCGATCTCAAGTCCCTGGCCCGCTGGTCGGATGAATCCGCACCGGGCGGCATCCTGGTGCCCGCCGAGCTCGAAGGCGCCGACCTGGCTGCGGAAATGCGCCGGCTGCGTGACCAGGGCGAACGTGTGGTGCGCGCGCTGCCGGGCGTGAACAATGATCCGGCCGTGCTGGGCTGTGATCGCCAACTGAGCCGCGACGGCGACGGCTGGCGCATAACCGATCTCTGATTCCTTTCATTACCCGGAGCGAAGACAGGCATGGGCAAGAATGTAGTCATCCTGGGCACCCAGTGGGGCGACGAGGGCAAGGGCAAGATCGTGGACCTGCTGACCGAGGACGCCGACGCCGTGGTGCGCTTCCAGGGTGGGCACAATGCCGGTCATACGCTGGTGATCGACGGTGACAAGACGGTGCTCCACCTGATCCCGTCCGGCATTCTGCGTCCCGGCGTCGAGTGCGTCATCGGCAACGGCGTGGTGCTATCGCCCGAGGCCCTGCTCAAGGAAGTGCGCGAACTGGAAGCCAAGAGCGTGCCCGTGCGCGAACGGCTCAAGCTCAGCCCGGCCTGTCCGCTGATTCTGCCCGTGCACGAAGCACTCGATCATGCCCGCGAGGATGCCCGCGGCAAGCGCAAGATCGGCACCACCGGCCGCGGCATTGGTCCGGCCTATGAGGACAAGGCCGCCCGCCGGGGTGTGCGTTTGGGGGATCTCTTCCACCGCGAGCGTTTCGCCAGCAAGCTGGGCGAGGTGCTGGACTATCATAATTTCGTGCTGCGCCACTTCTACAAGGCCGACCCCGTCGATTTCCAGCAAACCCTGGATGAGTTCCTGGCCCTGGCGGACGAACTGCGGCCCATGGTCGCCGACGTCACCGGTTTGCTCCACGGCATCCGCGAAGACGGCGGGCGCATCATGTTCGAGGGCGCCCAGGGCACCATGCTCGACATCGATCACGGCACCTATCCCTATGTGACCTCGTCCAACACCACCGCCGGCGGTACCGCCACGGGTTCAGGCTTTGGCCCGCTCTATCTCGACTATGTGCTGGGCATTACCAAGGCCTATACCACGCGCGTGGGGTCCGGGCCCTTCCCTACCGAACTCGAAGATGACGTGGGCCGCCATCTGGCCGACAAGGGCAACGAATTCGGCGCCACCACGGGCCGCGCCCGGCGCTGCGGCTGGTTCGACGCCGTCGCGCTCAAACGCGCGATCCAGGTGAATTCCATCAGCGGGCTCTGCCTGACCAAGCTGGACGTGCTCGATGGTCTGGATACCGTGCACCTGTGCGTAAGCTACCAGGATGCCGACGGCCGTGATCTCACCTCCGCCTGGGATGCGGACTCCTTCGCCGAGGTGGTGCCGGTCTACGAGGAACTGCCCGGCTGGCAGGAGTCCACCCTGGGCGTGCAGTCGCTGGACGAACTGCCCGAAAACGCGCGCGCCTATATCCGCCGCATCGAGGAAACCACGGGCGCGCCGGTCGATATCGTGTCCACCGGCGCCGACCGCAAGGAAACCATTACCCTGCGGCATCCGTTCGAGTGAGCATGGTCAGCAAGCCGGTTTAACGGGATCAAACATGGCAAGATCCGCGCCCGGACAGGGGCGGTTGTAGAGAATTGCCTGGACCCTGCCGGCGATGTCTTCCGGGCGTCCATTCTCAGTACCCGATATCCAGATAGGCCCGCGAAATCTTGTGGATGGCGGTTACATAGGCCGCCATGCGCAAGTCTTTAACGTCGGGATTGCTGCGGCGCTCTTCATCCATTTCCTGGAACGCCAGGCGCATGGTGTCGTCGAGGCCGGAACGGACCAGGTCGAATTCGTCGGCGCCGCGTACGATTTCGTCGCGGATCCATTCCGGCACTTCCACATTGCTCGCCATTTCGATGGCGGAGACGATGTGCGCGCCGCGGGATTCGTGAAAGCGTTTCTCGATCCGGCCAAAGCGCACATGGGCCAGATTCCGGATCCATTCGAAATAGGACACGATGACGCCGCCGGCATTGCAGAACAGATCCGGGATGATCTCCACGCCGTTGTCGCGCAGGATCCGGTCGGCGTCATAGGTGATGGGGCCGTTGGCGGCTTCCGCGATCACCGGGGCCTGAATGCGCGCCGCGTTATCGCTGTGAATAATCCCCTCGCGCGCGGCGGGAATCAGGATATCGCATGCCTGTTCGAGTGCGCGCGCGCCGTCGGCCATGAATTCGGCGTCGGGGAAACCTTCCACGCCGCCGTGTTCGCGCATGTGATTGAGCACCGCCGCTACACTGATGCCGTGTGCGTTGATCAGGGCCCCGTCGTGTTCAATTACGCCGATAATGCGGACATGGTCTTCCTGGGCCAGGAAGTGGGCGGCGTGGCGGCCGACATTGCCCATGCCCTGAATGATCACGCGCTTGCCCGCCAGGCCATCACTCAGTCCGGTGTTTTTCACCAGGTCGTGATGGCGGAAGAATTCCCGCAGGACATACTGCACGCCCCGGCCGGTGGCTTCGTTGCGTCCTCGTACCCCGCCGAAGCCCACGGGTTTGCCCGTGACGGCGCCGATGTAGTTGATGTCGTCGGGAAACAGCTGGCGGTAGGTGTCGGCCATCCAGCCCATTTCCCGGGCGCCGGTGCCCATGTCCGGGGCGGGCACATTCTTGGCCGGGCTGAGAAAGCCCTTGCCCGCGAGTTCCCGGGCAAAACGCCGGGTGATGGCTTCCAGCTGGTGGCGCGAGTAGCGGGACGGATCAATGCGCAATCCACCCTTGGAACCGCCATAGGGCACGTCCACCAGGGCACACTTGTAGGTCATGAGTGCGGCCAGTGCCTCCACTTCTTCCTGGTCGACAGCGAGATCGAAACGGATGCCGCCCTTGGACGGCAGGCGATGGTCGCTGTGCACGGCGCGCCATCCGGTGAACACTTCGGGGGTGCCATCGATGTCCACCGGGAAGGACACCTGGAGCACCGAGTTGCAGGACTTGAGTACGTTGCCCAGGCCGCCATCCAGGTCCATGATGTTGATGGCCTGGTCGACCATGAGATCCACGTTGTCGCGAAAGGAAAGCGGTTGGTTCTGCTCGCTCATGGGCCCTCCCGGCTGCTGTTTCGGCGACTCCTGTTTCCTGCAGGATGCCTGAATCAGGGCTGTGTTGCACAAGCGCCCCGACACGGGCCGAGAACATCAAACCACTAACGAGACGCTTGCATGCAGAAGACACGCAGTTTCTGGGGCTGGGGCTGGCAGGAAGAATTGCCCTCGGGGGAAGAACGGGACCGGCTGACCGGTTTGCTGGGCGCTTT
Source organism: uncultured Alcanivorax sp. (assembly GCA_913055795.1). GTDB lineage: Bacteria > Pseudomonadota > Gammaproteobacteria > Pseudomonadales > Alcanivoracaceae > SLJS01. The sequence goes on along the minus strand of CAJXLA010000080.1, from coordinate 2,534 downwards.
CTTCGCCGATCATCCACCGCGTCCGACGCCCTATCCGGCGCTGGAGGCTATCGAGCTGCCCGAGCCGGCGGTGGCGGTGCCCGCAGAGTTCGCGGACTTTTGTGATGCCGGCGCCTTCGAGCGTGCCGCGCACACCTACGGCAAGAATTACCGGGATCTGGTGCGGGGTTTCCAGGGGGATTTTGCCGCCGCGCCGGACTTTGTCGCCTTCCCCCGCGACGAGGACGACATCGCGCGCCTGCTGAAATGGGCGGCTCGGGAGGATGTCGCCGTTGTTCCGTACGGTGGCGGTACCTCCGTGGTCAGTGGTGTGGAATGCGGTCGGGACGAGGCGACGCGTCACGTAACCCTGGATCTGGCGCGCATGGACCGGGTGTTGGACGTGGATCCGGTGTCGTCGGCCGCGCGCATCCAGGCCGGCGCGCGCGGCCCCGTGCTGCAGGAACAACTGGCCGAATATGGCTTTACCTTTCGCCATTATCCGCAGTCCTTTGAGCTGTCCACCCTGGGTGGCTGGATCGCCACCCGGGCGGGCGGTCATTACGCCACCCTCTATACCCACATGGACGATTTCGTGGAAAGCGTGCGTATGGTGACCCCGGCGGGCGAGGTGGTCTCGCGGCGCCTGCCCGGCTCCGGTGCCGGGCCCAGTCCGGACCGGCTCATGCTGGGCTCCGAGGGGATTTTCGGGGTGATCACCGAGGCCTGGATCCGGGTGCAGCGTCCGCCGGTGTACCGGGCCCGGGCCTCGGTCAAGTTCGCGGAGTTTGATCAGGCCGTGGAAGCCACCCGGGCGCTGGCCCAGTCCGGGCTCTACCCCAGCAACTGCCGCCTGCTGGACGCCACCGAGGCGCTGATCAACGAGGTGTCCGGGGATTTCCGTCAGGTGCTGCTGCTCGCCTTCGAAAGCCATGATCACGCCCTTCAGCCCTGGATGGAGCGGGCCCTGGCCATTGTCCGCGAGCATGGTGGGCGGGTCTCCAGCGGACCGGAGTACAGCGACGGCACGGACGAGGGTGGTTCCGGGGAGGGCGCACAGTGGCGCGAAGCCTTCTTCCGCGCGCCCTACCGTCAGTCGGCGCTGGTGAGTCTGGGCATGATTGCCGACACCTTCGAAACCGCCGTGACCTGGGATCAATTCGCCGAACTGGACCGGGTGCTACGCGAGCGTGTGCAGGCCGCGATGAACGAACACTGCGGCACCGGGCTGCTCAGTTGCCGCTTCACCCATGTCTATCCGGACGGGCCGGCCCCCTATTACACCTTGATCGCGCCGGGCCGGGAGGGCGAATTGCTGGAGCAGTGGTACGCCATCAAGCAGGTGGCCAGCGATACCCTGATCGAGTATGGCGCGACCATTACCCACCACCACGCCGTGGGCAAGGTTCACAGGCCCTGGTACGAGCGGCAGCGACCGGCGTTGTTCGGGCAGGTGCTACGCGCCATCAAGGCGGAGCTGGACCCGGCCGCCGTACTCAATCCGAATGTCCTGATCCGCCGAGATGGCGGCGCGTGATCAGATGCGTTCGCGCACCCACTGGAGGAACTGCTCTTTCGGCAGGGCACCGGAAACCCGGTCCAGTTCCCGGCCCTGACGAAACAGCGCCAGTGTGGGGATGCTGCGGATTCCGTACTGGGCGGCGAGTTGTTGGGCCTGCTCGGTGTCCACCTTGGCCAGCTGGACCCGGGGTTCGAGCTCGGTGGTAGCTTGTTCGAATACGGGCGCAAACATCTTGCAGGGAGCACACCACTGCGCCCAGAAATCCACCACCAACGGCAGCTCAGCCCGCACATGCTGGGCGAAATGGGCCTCCGCAAGGTTGATGGGTTTGCAGTGAAAGAGCGCGGCCTTGCAGCGACCGCAACGGCCCTGACCCAGCTTTTCTTCGGGTACACGGTTCAGGGTGTGGCAGTCGGGGCAGGCCATTTGCAGGTTCGTCAGGGCCCGGGTTCCGGACAATGGACTGTCCGATGAGATGGGGCCCGAGGGCGGGTTTTCAATCCCGGTCTTGCTGTGCCTGCTGGCGCCTCGGACGCTTCTTGCGCGTGACGATGAGCGCGATGATCAGCCCGCCCACCGCCGCGGCGGGGAAACCCATGAGAATCAGCTTGCGCAGCAGCACGTCCTCGCGCTCGGTTTCGTTGTTGGACGTTTCCTGAGCGGAGTCTTGCTCCAAGCGTGCGCCTTCGTCGGCGTTCTGGGCCACGGCGCTTCCGGTCAGAATCGCGAGCACGAACATCAGCGGGATCAGGGAACGGAGAGAGGGCCTGGTCATATGGAGTCCGGACATAAAACGGGGTCCTCGCGGGAGCCCATCGTCAATTGGCGCCGAGGAGAGGGCGAAAAGAACGGCTTTTCGCACCGACGCACCGGCGATATAGCGTTCGCCGTCTCGGCGTGGGCCGGAAGTCCGACCGGGAAATAAGAAGGGCTCCGTTCAGGAGCCCCACCAAAACTGGTGCCGAGGAGAGGACTTGAACCTCCACGGGCTTGCGCCCACTAGCACCTGAAGCTAGCGTGTCTACCAATTTCA
>CAJXLA010000079.1 GCA_913055795.1 uncultured Alcanivorax sp. | reverse complement strand
ACCAGGGTCATCATCCAGAAGTGCAGCGGCGCGATGCCGTTGTCGAAGGCGATCTGGGCAATGGTGGCGTTCACCAGGATGACGGCCCCATAAGGGTCCATGACCATGCCGATCAGCACCAGGATGGTGACCAGCAGGGCCGTGGCGATCCAGACGTTGCCGAAGGTTTCCGGGATGTTCTCCATGAGGCCGCCACGCTCGATGATACCGCCCAGGCTCACCGACAGGGCCATGAGCATGAGCAGCGCGCCGATGTGGCCCACGGTTTCATTGGTGGCAAAGCGCAACGAGCCTTCCAGTTTGGGCGAGATTTCTTCGGGATGCACCGCGGCTTCCGCCGCCGCCGGCTGGTTCATGATCTGCGAGCGCATGAAGGGGTAGAACCCGACCAGCCCCAGCATCAACAGATTGCGCACCAGCACGCCGTGGGCGTTTTCTTTCATCTCGGGCGTCGCCTCGGCGGCGCCGGACAGCGCCGGCCAGATGTCGATCAGCGAGAACACCGCCAGGGCCGCGAGGGCGCCGGTGAACAGGTCGGCAAATCTGTGGCTGAATTTCTCGAACGCCAGAATGCAGATCAGAAAGATCGGCAGCATGATGGGCGCGGAGAACTCATCCAGATCCCGATCGAGAATGTCGCCGAAGAAGACCACGACGGTGGTGATAATGATTACATAGGGCAACAGAGGGCCCAGCTTGCGGAAGCTCTGCGGCAGGGCTTCGTTGAAGGGTGCGATGCGCGCGGGCTCCTTGCGGAACAGCTGCGCGTAGAAGAAAAACAAAATGGCCGACAGGGCAAAGATCTTGCTGCCCGAGGTGAACAGCTCCGTGGTGGTTACATGCTTGTTCAGCGCGGCGATGATCACCACCAGCAGACAGGGGCGCAGTACCACGCCCATGGAGCCGGACATGGCCGTCGACGCCAGCGCCAGTTGCCGGTTGGCGCCGGCGCGGCGCAATTCGTTGTAGATCACCGCACCGGCGGCGATCACGAAGATGCCCGAAGCGCCGGTGTAGGCCGTGGGAATGGCCGCCACCACGATCACCACGAAACACAGCAGCTCCGGCGACATGTTCCAGGGTCGGAAGATGTCGAACACCAGATTCGCCATGCGCGTTTGCTTGAGCATCATGCCGATCCAGATGTAGAGCGCCAGATTCAAGAAGAGCGTGGACAGCTCCATCATCATGCCCAGATAGACACTGATGCCGTGGTAATAGCCGTCCGACATGAACTGGATGCTCGCCGTGATGCACATCAGGCTGTACAGCGGAATCGTGAGCAGGGCCTTTGGCCAGGAGCCGCCGGACTCGGCATCCCTGGGCTGGTTAAAGAGCTGGTAGATGCTGATACAGGTCAGGATCGCAAAGCCGGCGATCCAGAACTTGTGCATGTAGAAGTGACTGACCGTGGTGCCCTCGGCAATGCTTTTCAGCTCTTCGGAGCGATACACCGTGGCCGAGATCAGCAACGCGGCGTTGGCCAGCAGCATGGCCACCGTGCCCACCAGATGGTCCTTCTTGGTGCGCATGGGCCGCAGGGAAATATGATGACGCTGGAGGGTGGTGGTGGCCGCGCAGATCAGCACCAGCAGCGCGAGCAGCAGACGCTTGTAACCGCCCAGGCCCGTGACCACGGCGGCCACGGTGGTTTCCACCGCCCGGTAGGCCTTGATCTGGGGCGTCATGCGGTCCTGAATGGTGTTATAGCGTTCCCACTTGTTACGGCAGACGTCGCGCGAGCCCAGCACGGATTCGCGCACGGATTCACGGCTCACCTCGCCGCCGAGGATGCCGCTGAGGGCGCCATCCCCGCCGCTTTGCCTTTTCTTTTTCAGCTGCTGTTCGACCCGTTTTTCAATATCCGGGTCCGGGTCACAGCTGGGTTTCTGGACCGCTTCGCCGCCGCGCAGCGTGTAATATTCGTCCCAGGTGTTTTCCCCGATCTTGAGCAACTGGGAATGAATGATTTCCCCGGAACTGAGCAGGACCGTGATCAGCAGAATGATCAGGGTGGGGAGCGAAGAGAACCATTCAGACAGGGTTCGATTTGCCAGCGTGAAAGAAGACCTTGGCTGCATTATTCACCCGTTTTGTTATCCCGCATAACAGCGGATGTTGGTAGTGGCGAAAAGCGGTCAGTGGAGCTTTTGCCGTTTGCACCCCCGAAAGCCCTTGACCCGGGATGGCGGGATCAAGGGCGCGGCGACCCGGGTGCGACACCGGGCGCCAGCGAACTATAATGAAAGTGATTCTAGGTCACCAGCCGGATTCTGCCTACCGCGCCCGCGTGGTGACTTTGTTATCCGGGCTTCGCGGACAAGCCAAAAAAACGGGGCCCACAAGGGCCCCGTTTCAGGTGCACACCCGTTTCAGCCGGAGCACTCCGCACGCGAGCTGTCGTGTTTGCAGCGCACCCGGCGCAGCAGATTGATCATGTCCTTGTCATAGATGCCGTCGGCGGTCATTTCCTGGCGGGATTCGCGCATCATCTGGTTGTAACGCTCGGCATCGTCTTCCGGAATCTCGATCCACCACTTGTCATCAACGCTATCGCGTGCGTTCTTGATCACTTTCATGGCTTGACCAAAGAGCTCGTCGCGGAAGTATTCGCGGGATTTTTGTGCGAAGCCTTCGGGCATGCGCTCGTGGCGGGTAATGAGCTGCAGGGTAAGCTGGCCCAGCACATAGTCGACAATGCCGCCGTTGGGCTTCATGCCCTTGTACAGCTCCAGCGCCTGATAGGCGGCGATGGGAGCGAAGCAGATGTCCACGCTGTTGTTGTTGAAACGCCCGGCGAAGTTGGTCACATCCGAAAGGACCGGCGACATACCCACGCTGGAGGCCATCCGGGCCTGGGCCTTGTCGTATTCCATCACGGCAATGGACTTGCCGGACAGTTCGCCCACGGTGTCAATGGACCGGTTCTTGACGAAGAGATAGGCGGCGCCCATGGGACCCACGCCGGCTACTTCGTAGGGGCCTTCCTTGAGGTTCTTGTTCACCTTGGGGCTGCCGCTGGCGAGTACCTTGACCACGGTTTTCATATGGTCATAGGTGGGGATGGCGCCCACGGAATCCAGGCTGCCGGTGTACTTGTTGAAGGCTCGCGCGCGGATGCCGGTAATGGCGGCCGCGTCACACTTGTCCGCCTTGAGATCCTGAACCGCCACCTTTTCGTTGGTGTATACATTGAGGTTGAACTTGACGCCCCAGTTCAGCGCGGCGGCGCGATAGTCCTTCATCATGTTGTAGGTGTCGCCGCTGGAGCCGACGATATCGAATACGCACAGCGAGCGCTCGACGACCGCCTGGGCCTGCACGGCCGCGCTGGAGAGAACGAAAAACAGGGCATAAGCCAGAAATGATTTCAAGCGCATACTACACAGCCTCCTGAGTTAAAAATCTTGGCCCGCGGTTTCCTCCGCACGGAGACGAGACCACGAGACAGCCGTCCAGGGGACGACCTTGTTATTGTTCCAGGCCGATGTGTCGGCCTGCGGGGACGCCGCGCGGGGCGGCGTCCGGGTCAAGGAAGCCCGCGGGTTCGCGGAGAGCTTCCGTTACAGCAGGTCCTCGATATCGGAGTTGTCCTGTTGTCCGCCGCTGCCACCGTCATCCCAGAAGGTGCCCAGCCCGCCGATGGGCGTGCGCTTGCCGGTGGCTTCGGTCCAGAGCCGGTCGGACAGGCCCAGGATGATGGTGTGCGCCATGGTATCCAGCATCCGATACTGGTTATCGATCTTGCTCTCATCGTATTCGGCGAACTTGCGGATGGCTTCGCGGACGCGCTCGTTGTCGCCCTTGCTGTAGCCGGCCATGGCGTACAGGGCGCTGCCCAGCCGCACACCCTGATCAAAGCCGATCTCCTCCGCCTTGTCCAGTTCGGCCCAGGGCTCGGCGTTTTCCGGGGCCAGCGGGGGCAGGATGTTCCAGATAGCGCCGCGAATGCCGTTGGGCACGCCCCACCACTTGGTGTTTTCCAGGCAGGCGGCACCGCGCGAAACCTTGGCGGCGATGTTGCGCGGCACGCCTACCTGGCCACCGGAAGTACCATCATTCATGAGCGCCTGGGTGCCGGCAATCAGGCCCACCATCCAGACCATTTGATCAAAATCCTCGTCCAGATCCGGGCACTCGTTTTCCTTGATTTGGCCGTATTCGCGAACCATGCGGTTATAGGCCTCGAATTGACGCTGCGCGGCCGTGGCCGCCTGGCGCTTTTGCACAATCCGCGCGTCCTGCGCTTCGGTGACATTGCCCTGTTCGATATTGCGCATGTACCGCAATTCCGCGTCCAGGGCCCGAGCCTGGGAGCACGAGCCGGCGGTAACATATTGCAGCACGGCCAGCTTGTCCGGGTCCGAACCCACCGCCTCGAACGACATCAGCAGCGGCGTCATGGATTCGCCCAGCGCACAGGCCATTTCGGTGTCATCATTGGTCATGACGTAGGGCAGCATCTCGTCACGCCCATAGTTGATCAGAATATCACCAGTGGACTTGTAAATGAGTCCGCAGCCCTGCAGGAAAATCAACAGGCCGGTGACGAGCAAAGGTTTGATGGCGCGTATACCGGGAGAAGAAAAACCAAGATGCATTGTGAACCGTCCCCTGAGTTTGTTCTTTTGATCAAGCGATAACCGTACAGAATGGCCTCTCCGGGCACAAGATGTTTGCCAGCCTGGATAAGCGCTTGTTCCCGCTGGTTTGCAACGGGGCTTACAAAGAAAAGCCCGCTGCGTCATAATGGCGGTTTTTGCGCTGAAATGGTTGATTTGCATGGGAAAAAGTTCTGACCGTGAAGATGTGCGAGCTTGGCTGGAAAGTCGCCGTACGGGTGTCGCTCTGGCCAATAGCACACTGCGGGGCGCGCTGCGCATGCTGGAAACCCTGGCCGTGCTCGGCCGTCGCGGTACCAGCTGGATGATGGGGGAGCGCTCCGCATGGCCGCGCCTGTTGCGCGAGACCTGCGAGGAGCTGGGGACCACCTATATCAAGCTGGGGCAGTTCATCGCCAGCTCCCCCTCGGTCTTCCCGGAAGCCTATGTACAGGAGTTTCAGCGCTGCCTGGATCGCACGCCGCCACTGCCGTTTCACTATATCCGCCAGACGGTGGAAGCGGAACTGGGGGGCGATCTGGGCGAGTTTTTCCAGTGGGTGGATCCCAAGCCGCTGGCCTCGGCCTCCATCGCCCAGGTGCATGTGGCCCGTTTGCTCAACGGCGACGAAGTGGTGCTCAAGGTCCAGAAGCCCGGTGTGCGGGAGCTCATTCATACCGACTTCAATTTCATCTACTTCGCCTCCCGGGTGGTGGAGACTCTGGCGCCGGGTTTTTCCCGTTCGGCCGTTTCGGGCGTGGTGGAAGAGCTCCAGGCGGGCATGCTCGAGGAATGCGACTTCCTGCTCGAAGCGGATCATCTGGACGGGTTTAACGAGTTCCTGCGCACCACGGGCAACAACCGGGCCGCGGCGCCGCAGCCCTATCGCCGGCTGAGCACCCGCAAGGTGCTTACCATGGAACGCTTCCACGGCGTGCCGCTGACGGACCTGGACGTATTGCGCCGCTACACGGACGATCCGGCCGAGACCCTCGTTACCGCGCTCAACACCTGGTTCTCCAGCCTCATGTTGTGCGATTTCTTCCACGCCGATGTCCACGCCGGCAACCTGATGCTGCTGGAGGACGGCCGGGTCGGGTTCATCGACTTCGGCATTGTGGGCCGGATCTCCGGCGAGGCCTGGGATGCCATGGCCGGGTTCTTCGACGCCATCGGCCGGGGCGATCACCGCGCCACGGCCCGGGCCATGGCCACCATCGGCATGACGCGCGAGGAAGTGGACGTGGACGCGCTGGCGCGCGACATTGAGCAATTCCAGCAGGAACTGATGAATGTGGACCCGGTGGTGCTCATGGAAGGCGATCGCAACGAGCGCGAGGTGAATCGCATGATGATGAACCTGCTGCGCATCGGCGAGGAACACGGCATCCGGTTCCCGCGTCAGTTCGCGCTTCTGCTCAAGCAGTTCCTTTACTTCGACCGCTATGTTCAGGCCCTGGCGCCTGAACTGGACATGTTCAACGACCAGCGCGTGGACATCTGGAGCGGGCTGGAAGGTGCGCCGCCGTCCGGGCTGTTGCACTGAACCACGGGCTTGCCTGCGCTTGCCACAAGGTGTGAATCGTGATTCACTTCTTGTAGCAACGGGGGCGAAACATGGCCTATCGGGAAACCCAGCGGGTGCGCCGGCGCAAGGCGGCCACCCGGGAACAGTTGCTCCGTGCCGCCGAGGCCCGGGTGCGGGCGGGCGGTTTTGCCGCGCTGCAGATCCAGACCGTCGCTGCTGATGCCGGTCTGGGCGTGGGCACGGTCTACCGCTATTTCCGCAATCGCGACAGCCTCGCCGCCGAGGTTTTTCAGCGGGCCACCGAACGCGAGGTGGCGGCGCTGGTGAAAGCCCTGGCCGTGCCCGGTTCGGCGATAACCCGTCTGCACCACGGCCTGTCCGTCTTTGCCCGTCGGGCGCTGCGCGCCCCCCGGCTGGCCCGGGCGCTCATTGCCGATCCCGTCTCCCCCGAGGTGGAAGCCCAGCGTCTGCACTATCGCCGCGACTATGCCTGCCATTTCCGGACCCTGCTGGAACAGGGCATGGAGTCCGGTTCGCTGCCACCGCAGCCCGCGGAACTGAGCGCTAACGCTCTGGTGGGCGCCGTGGCCGAATCCCTGGCGGGGCCCGTGGCGGAGCACGAAAACGAAAGCGAGGCCGTGGATGCGGTCTGCCGATTCTGTCTGCGCGCCGTGGGCGCCGGGGCGGAAATCCCGGCGGCCGATGCGGCCCCATCACTGGAGATCAACCATGAAGGATGATGTGAACAGTAGCGACACCCGTACCCCGGGCGAGACCCATGAAGTTTTTAATCAGCCGCCGCCGCTGGAGCAACACAATCTGTTCCGCGGCGATGACGCGCTGCGCGAGGGCGCGCGCCGCGAGGGCGCCGAGTGGGCGCTCGACGACCTGGAGCGCTACGGCCTTGAATGCGGGCGGCCGGACGTGATCGAACTGGGTTTTCTGGCCAACCGCTACCCGCCGCGTTTCGAGCCCTATGACCGTTTTGGTCATCGCGTGGACGAGGTGGAATACCACGACGCTTATCATCAGCTCATGGACCGGGCGCTGCGCGAGGGGCTCCATGCCGCGCCCTGGAAGCATCCGGGCCCGGGTGCCCATGTGGCGCGCGCGGCCAAGTACTATCTGCACAGCCAGGTGGAGGGTGCGCACTGTTGCCCGGTCACCATGACCTTCGCAGTGGTGCCATCGCTGCGTCTGAGTTCGAAGGTGGCCGAGCACTGGCTACCCAAAGTACTCGCCTATGGCTATGACCCACGCAACGTCTCATACGAGGACAAGCAGGCGTTGACGCTGGGCATGGGCATGACGGAAAAGCAGGGCGGCAGCGATGTGCGCGCCAATACCACTTCGGCTGAGCCCGTGGGCCGGGACGACACGGGCGAGCTTTATGAACTGACGGGCCACAAGTGGTTCCTGTCCGCGCCCATGTGCGATGCCTTTCTGATGCTGGCGCAGACCGACAACGGCCTGAGCTGTTTCCTGGTGCCACGCTGGCGTCCGGATGGTGAAAAGAATGCGCTCCGGGTCCTGCGGCTCAAGGACAAGATGGGCAATGTCGCCAATGCTTCTTCGGAGATTGAACTGCGCGGGGCCCAGGGCTGGCTCGTGGGCGACGAGGGTCGGGGCGTGCCGGCCATTATTGAAATGGTGGCCATGACCCGTTTCGACTGCATGCTGGGCTCTTCCGCCTGCCAGCGTCAGGCCCTGGCGCAGGCCGTCCACCATGCCCGGCACCGTCAGGCGTTCGGCGGCACCCTGGCCGACCAACCGCTCATGCGCAATGTGCTGGCGGATATGCAACTGGAACTGGAAGGCGGGGTAGCGTTGACCCTGCGCCTGGCGCGGGCTCTGGATAACCCGGATGACGAACGCGAACAGGCGCTGTTGCGCCTGGGCACGGCCGTGGGCAAGTACTGGATCTGCAAGCGCACACCGGCTTTCACCCATGAAGCCATGGAATGCATTGGCGGCAATGGTGTCATGGAAAACTGCATCATGCCCCGGCTTTACCGCGAGGCGCCCATCAACGCCATCTGGGAGGGGTCGGGCAATGTGCAGGCGCTGGATGTGTTGCGCGCGCTGAACAAGACTCCGGAGGTGCTGGAGGTCTGGTTCGACGAGGTGGAACGCCACGGCGGCGGCCATCCGGTGCTCCAGCAGGCGCTGACCGATCTGAAGGCGGCTTTCGCGGACCGCGAGGAGATTGAATTCCGGGCGCGTTATCTGGTGGACCGGCTGGCGCTGGTCATGCAGGCGGCGTTGTTGCTGCGTAGCGGTAACGAGGCCGTGGCCGAGGCCTTTATTGGCTCCCGGCTGGACATGGGGGGTGATCGTCAGTTTGGCACCCTGCCCACGGGTCTGGATATCGACACCCTGATCGCGCGCGCGGATCCGCTGATGGAAGCCTGAACCGCCGCCTTACTGCTGCAGTCCGGTGCGTTCGGCAATTTCGAACCAAAGTGCCCGGAAAGCGCGCGCCGAGGGCGTATGCGGGGCAAATTCGGCGATGGGCGCCTGGAACTGCCCCATCTGCTCCACATGAGTGGAATAGGGGATCCAGGTCTTGAGGCCATTCCGCATGGCCTCCGGGCGCCGGACCAGCATCTCCACATGGAGCAGACGGCGCCTGTCCACCATATTGAAAAAGGGCACCAGCTCCGGCGCGCTCTTGCCCTTCTGGTCCAGCCAGTCGCGGACCTGTTCCAGCGCCCGCAGCGATAAATGGGTGGGCACGACGGGGACGAACAGATAATCCGCAGCGCCGAAGATGCTTTCCGCCACCGGCGAGAGCGTGGGCGGGCAATCCAGAATGCACAGATCGCAGTCCTCGCCCAGCGGCGCCACCATCTTGCGCAGCAGGCTGCGCGGCGAGCCCTGTTCGGCGAGTTTGACGTCCAGGTTGCGCAGGCTGAGATCGGACGGGATGGCCTGCAGATAGGGCCAGCGGGTGTCTACCTTGAGCCGGGGTGTGCCCTGGCGCCCGGAGACCAGATTGCCGGCGTGGTAGCTTTTCGTACCTTCCACGTCCAGATAGAATCCCGCCGCGCCCTGGGGATCGAGATCCCAGAGTACAGTGCGGTGTTTCCAGCGCGCGGCATGCCAGGCCACATTGACGGCCGCGGCGGTTTTGCCGACACCGCCCTTGAGATTGTAGAAAGCGATGGTGCGCATGGCATTGTATCCTTGTTATGAAGCCTTCCGACCATCGGCCCAGCAGGCTGTTGAAAAACCCGCTGCAAACTCAGCGCGGTCTGAAGCGTACAGCTGGTGTGCTTTGTCGCGACGGACAGGGTGGTTCCCTTTCCGAGCGACAAAGTGCAGCAGATGGGCGCTGCAGGCCGCGCCCTACGGGGCTTTCAGGCTGGCCCGCACTCATCGTTGCCCTTTTTCGACGGGCGGAGGCCCGCCTTCAAAAGGGCGCCTCGATTGCGAACCAGCCTGAAAGCCTGAGTACGCAGCGGGTTTTTCAACAGCCTGCTAGCCTGCCAGGGCCTGAATCGAGCCTATCATTTTTGCCCTGACGTGTGCGCTTGTGATAGATGCTCAAAATGGATTTAATTGGGAGGAGTCGGCAGGACCGGCCCAATTGCCGTGAAACCAGGGATCGAGACCCGCTGTGAGTGACGAACGAAAGTATCAGGTTTTTGTCAGTTCCACCTTTACGGATCTTCACGAGGCCCGTCAGGAGTTGATGGTGGCCCTGCTCGGTCAGGGCCTGATTCCCACCGGCATGGAATTGCATCCCGGCGAAGGCAACAAGCGCTGGTCGGTGATTCAGCGCATCATCAATGAGTGCGACTATTACCTGATTCTGCTGGGTGGACGCTACGGCACGCTCTCGCCTATCGGACTGAGCCATGTGCACCGGGAATTCGTGCACGCGAGCACCAAGAAGAAGCCCGCCATTGCCCTGCTGCATGAGCAGCCGGAGCAGTTGCCCGAGGATCAGCGCGAGACCAATTCCTCCGGCCAGGCGAAGTTCCGGGATTTCCGTCAGCTGTTGCAGGAGCAGGCGAGTTGTTACTACTGGCGTAGTCCGGCCGATCTGGGCGAAGTGGTCAAAAGGGCCGTACCGGAATTCACTGCCCAAAATCCCATGCCGGGCTGGGTGCGTGGCGGTCAGGTAACGGATCTCGGTGCGCGTCGGGAAGTACAGGAACTGCAGCAGCGCATCGAGCAACTGGAGCAGGAAAAGGAGGAGCTGGCGGCGGGCTCGACGTCCGTGCGTAATGCACTGGCCCGGGATGAGGATCCGGTCACCCTGGAGTACAGTTGCAATGCTTATGTGAAGGGTAACTGCAAGGCGGTGCCCGCCGCCTCCACGCTCAGCTGGCGCCAGGTGTTCGCCGCGGTGGCGCCGCAGATGCTGGAGCCCGCCACAGAGACCACCATGCGTCAGGCACTGGAGGAGCACCTCACCAGCGTGGCGCTCAGCGATGTGCAAAAGCAGCTACCCAAGGCCCACGCGGTGCGAAATGTGGCGCTCACCACGGCTTCCTTCAATCAGGTGAAGGTGCAGCTGCGCGCGCAGGGGCTGATCCGCAAGCAGAGCGCGGCCGATGGTTCCATCCGTTGGCAGCTAACGCCCCTGGGTGATCAGACCATGACACAGCTGGTGGCGGTGCCGCGCAACCGTTAGGAGGGGACCCGGCTCAGCGGATCCTGTGAGCCATATTCGGCTCGCCCGCGTATACCGAGCTATGCGGAGCTTTCGCGCAGGAATTCGAGCACCGAATCCAGCACGATGTTTTCCGCCTCGGCACTGCGCCTGTGCTTGTATTCCACCAGTCCCTGATCCAGGCCCTTCTCCGTGACCAGCACGCGGTGGGGAATGCCCATCAGTTCGGTATCGCTGAATTTGACCCCCACGCGTTCCTTTTCCCGGTCATCGTAGAGAACTTCATAGCCGGCCTCGGTCAGTTGGGCGTAAAGCTGCTCGCAGGTATCGCGCTCGCGCGGGCTCTTTTTGGGATTGAGCGGAATCAGCACCACCTGGAAGGGGGCAATGGCCTCGGGCCAGATAATGCCCTGCTCATCGTGGTTCTGTTCGATGGCGGCCGCCACCACCCGGCTCACACCGATGCCGTAACAGCCCATGGTCAGGGTGGTATCCTTGCCGTTCTCATCGAGTACGGTTGCGCCCAGGGCGTCGCTGTACTTGGTGCCCAGCTGGAAGACGTGGCCCACCTCGATGCCGCGCCGGATGGTGAGATGGCCCTGTCCATCGGGGCAGGGATCGCCTTCGACCACTTCGCGCAGATCCGCCACTTCGGGCAGGGGCAGATCGCGCTCCCAGTTGATGCCGAATCGGTGTTGCCCGTCCCGGTTGGCCCCGGCGGCGAAATCACTCAGCACGGCTACGCTGCGGTCGACAATGCCGGGCAGGGCTAGCTCCACCGGGCCCAGACTGCCCGCGCCGGCACCCACGGCGGCGCGGATTTCGGCATCCGTCGCCATTTGCAGGGGCGCGGCCACTTCGGGCCGGCGTTCCGCCTTGAGTTCATTGAGTTCGTGGTCCCCGCGCACGATCAGCGCGATCAGTTTCTGTGACGCGGATTCCTGGGCATGCACCACCAGGGTTTTCACCGTCTGCTCGGGCCGAAGCCCGAACTGCTCGGTGAGATCGTCGATGGTACGTACATCCGGTGTATCCACCAGCCGCATTTCTTCCCCGGGGGCGGGCCGATCCGCGCGCGCCGGGACCGCCTCGGCCAGCTCCACATTGGCGGCATAGTCGGACTGATCCGAGAAGGCGATGGCGTCCTCCCCGGATTCGGCCAGCACATGGAATTCATGGGATTGCGAACCGCCGATGGCCCCGGTATCCGCTTCCACCGCCCGGTAGTCCAGACCCATGCGGTCGAAAATGCGGCAATAGGCCTGATGCATGGCCTGATAGGTGTCCTCCAGGCCGGCCTGATCCAGGTGAAAGGAATAGGCGTCCTTCATGAGAAACTCGCGCGCGCGCATGATGCCGAAGCGCGGACGACGTTCATCCCGGAACTTGGTCTGGACCTGGTAGAAATTCAGCGGCAGTTGCTTGTAGCTGTGTACTTCGTTGCGCACCAGATCGGTGATGACTTCCTCATGGGTGGGGCCCAGGCAGAAGGGGTTGCCGTGGCGGTCATCGACACGGAGTAATTCGGGCCCATAGTCCGCTCCCCGGCCGGATTCATCCCATAGTTCCATGGGCTGAACCATGGGCATGAGCATTTCCAGGGCACCGGCGCGATCCATTTCTTCGCGCACGATCTGCTCCGCATTGCGCAGTACACGCAGGCCCGTGGGCAGCCAGTCGTAGAGTCCGGATGCCAGTTTGCGAATCATGCCCGCGCGCAACATGAGTTGGTGGCTGGCGATGACCGCGTCGGTCGGCGTTTCCTTGACGGTTGCCATGAGGTAGCGGGATGTGCGCATGAAGCCCCCTGTCGAGCCTGA
>CAJXLA010000078.1 GCA_913055795.1 uncultured Alcanivorax sp. | reverse complement strand
CCATGCCCGCCTGGGTTTCGCCGGCCATGGCCGCCGCCAGACTGGCCAGCATGGCGGCGAGCATGGCGCGATTCATCTGCTTGCCCCGGCTCTGGCGCCGGGCGAAATGGTTCTGGCTGATATGGGCGAGTTCGTGGGCCACCACGCCGGCCACTTCATCCTCCGCCTCGGCGTGCAGGAAGAGCCCGGCATTGAGGCCGATCACGCCACCGGGTACGGCGAACGCATTGATATTGCGGCTGTTGACCACAACAATGGCCAGATCGGAATGGCTGAGCCGGCCGTGCGAGGCGAGACGGTAGACCAGATCCTCGGTATATTCCTGGACCAGCGGATCATTGAGCACGGATACACGGGTGTACATCTGGCGCAGCCAGGCCCGACCCAGGCGGTATTCCTGTTCCGGCGTCAGCCAGTCCGCGGCAGTGCCGCCCAGTTCCGGCAGTTCAGGGAGCGCGCGCGCAGGTCCGGGCCCCGCCAGGGCCAGGGCAGTGACTGCGGCGATAACCATCCAGCGAAAAGACAAGGGAACCTCCTGTGCCGCCCTATAATGCATGGTCGACCGCCCTGCGGGGAAGCCGCTCCGAGGCCCATCCCCGGGGGCGGGACGAACCCCCGTGCCGTGATCATGGGCCCGCACTCTTTGAACGCGGATCACGAATTGGTCGGTAGGTTGAGACAAACCGACCGGTAATCTGGTTCACTGTCGGACGGTAAAGACCCAGCTACCTACTACCTCATGGGAGCTCGCTCGGCATGATCGATATTTTCCGGCGCTGGTTTTATACCTGGTTCGCCGATGAGGAAGCCGTTTATCTTTTTGTGGTGCTGCTCGGTGGCCTGCTGCTGGTCGTTTTTTTCGGCGACATGCTGGCCCCGGTGCTCACGGGTCTGGTGCTGGCCTATCTCATGCAGGGGGTGGTAACGACGCTGCAAGATCGTGGACTGAACCATTTTCTGTCCGTACTGGCGGTTTTCCTGCTTTTTCTCGGCGGCCTGGTGGCGGTGCTGGGCATCATGCTGCCCATGGTCTGGCGCCAGACCGCGAACCTGGTGCGCGAGCAGTTGCCTTATATTCTCAGCAATGGCGAGACCTGGTTGCGCCAGCTGCCCGAGCGCTACCCCCAGGTGGTGTCGGCGGAGCAGATGGAACAACTGGTAACCCTGTTGCGCCAGGAGGTGGCCGAGGCCGGCCAGTCGATTCTGTCCCTGTCCCTGGCCAGCATTCCCGGCGTGCTCAATGTGCTGCTCTTTCTGGTGCTGGTGCCGGTGCTGGTGTTCTTCTTTCTCAAGGACAAGAACAAGCTGACCAGCTGGGTTCAGGGCTTTTTGCCGCGCCGCCACGAGTTGCTGGCACGGGTCTGGCACGAAATGGACGATCAGATCGCCAACTATGTCCGCGGCAAGGCGCTGGAGATTCTGATCGTGGGTGCCGGCGCGTTCTTCATTTTCCTGTGGCTGGGACTCAATTATGCGCTGCTGCTCGCGGTCATGGTGGGACTGTCCGTGATTGTGCCCTATGTGGGGGCCACGGTGGTGACGCTGCCCGTGGCCGTGGTGGGCTGGGTGCAGTTCGGCTGGAGTTCCGAGTTCGCCATGGTGATGGTGGCCTATGGCGCCATTCAGTTCATCGACGGCAATATTCTCGTGCCGCTGCTATTTTCCGAGGTGGTCAACCTCCATCCCGTTGCCATTATCGTGGCCATTCTGTTCTTCGGCGGACTCTGGGGGTTGTGGGGCGTGTTTTTCGCTATTCCGCTGGCTACGTTGCTCAAGGCCGTCATCCACGCCTGGCCGCGCCATGAACCCGGTGGCGAACAAGATAGCGAGGAGGTGGCTGTCGCCTGAGTCGTGCTTTGCTGGCAGCCTGCTAGAGCGAGCGCGCCGCTTCCAGTACCTCGGCGGCATGGCCCGCGGGTTTGACCTTGCGCCACTCCGCGCGCAGCTTGCCCTGCTCGTCGATCAGGAAGGTGCTGCGCTCAATCCCTTCGTATTCCTTGCCGTACATTTTCTTGAGCCGGATCACGTCGAACAGGCGGCAAAGCGTTTCGTCCGGGTCGGAAATCAGCTCGAAGGGAAAGCCCTGTTTGGCCTTGAAGTTCTCGTGCTTGCGCAAGCTGTCCTTCGAGATACCGAACACCCGGCAGCCCGCCTTGCGGAAGTCGTCATGAAGCTCGGCGAATTCCCGGCCCTCGGTGGTACAGCCCGGGGTGCTGTCGCGTGGATAGAAATACAGCACCACTTTCGAGCCGGCCAGGTCCTTCACGCGGATCTGCGTATCACGGGTAGCGTCGGCGGTGAAATCCGGCACTTTACGGTTCAGCGTTACCGTCATCATCCCTCCCGGAGCTTATCAAAGGTACCAAGTGTACCCGCGCGCAGACGGCAGGCAAGGGCGCGGGTGGCTCGGCAGGGCGATAACGTCCGGGGCAGCTTGGCAGCAACCGGGTTGCCGAGTACCATTGGCGCGCTCGGGGCGGGCCTGCTCCGAACCGGACGGGGAGTGAGAGAAGACATGTTTCGCGGCAGCATTGTAGCCCTGGTTACGCCCATGCACGCTGACGGGGCGGTGGACTGGGAAAGTCTGAGGCGCCTGGTGGACTGGCATGTGGAGCAGGGCACCCACGGCATCGTGGCTACCGGCACCACCGGCGAATCCGCCACCCTGGGCTTCGAGGAACATGACCTGGTCATCAAGGAGATTGTTTCCGCCGCCCGGGGGCGTCTGCCCGTGATCGCCGGCACGGGCGCGAACAACACCGATGAAGCCATTCGGCTGACGCGTGATGCGAAAGAAGATGGCGCCGACGCCTGTCTGCTGGTCACGCCCTACTACAACAAGCCCACCCAGGAAGGGCTCTATCAGCATTTTCTGGCCATTGCCCGGGCTGTGGACATTCCCCAGGTGCTCTACAACGTGCCCGGACGGACCGCCTGCGACATGCTGCCGGAGACCGTGGAGCGGCTCAGCAAGGTGCCCAATATCGTCGGCCTCAAAGAGGCGACGGGCAGTGTGGAGCGCGTGCGCGAACTCCAGGAACGCTGCGGCCCGGATTTCGACATCATTTCCGGTGATGACGGCACGGCGCTCGAGCTCATGCTCGCCGGCGGGCACGGCGATATTTCCGTGACCGCCAATGTGGCACCGGCGCGCATGGTGGCCATGTGCAACGCGGCCCTGGAAGGCGATGCCGACCGAGCTCGTGCGCTTAATGACGAACTGGATCCGCTTCACCGGGATCTGTTTATCGAGAGCAGCCCTATTCCGGTGAAATGGGCCCTGTATGAAATGGGCATGATGGACCGGGGCATCCGGTTGCCGCTGACGCCGCTGTCAGCACCTGCCCAGGAACGCCTGCGCGAGACCTTGCGCGCGCAGGGTCTGCTGGAGGCTTGATGCGACTGCTCGTTTTCGCTCCGGGGCTGGCCTGCCTCGTCCTGGCGGCCTGCTCCACGGGCACCGAATACCGCAAGGCGAAGGTGATCCGGCCCATGGACACGCCGCCGGATATCGCTTTCCAGGGCGGAGAAGCGCTTTATGCCGTACCCGGCCTGGAGCAGCGCAAGCGCTACGACGCGGACGAGGACAAGTTCGTGGTGCCGGAACCGCCACAGTTGCGTGCACCGGTCGAGGCGGGCGAGGACGACACGAGCGCCAGCGAGCCCGGGCCGGATGCCGAAGTCGAGACCCGGTTGACGCGCGACGGGAACGGCTACCCCATCATCATGGTGCGTACCCGCTTTGCCCGGGCCTGGGCGCGTGTGGAACGGGCGCTGGAGCAGGCGGATATCCGGGTGAATGACCGCAACCGTGCCTCGGGCCTGTTTTATCTGCGCTTGCCCGAAGGGGTGGAGCGTGGCGACAAGCGGGTGCGGCTCAAGCTGAGCCAGACGGCTAATGGCATCCAGGTGGCGGTGCTCCAGCGCAAGAGCGCGGCCTTGCTGGCCCGGGAACCCGCACAGGCGCTGCTGGAACGGATTCACGATCAACTGTGAGATTCGCCTCCCTGGGCAGCGGCAGCAAGGGTAATGCCACCCTGATCGAGGCCGGGGATACAAGAATATTGCTGGATTGCGGCTTCCGGGTGGGGGAGACCGAAAGACGACTGGCCCGCCTGCAGGTTTCGCCCGCCGCGTTGAGCGCGGTGGTGGTGACCCACGAGCATAGCGATCACATTCAGGGCGTAGCAGCGCTCGCGCGCCGTCATGATCTGCCCGTGCATTTGACATTCGGCACACACCGGGCGGTGAGCGCGGGGCGCCATAGCCTGGATGGAGCGAGCTGGCATGAGGTGCGCCCGGAACGCCCCTTTCGCGTGGGTGACGTGGAGGTGGAGCCGGTGCCCGTGCCCCATGACGCCCGCGAGCCCTGTCAGTATATTTTCCGCGCGCACGAGCGAGTGCTGGGCGTGCTCACGGATCTGGGTTCGCTGACCCCCCATGTGGTGCGCGCCTTTGGCGAATGTGATGCCCTGGTGCTGGAAAGCAACCATGATTCGCAGCTGCTGGCGGCGGGCCCTTATCCGCCCGGCCTCAAGCGCCGGGTGGCCGGTGACCGCGGGCATCTGAATAATGGCCAGGCGGCGGAGTTGGTGCAACGGATCAATCAGGACCGGCTGCGCCATCTGGTGCTGTGTCACCTGAGTGAAGAGAACAACACGCCCGAACATGCTCTGCAAGCAGTGCACGAGGCCATGCCGGTGGGACATGAGCGCGTGCGGGTAGCCTGTCAGAAGGCGGGCTTTGATTGGCTGGAGGTATAAAAAGGTGGAATCCGCAAAGCAATTGTATGCCGGCAAGGCGAAATCCGTGTACGAGGCGCAGGATCCGGATCATGTCGTGATCGCCTTCCGTGACGACACTTCCGCCTTTGACGGCGCGAAGGTCGAACAGCTCGAGCGCAAGGGGGCGGTCAATAATCAGTTCAACGCCTTTATCATGGACCGGCTCGCGGGCGCGGGGATTCCGACCCATTTCGAGCGGCGCCTGTCCGCGCGCGAGTCGCTGTGCAAGCGCCTCGAGATGATTCCCGTGGAATGCGTGGTACGCAACCTGGCGGCCGGCAGCCTCTGCCGCCGGCTGGGGATCGACGAAGGGCGCGAACTGGAACCACCCACCTTTGAGCTCTTTCTCAAGGATGACGAGCGCGGCGACCCCATGATCAACGAATCCCATGTGGAGACCTTCGGCTGGGCCACGTCCGAGCAGATGGCGCGCATGAAAGAGCTCACCTACCAGGTCAATGAGGTGTTGCGCGGTCTCTTTCTTGACGGCGGCATGCTGCTGGTGGACTACAAGCTGGAATTCGGTCTGTTCCGGGGCGAAGTCACCCTGGGGGACGAGTTTACACCCGATGGCTGCCGGCTCTGGGATCGCGACACACGCGAGAAGATGGACAAGGACCGTTTCCGCCAGGGCCTCGGTTCGGTGGTGGAAACCTATGAAGGGGTGGCCCGGCGTCTGGGCCTGGAGCTGGAGCTCGACGACTGAACGGTCCGGTTGTGATTTCGCCCGGGCTGTAATTCAATAGAAGCCGTCGCAACCCTTACGAGGAGGCCTCAACAATGAAAACCCTGAGCAAGGCCGCATTGATTGCCGTACTGGCGAGTACCCTGAGCGGGTGCTTTCTGACCAAGGTGGTGACCACCCCCATGCGCATTGTCGGCGCCGCCGGTTCGGTGGTGGGCGCGGCGGTATCGGTGGTGCCCACCGTGGGCAATACCGCCGATGACGCCCTGGAAACCGTGGACAAGACCATCGACGAAACCGCGGACAAGATCGACAAGGTGCCGATCTGAGCGGCAGCCTCTGGTCCAGCTATAGACGTTTTTGGTTCCACTCAAAATCCGTGCCGGGCAGTTTCGTAACGAAACAGGGGGTCCCGGCCTGATTGCGCCCGGGATTGATAAACAGGGAGGTTTCGGGGGAACAAAAACCGCCCATAGCTGGACCAGAGGTTGCTCACGCGGGTTGAAGTTGTCGCCTTGCGGGTGGGAAATCGTCCTTCCGGCTTGCGTCCGGTCCTGATCCGGACCACCATTCCGCCCTGATTTTGAACCCGGAGCCCCGTCACGGCGCGGGCCTGCTGCAGAGGACCATTATGTATCGCATTCAGACACTGAATCAGATTTCCGTAAAAGGGCTGGAGCGTCTGCCCCGGGAAGAATATGAAGTCGCCAGTGACCTGGGCCATCCTGACGCCATTCTGCTGCGCAGTGCGGAACTGGAGCCGGGGCCGGGTCTGGAATCGGTCAAGGCCGTCGCCCGGGCCGGTGCGGGCGTCAACAATGTGGCCGTGGATGCGTTCACCGAGCGTGGCGTACCCGTTTTCAATACGCCGGGTGCCAATGCCAATGCGGTCAAGGAACTGGTGCTGACGGCGCTCTTGCTGAGCTCGCGCGGCATTCTCGAAGGTATCGAGTGGACCCGCGGTCTGGACATCCATGACGCGGACGAGATGCACGCTACCGTGGAAGCCGAGAAGAAGCGTTTCAAGGGACGCGAGCTGCAGGACAAGGTGCTGGGCATTGTGGGCCTGGGCGCGATCGGCTCGCGTGTGGCCGAGGCCGCCATGAACCTCGGCATGACAGTGGTGGGCTATGATCCGGCATTGTCCGTGGAAGCCGCCTGGCGCCTGCCCAATCGGGTGGAGCGCATGGAAAACCTTCAGGCCCTGTTCGCCCGTTCGGACTATGTAACCCTGCACCTGCCGCTGTTGGATGCCACACGGGGTCTGGTCAACGAGGAAGCGCTGAGCAACGTCAAATCGGGTTCGCGCCTGCTCAACTTTTCGCGCGAGGGCATTGTGGACGATCAGGCTGCGGTGGCCGCGCTGCGTGAAGGGCGCCTCGGGGGTTATCTCACCGATTTCCCCTCGCCGCTGCTGCAGGGCGAGCCCGGCGTGGTCGCCACGCCCCACCTGGGCGCCAGTACGGCCGAATCCGAGGAAAACTGCGCCATCATGGCGGCGGATCAGCTGCGCGATTTTCTGGAAAACGGCAACATCACCAATGCCGTGAACTTTCCGCCGTTGATCCTCGAGCGCACGGGGGGGTACCGCGTTGCGGTTACCAACCGTAACGTTCCCCGGATGCTGGGTCATGTACTCTCGGTGCTGGCCGACGCGGATATCAATGTGGTCGATATGCTCAACAAGAGCCGCGACGACATCGCCTACAATCTGCTCGACCTGGAAGCCCGGCCGGATGAAAACGTCATGGCAGCGCTCGGCCAGATCGAGGGCGTGATCAATGTACGGTCGGTGGACGCCTGAAGGGGGTCACCGCCGCGCATCGGTAACCCGCGCCGCGGAGGGCGTTGGTCCGGGCCGGATCATAATAACAAGAATGGGGGATCAAGCCTCGATGGCTGTGCGTATTCTCTGCCTGACAGTGCTGCTCGTGCTGGCGCCATTGACGCGCGCCGAGGGTCTTATCGGTCTGGGCATTGTCCACAATGTGAACGGACTCAATCTGGAATGGACCTTCGAACACAGCAGCGTCTACGTCATCCCGGGTTTTTATTTTGATTCCACCGGCCGGGCCGACGACCTGGCCTGGGTAACGGGCTTCCGCCACCGCCTGGAAGGTGGCGCCATGAGCGAGGACGGCTTCTATAACGGCATCATCGCCGGCCATCTGGACGGCACCCGGGGCACAGACCGCCTGGGTGCTGGTGGCGAGCTGGGCTATCAATGGGTGGCGGATCATACCCGCTGGACCCTGAGTGCCGGCCTGGCGGCGCTGGAGGAACGGGAACGCTTCGATAAGGGTGTTGAACCCCAGGCCTTTTTCGGCTTCAGTGTAAGCCTGCGCTAACGCCATTTCCCCCGACATGATCCTGTTTGCGGCTGAAGTTTTGCACAACGCCGCGGGTGCGCGCGTGCACTTGGCGCAGGCGCACCCTCTAACTTCCTGATCTGCCATGTTTGGTATATAACTCATTGATTTTAAAAGAAATGATATTTCTGTGTATTTTTTCGGCAGTTTGGGGACAAGCCCGTCATTGCGGGGCTCGAACGAGCTTGCCCGCAAATTGCCCACAGAGTTATCCACAGATTTTGTGGGTAACTTGAAGCCCGCCGAAACCGGCCCGCCGGACCTCCAGCGTTGGGTGGGCACGCGTGATTGGCGTCCGGCCATGGATCTACTATAGTCGGACAATCCCGCGGGGTTTCGGGCTTTGTTGTTAAACAATCAGGGGAAAGGTGTGAGTTTCCAGGCGCGGCAAAGTCTCTCCCAACAGATTGCCGAACATATTGCGCGCCAGATCATCCAGGGGGATTTGCTGGCCGGCGATCGTATTCAGGAGCTGCGTGTGGCCTCGGAGCTCGAAGTCAGCCGGGGCTCCGTGCGCGAGGCGTTGCTGATTCTGGAGCGCCGCCATCTGATCGACATCCTGCCGCGCCGAGGCGCGGTGGTGAAGGAAATGTCGGAAGATCATGTGCACAGTCTCTATGAGGTCTTCCAGGTGCTCATGGGGCTGGTGGCGCGCAAGGCCATCAAGTCCATGGAAGAGTCGGATCTGGACAGCTTTATCGAGCTCATCCATCAGCTCCAGCAGGAGGCGGAGAGCCGCAACATCGAGAACTTCTTCGAGGTGAGCTTTCGCTTCTTTGAAAAGGCCTATGCCTATGCCGGCAATCCCTTCGTGGAGGACATTCTCATGAATGTGCAGCCGGCCATTCAGCGGGCCTTTTATATGGCGCTGCATCTCGACGACAACGAGATGAAGGAGTGTCTGTCCTTCTTCAAGGCCATTGTGGAAACCATTTTCCAGCGGGATGTGCGTTCGGCGTTGGAAATCATCCGCGAGTTCGCCGAGCACCAGTCTTCGCTGGTGCAGGACTCCATCATGCGCGCGCGCCAGATCGAGGCGGCCTGGGGCAAGGGCCGTCAGTCGAAAAGCTGATCTCAGGCGCGCGGTGCGAGCTGCTCGGTACGGATCAGCGTGCCCGCGATCACGGCCACGGGCATGATCAGCAGATTCACCAGCGGCAGCATGGTCAGCCCCAGCACCAGGCAGCCGAAGGCCAGCACCAGCCAGCGTCGGCGCTGCATTTCCGCGAGCATGCCGGGGAAGGACACCTGCCGGTTATCGGCGCAGAAATCCAGATACTGCATGGCCATCATCCAGCCCGACCAGGCAAACCAGATCACCGGCGCCAGCACATTGATGCCGGGAATAAGCGAGAGAATGCCTACCCCGATCAGCAATAACAGGGCCCGCCAGAGCCAGTACCAGGTCTTGCGAGCTTCCCGGCGGAACATGCGCACCGTCATGGCCGGCAGGCTTTCCGCCGGCATGGGCGCGCCCGTGGTCTGGATATCGACCTTCTCGGCCAGAAAGCCCATGAAGGGTGCGGCGATCAGCTGAACGCCCATGGTAAAGGTGCTGGCGAACACGGCCAGCAGTAGCACCCAGACCAGAATCTGCGCGGCGGCCACCAGGGCCTCGATGACCGTATTCAGCCAGGCCCAGCCCGCTTCCAGGCCCGCCGCGGCCGAGGCGATCCAGCCGCTGATCCATTGCCCGGCCAGGGTATAGAGCACCCCGAAAAGCACCACATTGAATACCAGGGGCATGATGACCCAGGGCCGCAGCGCGCGGCTTCGCGCCAGCCGGGTGCCCCGGATCAGATAGTGTACGGCGTCGCGGATCGCTCCCATGGCAGAATGCACTCGTCGGCAAAACGACGACCAAGCCTGCCGCGACGGCGGGTTAATGGCAAGCCCCGCCGCGTGCGTGCACAATGCCCGGATCAGCGTTAGTGCCAGCGGCAAAATTTGTATACACTGAGCGCTTTTCGCCGGGATCCTGTTCGCGCGGGAATCCCGGTTCCGGCGCGGTTTTCGATGGTCGTCGAACGGCTGGAGTCGGTCATCCGCGGCGGTTTTTCCATGGCCCCTTAGTGTTGCGTAATCATTTATGCGTCTGAAAAGTGTCAAGCTGGCCGGCTTCAAGTCCTTCGTGGACCCCACCACGGCGCAGTTTCCGCAGAACATGACGGCCATTGTCGGGCCCAACGGCTGCGGCAAGTCCAATATCATCGACGCCGTGCGCTGGGTCATGGGCGAGTCTTCGGCCAAGTATCTGCGCGGCGAGTCCATGGCGGACGTCATCTTCAACGGTTCCAATGCGCGCAAGCCCGTGGCTCAGGCCTCCATCGAGCTGGTCTTCGACAACTCCGAGGGCAAACTGGGGGGCGAATACGGCCGCTACTCGGAAATCTCGGTCAAGCGCCAGGTGACCCGGGACGGCCAGTCCAACTATTTCCTCAACGGCACCAAATGCCGGCGCCGCGACATCACCGATATCTTCCTGGGCACGGGCCTGGGCTCGCGCAGCTACGCCATTATCGAGCAGGGCATGATCTCGCGGCTGATCGAGGCCAAGCCCGAGGAACTGCGTATCTATGTGGAGGAAGCGGCCGGCATCTCGCGCTACAAGGAGCGCCGCCGGGAAACCGAGAACCGTATCCGGCGCACGCGCGAGAACCTGGACCGGCTCAACGACATCCGCGAGGAGCTTGACCGCCAGCTTGAGCGTCTGTCCCGCCAGGCCTCGGCGGCCGAGAAGTACAAGCGCTACAAGGAAGACGAACGTCAGCAGGAAGCGCAACTGACGGCACTGCGCTGGCGCGATCTCAATGCCCGGGTAGCGCAATTCGAGGAAACCATTGGCGAGTTGGAAGTGCAGGCCGAGGCGCGCACCGCCGACCAGCGCCAGGTGGACGCGGAGCTGGAACGTCTGCGCGCGAGCCACAACGAGGTTCAGGAACGCTTCAACCAGGTGCAGCAACAGTTCTATGAACTGGGCTCGGAAGTGGCGCGCCTGGAGCAGACCATTCAGCACCAGCGCGAGCGCAAGCAGCAGCTGTCCGAGGAACTGGCCCAGGTGGAGGAAAACTGGCGCGAGACCAGCGAGCATTTGCGCAAGGACGGCGACCAGATCAATGAACTGGACCGCAAGCTGCGTGAACTCGAGCCGCAACTGGAAGAGGCGCAGCAGCGCGAGGAACAGTCCGGCGAAACCCTGGCCTCGGCGGAAGAGGCCATGCAGCAGTGGCAGCAGGAATGGGATGAGTTCCAGAACCAGTCCTCGGAATCACGCCGGCAGGCCGAAGTGGAACAGTCGCGCATCCAGCATCTGGAGCAGTCCATCGAGCGCCTGGACGACCGGATCCAGCGCCTGGAGCAGGAACAGGCGTCGCTGGATTCCGGCCCCCTGGCCGAGGAGATGCGCGAGCTGGAGCAGAGTCAGCAGGAATACCGGGATCAGCTGGAGGAAGTGGAAAACCACAGTGCCGGGCTCCAGGAACAAATGGATGAACAGCGCCGGGCCAACAGCGAAACCGGCGAGGCGCTGGACGGCGCGCGTGGCGAGCTTCAGCAGGCGCGGGATCGTCACACCTCGCTGGAGGCCATGCAGAAGGCGGCCATGGGCGACGACGGCGCCGTAAGCGACTGGCTGGAGCGCCACGGCCTGAGCGAGCAGCCTCGGCTGGCGGACCGGTTGCAGGTGGCTTCGGGCTGGGAGCGGGCCGTGGAAGCCGTGCTGGGTACGGCTCTGCAGGGCATCTGTGTGGATGGTCTGGATTCGGTCGAGCACTGGCTCACGGACCTGGAGCACGGTGATGTCTGCCTGCTGGCGGCGCGTGCCGACGGCTGGGCGGGTGAGGGCGGCGACCCCCTGGCGCGGCACGTCGAGGGCGTGCCCGCCGGCCTGATGGCGGGGATTTACGCCACGGCGACGCTGGGCGAAGCCCTGGCGCTGCGCGAGCAACTGAAACCGGGCGAGTCCGTGGTCACCCGGGACGGCATCTGGGTGGGCCCGGACTGGCTGCGCTGCCGCCGGCTGGACGACTCCGAGGCGGGTATTCTGGAGCGCCGCCAGCAGCTGGAGGAACTGGACGAGACCATTGCCGCAGGCGAAGAGAAGGTGGAGAACCTGCGCCGGCAGCTGGAAGAGGGCCGTCAGCGCCTGCAGGAGCTGGAGGACGAACGCGAGGAAACCCAGCAGCGTGCCAGCCGTCTGCATCGCGAACTGGGCGAGGTGAACGCCCAGGTGAGTGCGCGTCAGGTACGGCTGGAGCAGATTACCCAGCGACGCGAGCGCCTGGGCAGCGAACTGGACGACTGCCGCCGCCAGCGCGAGGACGAACAGGAACAGCTGCGCCAGGCTCGGAGCGTGCTCACCGAGGCGCTGGACGCCATGGAGCAGGACAACGAAAAACGCGAGGCCCTGCTGGCCCGGCGCGATGAGCACCGACAGCAACTGGATCAGGCGCGCGAGCAGGCACGTCAGGACCGGGACCGGCGCCACCAGCTGGCCATGGAGGTGCAGCAGACGCGCACCCAGGCGGATTCTTTGCGGCAGGGTCTGGAGCGTCTGGATGCCCAGGTGGCGGCGCTCAGCGAACGCAAGAACCTGCTGGAAGGCCAGCTGGAGGAAGCCGGCGATCCGGGCGAGGAACTCCAGGGGCAGCTGGACGACAAGCTCGAGGCCCGGCTACAGGCCGAGAACCGGCTCATGGAAGTCCGCCGCGAGCTGGAGGACGTGGAGCATCAGGTCCGCGAGCTGGAACAGCGTCGTCAGAAACACGAAAAGGATGCCGCCGAGGTGCGCCAGCAGCTCGACAGCAAGCGTCTGGAGTGGCAGGAACTCAAGGTGCGCCGTTCGACGCTGCAGGAACAGCTGGGCGAGCAGGAATTCGATCTGGATACCCTGCTGAACAACCTCCCGGAAGAAGCGGACGAAAGCGAGTGGGCGAGCGAGCTGGATCAGATCCGCCAGCGCATCAGCCGGCTGGGTCAGATCAACCTCGCGGCTATCGACGAGTACCAGACCCAGTCCGAGCGCAAGGAATACCTGGACAAGCAGGATAGCGACCTCAACGACGCCCTGCAGACGCTGGAAAACGCCATCCGCAAGATCGACAAGGAAACCCG
>CAJXLA010000077.1 GCA_913055795.1 uncultured Alcanivorax sp. | reverse complement strand
CAACAGCAATCGGAACCCTATGGCGGAATCAACTGCATCGGTCCCCCTGAGCGGCCTCTCCCGCCGTCTGGTGCGGGACGGCTATCTCGAAGAAGAAATCGCCAAGGAGGCACTGCTCGAATGCCGCAAGGACAAGACGTCCCTGGCGACGCATCTGGTCGGCCGCGAGCTGGTGGCGCCGGACGTGATCGCGCGCTGTGCGGCGGAGGAATTCGGTGATCCGCTCATCGACCTGGCGGCTTTCGATACCCAGAACCTGCCCCAGGATCTGGTCGATAACAGCCTGATCACCAAGCACCATGTGCTGCCCCTGTTCAAGCGGGGCAACCGGCTCTTTATCGCCGTTTCCGACCCCACCAACCTTCAGGCCCAGGAGGAGGTGCGATTCAACACCGGGCTGAACGTCGAAACCGTGGTGGCGGAGGAGGACAAACTCGCCCGGCTGATCGAGACCATGCTCTCGGATTCCGAGGACGAGGGTTTCGGCGAGCTCGATGAGGATCTGGACAACATTGATGTGTCGACGGGGGATCAGGGCGGCGATGCGGACGAGGTAACCGCCAGCACGGACGTCGACGACGCCCCCATTGTCCGCTTCATCAACAAGCTGCTGCTGGACGCCATCAAGGGGGGCGCCTCGGACCTGCATTTCGAACCCTTCGAGAAGATGTACCGGGTGCGTTTCCGCGAGGACGGCATCCTCAAGGAAAAGGCCCATCCGCCGCCCAACAGCGCCCCCAAGATCTCGGCCCGTCTCAAGGTCATGTCCCAGCTGGACATCTCCGAGCGCCGCGTGCCCCAGGACGGACGGATCAAGCTCAAGGTGTCCAAGAACCGTTCCATCGATTTCCGCGTGAACACCTGCCCCACCATCTGGGGCGAGAAAATCGTGCTCCGGATCCTGGACCCGGAAAGCGCCAAGATGGGCATTGATGCGCTGGGTTACGAGGAAGACCAGAAAGCGCTCTACATGGAGGCGCTGGCCCGTCCTCAGGGCATGATCCTGGTGACCGGGCCCACGGGCTCGGGCAAGACGGTGTCGCTCTATACGGGCGTCAACATCCTGAACACGCCCGAAGTGAACATCTCCACCTGCGAGGACCCGGTGGAGATCAACCTGGAGGGGGTCAACCAGGTGGCGGTCAAACCCCGGCAGGGGCTGGATTTCGCTTCGGCGCTGCGGGCCTTCCTGCGCCAGGATCCGGACGTGGTGCTGGTGGGCGAGATCCGGGATCTGGAAACGGCGGAAATCGCGGTCAAGGCGGCCCAGACCGGCCACCTGGTGCTGTCCACGCTGCACACCAACTCCGCGCCGGAAACCCTGACGCGGCTGCGCAACATGGGCGTGCCCTCGTTCAACATCGCTACCTCGGTGATCCTGATCATTGCCCAGCGTCTGGGCCGTCGGCTGTGCTCCAGCTGCAAGGAGCCGGTGGAAATACCGGAGCAGTCGCTCAAGGAGATGGGGTTCACGGACGACGACATCGCCACGGGCTTCACCGTCTATGGCGCCAAGGGCTGCGAGAAATGCGGCGGCGACGGCTACAAGGGCCGTGTGGGCATTTATGAAGTGGTTAAAATCACCGACGGCATTTCCCGTATTATCATGGAGGAAGGCAACTCTATCGATATCGGCGATCAGTGCCGGAAAGAGGGCTTTGATGATATCCAGCGTTCCGGGCTGGTCAAGGTCATGCACGGCGTGACCAGCCTGGAAGAAGTCAACCGCGTCACCTGATACCCGGAAGTAGATTATGGCACAAGCGGCACAACAAGAAACGACCTTTACCTACGAGGGCACCGACGCCAAGGGCAAGAAAGTCAAGGGCGAAATGCCCGGCAAGAGCGCGGCGCTGGTGCGTACCGAGCTGCGCCGCCAGGGTGTCAAGGTCAGCAAGATCCGCAAGAAAAGCCAGATCAATATCGGCGGCAAGGGCAAGGTCCAGCCTTCGGACATCGCCATCTTTACCCGCCAGCTGGCCACCATGATGAAAGCCGGGGTTCCGCTGGTGCAGGGCTTCGAGATTGTCGCCGACGGCCTCGACAATCCGGCCATGCGCGAAGTGGTGATCAACATCAAGAACGACATCGAGGGCGGGAGCAGCTTCGGCGGGGCCCTGCGCAAACACCCGGAACACTTTGACGATCTGTTCTGCAGCCTGATCGAGTCGGGCGAGGAATCCGGTGCGCTGGAGACCATGCTGGACCGGGTGGCGCTGTACAAGGAAAAATCCGAGGCGCTCAAGCAGAAAATCAAGAAGGCGCTCAAATACCCCATCACGGTGATCGTGGTGGCCGTCATCGTGACCGTGATCCTGCTGGTGAAGGTGGTGCCCACCTTCCAGGAGCTGTTCCAGGGCTTCGGGGCCGAACTGCCCGCCTTTACGCAGTTCGTCATCGGCATCTCGGAGTGGGTTCAGGACCGCTGGTTCGTGGGGCTGTTCGTGATCGCCGGCGCTATCGTGGGCTTCCAGCAGGCACACAAACGCTCTCAAGCGGTAGCCAACGCCGTGGACCGATTGCTGCTCAAACTGCCCATCATCGGCGATCTGACCTACAAGGCCACAGTGGCGCGCTTCGCCCGCACCCTGTCCACCACCTTTGCCGCCGGTGTACCACTGATCGACGCCCTGGAAGCCTGTGCCGGCGCCACCGGCAATGTGGTCTACCGCAATGCCGTTATGCAGGTGAAGGACGACGTGGCCACGGGCCAGCAGCTGCAGTTCGCCATGCGCAACACCGGGGTCTTCCCCAATATGGCGTTGCAGATGACGGCCATCGGCGAGGAATCCGGTGCGCTTGATTCCATGCTCGCCAAGGTGGCGCAGTATTACGAGGATGAAGTGGACAATGCCGTGGACGGCCTGACCTCCATGATGGAGCCGCTCATCATGGGCGTTCTGGGTGTCCTGGTGGGCGGTCTGATCATTGCCATGTACCTGCCCATCTTCCAGCTGGGTTCCGTGGTCTAGTGACCCTCGCCGCTGTCGTTCAGGACAATCCCGCGGTGCTGGTCGGGCTGGTCTTTGTGCTGGGCCTGGTGGTCGGCAGTTTTCTCAATGTGGTTATCCTGCGGCTGCCGGTCATGATGGAGCGGGCCTGGCAGAGCGAGGCCCGCCAGCTTCTGGACCTGCCCGCGGAAGAGCAGCCCGAGCCGCCCCGGTTCAATCTGGTGGTGCCACGCTCCGCCTGTCCGGCCTGCCACCATGTTATTGCCTGGTATGAAAACATTCCCGTGCTGAGCTGGCTGGCGCTGCGCGGGCGCTGCTCGCAGTGCGGCACGCCCATCTCCCGCCGCTACCCCTTGATTGAACTCACCGCCGCTGCCATGGGCGCGCTGGCCGCTGCCTCGGTGACCCCGGGCGGGTATCTGGTGTTCGTGCTTTTCGCGAGCTGGTCCCTGCTGGCCATGGCCGTGATCGACTTCGACACCACCCTGCTGCCCGATCAGCTCACCTATCCCTTCCTCTGGGCCGGCCTGCTGGCCGCCTGGCTGGGCCTCGGGCCCGTTCCGCTGGCGGATGCGGTACTGGGGGCCATGGCCGGTTATCTGGTGCTGTGGAGTCTGTACTGGGTATTCAAGCTGCTCACCGGCAAGGAAGGCATGGGCTATGGGGATTTCAAGCTGCTCGCCGGTCTCGGCGCCTGGGTGGGCTGGCAGCACCTGCCCGTGGTATTGTTGCTCTCTTCCGTGGCGGGCTCCGTGCTCGGCATTGCGTTGATACAGCTGGGCGCGGTACGCCGGGATCAGGGCATCCCCTTCGGCCCCTGGCTGGCGATCGCGGGCTGGTTGACCCTGCTCTGGGGGCCGCAAATGGTCGGGGCTTATCTGGGTCTCTTCTCCTACTGACACCCGTACAGGATCTCATGTTGATTATCGGCATTACCGGCGGGATCGGCAGCGGCAAAACGGCCGCGTCGGATTATCTCGGTTCCCAGGGGATCGCCGTGGTGGACGCCGATGAGGTATCCCGGCAGGTAGTGGAACCGGGGCGACCGGCGCTGGAACAGATTCGCGCCGAATTCGGCGACCAGGTGCTGCAAGCCGATGGCCAACTCGACCGGGCTGCATTGCGCGAAATTGTCTTTGCCGACCCCGAGGAGCGCCGGGTTCTGGAAGGCATTACCCATCCTGCCATTGCGGCCGAAATCCGGCGTCAACTGGAAGCCTCGGATTCGCCCTATACGATTCTGGTGTCTCCGTTGTTACTGGAAACGGACCAGCACGAGCTGGTGGACCGGGTCCTGCTGGTGGATGTGCCCGAGTCCGTGCAGGTGGAACGCACGGCGCGGCGCGACGAAGTGCCCGGGGATCAGGTCCGCCACATCATGGCCGCGCAGATGGATCGGCAGGAGCGCCGCCGCAAAGCCGACGACATTGTCCTGAATGACGGCAGTCTTGCGGATCTGCACGAACAGCTGGATCCTTTGCACCAGGCTTATCTGGAACGGGCACGAAACCATGGTGGATGAAGCCCCGGCCCGGATTGTGCCCTGTCCGCAGTGCCGCAAGCCGGTGCAGTGGCACCCGGACAACCCCTGGCGCCCCTTCTGCAGCGAACGCTGCAAGATGCTGGATCTGGGCGACTGGGCCAATGAACGCCACAATATTCCGGGCGATCCGGACGATCCCGATGTGCCGGGGCCGGATGAAGAATAGGTGCGAGGTGCGAGGATAAAGTGGTGGGCTTCTGATTCCTGCCAATCATTTCCTGATCTGTTCCCTCGCGCCTAGCGCCTCGATCCTCGCTCCTGGTCGTCCCAGAACCCCCGAATCCCGGCGACCCCCCGCGCCCCGGCTTCCCGGGCCCGGTCCAGATCTTGCGGCTGGACGCCGCCCAGGGCGTAGACGGCCATGGGCTGGCCCACCGCCAGTTCGGAGAATCCGGACCAGCCCAGCACCGGGGCATCAGAATGGGATGGCGTCGCCGCCACGGGGGAAAGCAGGACCTGATCCGCTTGCAGCGTCCGGGCGTGGGCCAGCTCCCGCGCGCTGTGACAGGCCACGGACAGAAACGCTGTCCCCGGCGGGCGCTCGCCAAGATCGGCGGCCCGCGCAGCGGACAGATGCAGCACATCTGCGCCTGTTGCCCGGGCAAGAGCGGGATCATCACGCACCATGACGGGAACACCCTGCTCGCGGCAGCTCCGGGCCAGGCCCGCAAGACGTTCCGGTTCCTGCTCCAGACCCCGCAGATAAACCCCGCGATGGGCGACAGCCTGGGCCGGCAGGGCGCGAATCAGGCTCGCATCGTCCAACCCCTCGGGACGAATGGCCCAGGCGTCGGGCAAGTTGAGTGCAGCGATCAGCGGCCGGTTGGCTTCCGGCAATGGGTATTCGGCCAAATCTTTCAACGGGACCCAGCCGAACACCTGCCCTTCCCGGCCCTCCGGGTCCCCGGTCCAGTGCATGACTTCGCGAAAAAAAAGGCGGACACGACGGTCGGGATAGTGGTACTCAAGGGTCATGAAGGGTCGGCAGGTGTGAATCGACAGGCCCAGCTCCTCCTCCAGCTCGCGCGCCAGACTCTGCTCGATGGTCTCGTCCGGCTCGCGCTTGCCCCCCGGAAACTCCCAGCGGTCGCCCTGATGCTTGTGCGCCGCACGATGACTCAGCAGCACCCGCTCACCCTGGCGAATCACCGCCGCCGCAACCTCAACGGCGTCACTCATGACTTCCTGCCACTCGCTCCTCGCACCTCGGGCCTCGCGCCTTCAATTCCGATATTCCGCATTGATCCGGACATAGTCATAGCTGAAGTCACAGGTCCACACCCGGGTCGAGGCTGTGCCTGTGCCCAGGGACACATGGATCAGGATATCCGCGCGAGCCATGACGGCGGCGCCGTCCGCTTCCCGGTAGCCCGGTGCGACGCCGCCATTTTCCACCAGCAACACGTCGCCCAGCCAGATTTTCACCCGGTCCACATCCAGCTCGGCAACCGGAGCCCGGCCCACGGCGGCCAGGATCCGGCCCCAATTGGGGTCACTGGCAAAGAGCGCGGTCTTGACCAGCGGGGAATGGGCAATGGTTTCAGCTACTGCCCGGGCGTCAGCAGCGTCACGGGCCTCGTCCACCCGGATCTCGACAAACTTGCTCGCCCCTTCGGCATCACGCACCAGAGCCCGGGCAAGATCCTGAAAGACACGCGCCAGCTCTTCGTAGAGCGCAGCTGCCGCGTCACTGTTGGCATCCGTGATTTCCGCCAGTCCGCTCTGTCCCGTGGCCATAAGCATACAGGCGTCATTGGTGGAGGTATCGCCGTCCACCGTAATGGCGTTGAAGCTGGCGTCCGCGAGCTCATGCAACCATTGATTCAGCAGTTCGGGGGCGATCGCCACGTCCGTGGCGATATAGGCGAGCATGGTCCCCATATCCGGCTTGAGCATGCCCGCACCCTTCGCCATGCCCGTGACGGTGACGGTATGCCCGTGAATCTCGGCCCGCCGGCTGGCGATCTTGGGCCGGGTATCCGTGGTCATGATGCCTTCGGCCGCCTCGCCCCAGCCATGCTCGCTCAATGCTGCGCACGCGCGGGGGATACCCATGCGGAAGGGTTCCAGGGGCAGGGGTTCACCGATCACCCCGGTGGAAAACGGCACTACCTGATTGCGCTCGCATGAACCTTGTCCGGCCACCAGATCACAACTGGTTTCGGCCGCGCGAAGGCCCGCTTCGCCCGTGCCCGCATTGGCGTAGCCGGTATTGATCAGCAGATAACGCGGGGCCGCGGCGGCCAGATGGCGCTCAGCGATCGCCACGGGCGCCGCCCGGAAACGATTGCGGGTAAAAACACCGGCCGCGCGCGTGTCCGGCGCGAGTTCCATCACCACCAGATCCCGGCAATCCGGATACTTGATACCCGCCTTGACCGTGCCCAGACGCACACCCGGCACGGGCCACCAGGAAAGGTTACTCATTTCAACTTTCCAGCTGGCCGTGGCACTGCTTGTATTTCTTGCCCGAGCCACAGGGGCAGGGCTCGTTACGCCCGATCTTGCGGCCCTCACGGACCACGGTCTCGGGCTTTTCGGGCTCGGCTTGCGCTTGTCCCCCGGACGAAGCACTGTCGGCACCGGCCGTGGCGGCTTCCGCTTCGGGTTGCTGCTCGCGCATGCGCTGCGCCTGCTCGCGGGCTTGCTGCTCGCGCTGGCGTTCCAGCTCTTCGATTTCGTCCTCGCGCGGCGGCTCCAGGGTGTGCAGTACCCGGATCAGCTCGTGCTGGATCTGGTTCAGCATGTTCTGGAAGAGTTCAAACGCCTCGCGCTTGTACTCCTGCTTGGGGTTCTTCTGCGCATAGCCGCGCAGGTGAATCCCCTGACGCAGGTGATCCATGTTGGACAGGTGTTCCTTCCAGTGTCGGTCCACGATCTGCAACATCAGGTGTTTTTCCACCTGGCTGAGCGTGTCCGCGCCGATGGCCTCGCGTTTTTGTTCATAGGCCTCTTCCATGGCCTGCACCACGCGGTCGATAATGCCGTCGATATGGAGCTGCTTGTCCTCTCCCAGCCATTGCTGGATGGGCAGCGTGATCTGGTATTCCGCCTCCAGCGCCTTTTCCAGACCGGCCACGTCCCACTGCTCCTCCACCGTGCCCGGCGGCAGATAGGAGTGGATCACTTCGCGCATGACGTCCCGGCGGATGCCCACCACACTGTCGGACAGATCCTCGGCTTCCAGGATCTGGTCGCGCTGGGAATAGATGACGCTGCGCTGGTCATTCGCCACGTCATCATATTCCAGCAGGTTCTTGCGGATATCGAAGTTGCGCCCTTCCACCTTGCGCTGGGCATTCTCGATGGCCCGGCTGACCCAGCGATGCTCGATGGCTTCGCCTTTCTCCAGGCCCAGTGAACGCATCATGTTGCGCACCCGGTCCGAGGCGAAGATGCGCATGAGATCGTCTTCCATGGACAGGAAGAAGCGGGTATAGCCGGGATCGCCCTGCCGACCGGCCCGCCCGCGCAGCTGGTTGTCGATGCGCCGGGATTCGTGGCGCTCGGTGCCGACAATATGCAGACCACCGGCTTCCACCACCCGGTCATGCGCCTGCTGCCACTTGCCCTTGACCTCGGCGATCTGCTCCTCGCTCGGCTCCCCCAGCTGGCGAATTTCCTCGTCGGGATTGCCGCCGAGCACAATATCGGTCCCCCGGCCGGCCATGTTGGTGGCAATGGTGACATTGCCCGGCTCGCCGGCACGGGCGATCACATGCGCCTCGCGCTCGTGCTGCTTGGCGTTGAGCACTTGATGTTCAATACCCGCCTGCTTGAGCCGTTGGGAGACATATTCCGAGGTGTCGATATTGGCCGTACCCACCAGCACGGGCGCGCCCTTGTCCACCGCCGCCTGGATCTCGGCGACAATGGCGTCGAACTTTTCCTCCAGCGAGAGATAGACCAGATCATTGGCGTCTTCGCGGACCATGGGCATGTTGGTGGGGATCACCACCACGTCCATGCCGTAGATCTGGTGGAATTCCGCCGCCTCGGTATCCGCCGTGCCGGTCATGCCCGCGAGCTTGTTGTAGAGCCGGAAATAGTTCTGGAAGGTCGTGGACGCCAGGGTCTGGTTTTCCTGCTGGATATTGACCCCTTCCTTGGCCTCGATGGCCTGATGAATACCTTCCGACCAGCGCCGGCCGGGCATGCTGCGGCCGGTATGCTCGTCGACGATCACCACCTCGCCGTTCTGGATGATGTATTCGCGGTCGCGCTGAAACAGCGTATGCGCTTTCAAAGCGGCATGCACATGATGGAGCAGGCCCAGATTGCGCGCCGCGTACAGGCTTTCGCCCTCGTCCATCAGGCCTTCCTGCACCAGCAGCGACTCCACATACTGGTGCCCCTCCTCGGTGAGCTCCACCTGGCGCTGTTTTTCATCGAGAAAGTAATGGCCCGGATCCTCGGGTTCAGCACCTTCTTCCTCGGGCTCCGACTGCGCGCGCAAATGCGGCATCAGCCGGTTGATACGCCGATACATTTCCGAGCTATCCGAGGCCGGTCCGGAGATGATCAGCGGCGTGCGCGCCTCGTCGATGAGGATGGAATCCACTTCGTCAACAATGGCAAAGCCCCGTCCGCGCTGGACCTTGTCTTCGAGCCGGAAAGCCATGTTGTCGCGCAGATAATCGAAGCCGAATTCGTTGTTGGTCCCATAGGTGATATCGGCGGCGTAGGCTTCCTTTTTCTCCTCGTGCGGCTGCTGCGCCTTGATTACGCCCACGCTCAATCCCAGGAATTCGTAAACGGGACGCATCCAGTTGGCATCGCGCTCGGCGAGATAGTCGTTGACCGTGACCAGATGCACCGAGTCGCCGGACAACGCATTCAGATAGTTTGGCAGAACCGCGGTCAGGGTCTTGCCCTCGCCGGTGCGCATCTCCGCGATCCGGCCCTCGTGCAACGCTATGGCCCCCATGAGCTGCACATCGAACGGACGCAGGCCCATGACCCGATCGGCCGCCTCTCGGGCTACGGCAAAGGCCTCGGGCAAGAGCTCGTCCAGGGTGCCGCCCTGTTCCAGCCTTGTGCGGAATTCGTCCGTCCGGGCCTGCAGCGCCGCGTCGTCGAGCTGACCCACGGCCTCGCTGTGGCTGTTGATGGTGTCGACCAGCTGGCGCAGGCGCTTGAGCTCACGGTCGTTCTTGGTGCCTAAGACTTTCTTGACAACAGTTCCCAGCATGGAATGCGGTATCCCGTCGGTTGAGCGGCCGGCGGCCGAAATAGGGCTATTCTACCCGTTCGGGGCCGGGGGATTAACAGGCTGTTGAAAAATCCCTTGCGCACTCAGGCTTTCAGGCGGGTTCGCAATCAAGGCGCCCTTTTGAAGGCGTGTGCCCACATGTCGAAAAAGGCAAGGCTGAGTGCGGGCCGGCCTGAAAGCTCCACAGGGTGCGGCCTGAAGCGCAAGGGGTTTTGAACAGCCTGTTGCGGGCGGGGATTCAGCGCTGGCGATAGATGTAGGGACGCGGGTCCACGGGTTCGCCGTCCTTGCGCACTTCGTAGTGAACATGGGGACCGGTGGAACGACCCGTGTTGCCCATACGCGCGACCACCTGCCCGGGTTTGACGATATCACCGGGTTCAACCGTGATTTCCTTGGCGTGGCCGTAGCGGGTGGTGAAGCCGTCACCATGATTGATTTCCACCAGTTTACCGTAACCCCAGCGTTCATCCGCATAGGTAACCACGCCCGAAGCAGTGGCAACGACGTCCGAGCCTTCCTTGCCGGCGAAATCCATGCCTTCGTGCATGGCCAGCTTGCCGCTGAACGGATCCGTGCGGTAGCCGTAGCGCGACGACATCCAGCCGTCCGTGATGGGCCGGCCCGACAGCGAGCTCTTCTGCTCCAGGCGGCGATCCTTCATCAACCCGTCCAGAATCTCCATCTGCTGTTCACGCCGGCTGAGCGTGCGCGCAAGATTGTCCAGCGTATCCACGAAGGCCGGCGGCTCATAATTGCTGGACGCGGCATCCGGGGCCTGGGGGCCGCCCACGGCCGAGGGGGCCGCGAAATCGAACTCGTCACTGCTGATATCGGCCACGTCCACCAGACGTTCACCCAGCGCATCCAGACGCACCAGCCGCGCCTGCATTTCCGCCAGCTTGCGGGTCTGGGCCTTGAGCTGTTCCTCCGAACGCTCGCGCAGATCCTGAATCCGGGCCTGTTGCTCCCGGATCCGGTTCTGCCAGCGCTCGGCCGCGTCTTCCGTGATCACCGGATCTTCCAGATAGCGCACACCATAGTAAGCGCCTACTCCGGCCAGCGCAGGCAAAACAACCAGCCCCAGCGCGAGCATCCAGGGCAGTCCCCGGGGCAGACGCAGGTGACGCGACTGGTCGCGATGTGGGTGAAGCAGTATGATGTGCATGGCGGTTACCGCTTTCGAGGTCTTTTCCGGCACGCCGGCGAATCAGAGACCTGGCGCGGATTTCTCGAATTCTTCTGGAAATTTGAGCTTATATTACGAAATTCGCATGAACAAGGCAATTGGTCCCCGAGTCGTGCACGAACTGTTGAACGCGGACAGCGCCCTGAGCCGTCTGCGCCGGGCGGTCGTGCGTCACGAAGCCAGCGCGGAGCTCAAAGCGCTGCTGCCACCCGCTATTGCCGAACGGCTGACCCTGGTGCGCGGCGATGAACGGCTGGAAGTGCTCGCGGAAAACAATGCCGTGGCCCAGCTCGCGCGCTTTCACGCGCCCACCCTGGAAAAACACGCCGGCCTGCCCGTCAAGGTGCGCGTCTGTCCCCGGCTGAACCTCGAGTCCACGAACGCCAACACGCCGGCGCCTGTCCTGCCCGCGGAGGGCGCGGCGAGTCTCCGCGATGCCGCTGACGGCATCGACGATGAACGGCTGGCCGGTGCGCTGCGGCGGCTGGCAGAGCGGGCGGAGACCGAATAGTCGCAAGTAGCAAGTAGCAATAAAAGAAGAATGGGCGCTGAAGCGCCCATGCTGTTTTCGGTCATCCAGAAAACCGACGGCCAGTGATTCGGGTCGGTCCGGCGGGGTTATTCGCCTTCGGCGGCCAGGATGGGGCTCATGTAGGAGATGGGTGCGGCGTCGGCATTGTCGAAGGTGACCACTTCCCAGGCGTCTTCCTGTGCCAGCAGTTGCCGCAGGAGCTGGTTGTTCAGGGCATGGCCGGACTTGTGGCCCACGAACTCACCGATCAGGCTGTAGCCGAGCAGGTAGAGGTCGCCGATGGCGTCCAGCATCTTGTGCTTGACGAATTCGTCCTCGTAACGGAGACCGTCCTCGTTGAGGATGCGGAAATCATCCACCACCACGGCATTGTCCACACTGCCGCCCAGGGCCAGATTCTGCGAGCGCAGAAACTCGATATCCCGCGTGAACCCGAAGGTACGTGCCCGGGCCACTTCCTTGACGAAGGACGTCGAGGAAAAATCGATACAGGCCATCTGGGTGCGGCCGGTGAACACCGGATGGTCGAACTCGATGGAAAAGCCCACCTTGAAGCCGTCAAAGGGACGAAAGAGCGCGCTCTTGTCCTCTTCGCCGTCTTCCACCAGCACTTCCTTGCGGATGCGGATGAACTTCTTGGCCGCATCCTGTTCCTGGATCCCGGCGGACTGCAACAGGAACACGAAGGGGCCCGCGGAGCCGTCCATGATCGGAACCTCGGGTGCGGATACCTCCACACGGGCATTGTCGATGCCCAGTCCCGCCATGGCCGAGAGCAGGTGCTCCACGGTCCCCACCTTGACGCCATCCTTGACCAGCGTGGACGACAATGTGGTCTCGCCCACATTGGCGGCCCGGGCGGGGATATCCACCACCGGGTCCAGGTCCACGCGCCGGAAGATGATGCCGGTGTCCACCGGGGCCGGCCGTACCGTCAGGTAGACCTTTTCCCCGGTGTGCAGGCCGACACCCGTCGCCCGGATGACGTTCTTCAGTGTTCGCTGTCGTATCATGCAGGGTCCTCATGGCGCTTCCCGGGGGAGGCGCCCAACGCAACGCCGCCGGGCGTTGATGCTAGCAAAAACCGGATTGTACCACCATTGATAACCGTTATCAGTCCGCCTGCCGCCGCAGGAAGGTCGGGATATCAATGAAATCCATGTCTTCGGCCGTGTTGTCGCCGCCCGCGGCACTGGCATTCTCCCGCGCCGGCGCCGGCTCCGCCTCCTGTGGCTGCGGCTGCGCCTGGGAGCGCCTGCGGTCATAGGCCGGACGCCGTTCCAGGTCCTCATAGTCCACCCGGCCGTCCGCGCGCACCGGATTGTTGCCACGGCTCACCACCTTGAGTTCCTGATCCTGCTCCTGGCCCAGGCCGGTGGCCACAACCGTGACACTGATCTCGTCCTCCATGTCCGGATCAATAGCGGTGCCGATAATCACGTTGGCGTCGGTCGAGGCCATCTCGCTGACCGTATCGCCCACCTCGGAGAACTCATCCAGGGAAATGGATTCGTTGGCGGTGATATTGATCAGAATGCCGCGCGCGCCGTGCAGATCAATGTCTTCCAGCAGCGGGCTGGCAATGGCGACCTCGCCGGCGGAACGCGCCCGCCCCTCGCCGCGGGCGGTGCCCGTACCCATCATGGCCATGCCCATTTCGGACATCACGGTGCGCACGTCGGCGAAATCGACGTTGATCATACCGGGTTTGACGATCAGATCCGCGATGCCGCGCAC
>CAJXLA010000076.1 GCA_913055795.1 uncultured Alcanivorax sp. | reverse complement strand
AGCCTGAAAGCCCCGCGGGGCGTGGCCTGAAGCGCCCATCTGCTGCACTGGGTCGCTCGGAAAGGGAACCACCCTGTCCGTCGCAACAAAGCACACCAGCTGCACGCTTCAGGCCACGCTGAGTGCGCAAGGGGTTTTCCAACAGCCTGCTATTCACGGTGCGGCAGTATACAGAGCATTTCTCCGGGCGCCCATAGTTGCGCCTGCGCCGTGCTACTGCCATGCTCGACAGCTCTGCTGAAAAAGGAAACGGACGCCATGTCGGTGGCTGCCCCTGAACTTCAGAACCGCACCCGCATCGAGCGCTATCAGCGCATACGGGGCTTCAGTGAATGGCTGTGTGAACCCCTGAGCGCCGAGGACCTGGGCCTGCAGGCGTGTCCGGAGGTGAGTCCGCCGCGCTGGCACCTCGCGCACACCACCTGGTTCTTCGAAACCTTTGTACTCAAGTTCGCGTGGCCGGACTACGAACTCTGGAATCCGGCGTTCGAGTACCTGTTCAACTCCTACTACAACGGCGTGGGCGCGCAGTATCCGCGTCCCCAGCGCCATCTGCTGTCCCGGCCGGGCATGGAGGAAGTGCTGGCCTGGCGGCGTCATGTTGACGCCGCCATGACGCGCTTGCTGGAGACTGAGCTTACGCATGAACAGGCGGCCCTGGCGGAACTGGGGCTGCATCACGAACAGCAGCACCAGGAACTGCTCTTGACCGACCTGCAATACAGCTTCGCGCACAACCCCCTCTACCCGGTCTACCGCTCGGCGCAATCCAACGACCGGGCGGTGGCGCTCGAGTTTCTGGATTTCCAGGGCGGGCTGGTGGAAATCGGCGCCCGGGGAACCGGCTTCGCCTTCGATAACGAACGCCCCCGCCATCGGGTCTGGTTGGAGCCGTACCAACTGGCCAATCGCCCAGTGACCTGCGGCGAATTCATGGAGTTCATCACCGACAGCGGATATGAGCGCTCGGAGCTCTGGCTATCCGACGGCTGGGACTGGGTCCGGGCCGAAAACGCCTGCGCGCCGCTGTACTGGCAGAAGCGCGACGGCCAATGGTGGCACTACACTCTGCGCGGACTGGAACCAGTTGATCCGCACGCGCCCGTGTGTCATCTCAATTATTACGAGGCGGACGCCTTTGCCCGCTGGGCCGGGCGGCGTCTGCCTACCGAGGCGGAATGGGAATACGCCGCTTCCGAGCTGCCCGTGGCGGGTCATTTCGTGGAGGATCAGCTCTGGCATCCGGCCCCCGCCGAAGGCGAGGGGCTGCTGCAGATGTTCGGCGATGTCTGGGAATGGACCGCCAGCGCCTATCTGCCCTACCCGGGCTTCCGGCCACCCGCGGGCGCCGTGGGCGAGTACAACGGCAAGTTCATGTGCAACCAGATGGTGCTGCGCGG
Source organism: uncultured Alcanivorax sp. (assembly GCA_913055795.1). Taxonomy (GTDB): domain Bacteria; phylum Pseudomonadota; class Gammaproteobacteria; order Pseudomonadales; family Alcanivoracaceae; genus SLJS01. The sequence continues at coordinate 11,788 of CAJXLA010000076.1, read as the reverse complement.
GGGGTCGTGCGCCAGCGCCGTCGACCATTTGCGCGGCACCTATCGCAACTTCTTCTATCCGCACATGCGCTGGCAGTTCTCGGGGCTGCGCCTGGCCAACGACGCCGGAGCCGCCTCATGACCTCCCGCGAACCCATACTGGCGAATCTGTCCTTCCACGATTATCAGCCGCCGGAAGCCGATATCGCCCGGGAAGTGCTCGCCGGGCTGCGACGCGAACAGCCGGGCCTGCATCCCAAATTCCTCTATGACGCCCATGGCTCGCGGCTGTTCGAAGGCATCACCCGTCAGCCGGAGTATTATCCCACGGCCACTGAAGAGGCCCTGCTCCGGGCGAAAGCGCCGGAACTGGCGGAGCGGGTTCCCGGGGACGCCCTGCTCGCCGAACCCGGGGCGGGCAACTGCGAAAAGGCCCGGCTGCTGTTGGAACACTGGCAACCGCGCGGCTATATGCCCATCGAAATCTCGCGGGACGAACTGCTGTGGGCCAGCCGGGAACTGGCGCGGGACTTTCCGCACCTGGCCATCCACGCCGTCTGTGCCGATTATACGCGTCCCATCTACTGGCCGGACGAAACACCGCCGCCAAGGATGGTGTTCTTCCCCGGTTCCACCCTGGGCAACTTCGAGCCGGCTGAACGCGGCCCCTTTCTGCAGCGGCTACGCGAGCTGGCCGGCGACGGCGGCCAACTGTTGCTGGGCGCGGATCTGCACAAGGACAGCGCCGTGCTCAACGCCGCCTACAATGACGCCGCCGGCTACACGGCCGCGTTCAATCTGAACATGCTTGATCACCTGAATCAGGTACTGAACGCGGGCTTTGAACGAGACGCCTTCGAACACCAGGCCTTTTACAATGAACACGCCCGGCGAGTGGAAATGCATCTGCGCTGCCATCGGGATCAGCAGCTACAGATCAACGGCGAGACAATCAAGCTATCGGCGGGCAACTCCATTCATACCGAAAACTCCTACAAGTTCACCCGACCGGAGCTGGAGAGCCTGCTGGAGCAGGCCGGCTTTACGGTGGATACCTGGTGGGAGGACCCGAACAAGGCCTTCAGCCTCTGTCTCGCTAACGCTGCTTGAGGTGCGAGGTGCGAGGTGCGAGGTGCGAGGTGCGAGGTGCGAGGACAGCATCGCGGAAGCGATATGTCGTTCAAGCTCGTCCATTGTGTCTTGCTCTTTTGGCCTTGCTTCCTCATCGCTGGCATAAAGACGAACAACGAACAAGGTGCGCACGGCACACCCTACCGGAATTCAGGTGTAGGGTGCGCCGTGCGCACCTTTTGGAACATGAAAAGGGCGCCGAAGATGCGCCGCTTGATTTCTTGCTACTTGCCTCTTGCCACTTTCGACTGGCTTCAGCCGCTGGCGGCTGACGCTGTCTCGGGCAGATTCAACTCCGCCGGCGAACAGGTCAGCAACTGCTCCACGGTGCGCACCAGCACCCGGCTGACCTTCTGGGTGGCTTCCAGGGAGACACGTTCGTCGGCGGAATGCGCCCAGTAGATATCGCCCGGGCCATAGATGACGGTGGACGCGCCGGTCAGACGCACCCAGGCGGACATGTCGCAACCATAGGGTGCGGCCGTAACCCGCGTGTCACCGAAAACAGAATCCGCCGCCTCGGTGAGCGTGCCCACCAGGGGATGATCCATGGGGGTTTCGGCGGAGCCGAACCCGGAAGCGATCAGCCGGGCGCGGGGCGGATTGTCCGCCAGCCAGGGGCTATCCTTCGTGGCCCGTTCAATGACCCGCTGAATGCGCTGCCAGGCCTGCTTGACCGTCTCATTCAACGGCACGCCCACGCGGATTTCGGCGGTCAGCCGGTCCATGACGCTGGAGGACCACTCGCCGCCCTTCACCAGCCCCACATTGGTGGCATAGGGCAGCTCGAGCGCCTGCATGAGCGGATGGTCCTCCGACTCGTTGATGAGCTTCTCGTCTTCGCGCAGCGCCTTGTGAATGGCCCAGTAGTGATCCAGGGCGCTCTCGCCCAGATGCCTGCGGCTGGCATGCGCGGACAGGCCCGTGACTTCCAGCAAGAACGACATGGCGCCGGCATGGGCCACCACCAGGGCAGGCTTGCCGTCGTTGACGGTGGGTTCGGTGACCACCACCGCGTCCGGATTCCAGCCGCGCCGGATGGCGGCCAGCGTGCCCAGACCGCTGTCCTCCTCGGCGGGCACAGCCACGAACACCACACGCCCGGCGAAATCCCGGGGCCCGCGCGCGAACGCCTCGAAGGCCTCCAGCGCGGAGACAATGCCCGATTTCATATCGCTGGCGCCCCGACCATAGATGGTGTCGCCATCCATGTAGCCGGAATAGGGATCACGTGACCACTGCTTGCTATCCCCGGGCGGCACCACATCCACATGGCCGGTCAGCACGACCGTGGGGCCCGGCTTGCGTCCACGCACCACGCCCACCACCACGGGCAACCAGGCCCGTTCCACCTCATGGCCGGGATAGTCCGGATCCGCGAGCATGTCCGCGATACCTTCGAACCAGTGATCCACTTCCACGCCCAGTTCCCAGAGCCATTCGGCCAGACGGGCGATACAGGCATCCTCTTCCCCGGTGACCGAGGGAATCCGGATCAGATCCACCAGCCGGCGGCGAATCCGGATGTCGTCAATATATTCGCGGTGATCGGTCACGCCATTCTCCTTGTTTGGCCCGCGCGGCCTGGAACCTCTGATCCCTCCCCCGCACGGGGAGAGATCAGAGGTTCCTAAACGTTGTCACGCGGAATCCAGCGATCCCAGTCGTGTTCGTAGACGAGCTTGCCGCCCTCCCAGGCTTTCAGGGTAGCCTCAATGTGGAAGGCATCCAGGGTGGAGGTCATCCGCGTCCAGGTTTCCGTGTTTACGCGCCACTGATCACGAAAAAAGCCCATGCGCCAAAGTGTTTCCGCGCTGGCGGAATGCACATCGTCGCCACAGACCCGGTAGAGCTCATAACCGGCCTTCTGGACATCCGTTTCCGTATTTTCCAGCCGGTAAACCCCTTCGGAATCATTGACTTCCAGCGTCCAGGCGTGGCCATCGAAGTCATAATGCAGATGCCAGTTGAACGCCTCCGGCTCGATCTGCACCCGTGCTTCCTCGGGCGCGCCCTCCGGGCCGGGAAACACGGGCAGGTCCGCATCCGAAGCCCGGGGCGCACGCACGGGCAGCTCCAGCTCGCTTTGCTCCGACCACAGCGTCAACGCCACCGGTTCGGGCGGGGGCCAGATCAGCGGCCAGTAGGAAGAACTGACACTGACCCGGATGCGATGGCCGACGGGAAAATGCTGTGCGATATCATTGAGCTGAACACGGACTTCATACGCCTCGCCCGGCTTCAATGCCCGGGGTTCGGCATGGCTGTCGCGGTGCGCGAGATTGAGCACCCCCCAGGTGACCCGCGTGGAGGCGCCGTCCGGTGCCACATCGCACAGCCGCACCGCCACCTGGGCCTGGGGCTGATCGGCGACCACCACCAGCGAAACCACGGGGGCGCCGAAGATCTCCACCGGTTCGTCCAGCACCGGGGTATCGAAACTCAGCGCATCCGCGTCCGATTCCCGCTGATCGCCGGGCATGTCCGGGCCGGCGGAATAGGAGCACCACTTGCCTCCGCTCAGGCCGGTGCGCAGGGGCGAGTGGCACAGCAGCGGCTCGCTCGCTTGCTTCGGCGTGGCATCGGCGGCAACCAGGCCGGTCCGGGCGAGACGGTAGCTTACAGGCGTTACGGCTTCAGCGGGCCATTCCTGCTCGCCGATCCAGCGCCCCGGACGCTCCACATAGCGGGTGGCCGGCCGGACACTGTCCTGCATGAAGGCGCGTATGCGCGGCTCGTCCATGATGCCGGTGTCCTGGTCCTTGAGCCAGTGATCCCACCAGCGCAGGGTTTCCTGCAAAAAGCCGATGGCCGGGCCCGGAATCCCCAGATGCGGATACTTGTGGCTCCAGGGCCCCACCAGTGCCTTGCGCGGCACATCCAGCTCGCGCATCAGCCGGAACACGGAATTGGAATAGCCATCGGCCCAGCCGCTGACGGCATAGACGGGGCACTGAATGGCGCTGAAATCCTCGCACACCGAGCCATGCCGCCAGAAGTGGTCGCGGCGCTGGTGTGTCGCCCAGTTTTCCAGCCAGAGGCCACTGCCACGCAGCCGCTCGAACCAGGCCTCGCGCCAGTTTTCACCGTACATCGCCGGATCAGGGGGACAGCTGTTATGCGCAAACATGACACCGGCCCAGGACACATTGTCGGCCAGCATGCAGCCGCCCATGTAATGCACATCATCGGCATAGCGATCATCGGTAGAGCATACCGTGACCACGGCATGGAGTTCCGGTGGCCGCAGCGCGGCAATCTGGAGACCGTTGAACCCGCCCCAGGAAATGCCCAGCATGCCAATCCGACCGGTACACCAGGGCTGTTCCGCGATCCAGCGCAGGATGGCCAGACCATCGTCGAGTTCCTGCCGGGTGTATTCATCTTCCAGTACGCCTTCCGATTCGCCGCTGCCGCGAATATCCACGCGCACACCCGCATAGCCGTGGCCGGCATACCAGGGGTGATTGACCGAATCCTCCGGCGTACGCAAATCACGCTTGCGGTAGGGGATGTACTCCAGAATCGCCGGTACGGGACGCTCTTCAGCATCTTCCGGCAACCAGATCCGCGCGGACAGCCGACAGCCGTCCGGCAGGGGAATCCAGACATGTTCCAGTTCGCGGATGGCGCGGGGCCACTCCGTCACGGTCTGCATTGCACTTTCCTTCGATAAAGACACGCCTGCACGTGTCATGGATTCAGTCGTGTTGTGCCATTACGTACCCGATTCCGACCGAAGGTCAAAGGGCAGGCGCTCGACAATAGCCTGATAACGTTCTTCCAGCGCCCGGTGATTCTCCGCTCCCACATAAATGAGCGCGATCACGTAACTGTAACTGTCCTGGTCGTGCAGTTCGGACAGCCACATGCCGGGTTTGACCTCCAGTTCCACCACCGTGCCGGGGAATGCCTCCGTGATCGCCACCAGGTCGGCCTCCGAGGGCACCCTTTGCACCCAGGCATCGTCGTGCTTGCGCAGCCAAAAGGCGCCGGCACACGGGAACTCGCCCCGCCCTTCGGGCAGATGCGGATCCTGGTCCAGCGCGATTGCCACGGCCACATGATGGTTGGACACGCCATGCACCTTCTGGAACAGATCACTGTGGTGCTGAGCAATACGCGTGTTGATTTCCAGCAGGCTGATCTCGTCGCGCTGTACGTCCCAGAAGAACTCCATGTTGAACGCTGAGCGGTCAAAACCGATCTGGCGGAGCACCCGCCGCGCCACCGATTCCATGCGTTGCTGCACGGCATCAGGCATGCGCGAAGGGTACTGGTAGCTGGCAAAGGACGAGCTCGCCGGTTCGCGCACCGAATCCACCACCCCGTGCACATGCACCTCGCCATTGTGAACATAACCTTCCAGAGTACACATGTCCCCCAGGAGCAGTTCTTCGGCAAGACAATATTGTCCGCCCACCGAAGCGATTTCCGGCGGCAGATCAACGTGTTCCAGAATCCGATCGAAGGGCTCGGCAAAGCGGTGAATGTGCTCGCGGATTTCGGCGATGGCGTTGGCGAAATCCGTTTCATTTTCGACCCGGAAACCCAGATAGGAACCCGCCGACTTGACGGGCTTGAGCCAGAACGGAAAGGGCAATTCCAGCTGGTCCAGGGGATCATTGGCAAAGAGGTCTACCAGTTGAAAGTCCGGAATTGCTTCCGGCACCACCTTGTGTTGCTCCAGCCGCGACCAGTACTTGTGCTCGCACTTGAGCATGGCTTCCAGCCCCAGCGCCGGCAACCCCGTTCTTTGCGCCAGCAGTGGCAGCAGTGTGCTCACGGGAAAATCCATGTAGCCGACGATGGCATCGGGCGGCTGCCGCGCCTCGCGAAGCTCGGCCTCCGCGCGGCTGAGCATGGACGCGACCGGGAATTCCTTCGCGTAGAGAATTTCCTCGGGCGTGAGCAAACCATGAAAGCTGTACGAACCGGAACCCGGCAAGGCCTCCAGCTTGGCCCGGTTGAACTCATTGAGGCCCAGCACATAAATCTGCTTCGACGCGCTCCCGGCGACGGACGTATTGCTCATCGGGCGCTCTCCCGGTTGTGGTCCAGTCCTGCAAAGGAAGGCAGCATGTCGCAAAAAGCCGTTTAACCAGCTGTTCATCAACCCTTTGCGTGCTCAGCACGGCCTGACGCGTGCAGCTGGTATGCTTGGTCGCGACAGACCGTGTGATGCCCTTGCCGAGCGACCCGGTACCGCCGATGGGCGCTTCAGGCGGCGCCCCGCGGGGCTTTCAGGCTGGCCCGCACTCCCCGTTGCCCTTTTTCCCCAGGACCGAGCCCCGCCTTCAAAAGGGCGCCTCGAATGCGCACCAGCTGAAAGCCTGAGCGCGCAACGGTTTTTTCAACAGCCCGTTCAGCACGAAACACCGCCACCCTTGAAACTCAGCCTACGCCAACCTGCTCTCCTCACCCAACCCCGGGTGTCGCGCCGCCTATCAGCATACCCCGGCCAGCGGCCTTTTTCCGCATTTTTCGCTGAGAGGCTGTGCCTGCCGTAGCCAATGGACTCACAAGGGGTTATCGTTTCCCTGGCAGGCTGTTGAAAAACCCTTCGCGTGCTCAGCCTGAAAAGGAACAACCATGCTTTATCGCCACCTTAATGATCTTCTCGATACCAACCGCGTCGTCTCAGACGACACCTGGAGCAGCCGCCGGCTGGTGCTACGCAACGACCGCATGGGGTACTCCCTGCACGATACGATCATCCAGGCGGGCACCGAACACCGGGTCAATCACAAGCACCACCTGGAGACCCTGTATTGCATTCGCGGCGACGGCGAAGTGGAATCCCTGTACGACGGCACGCGGCACATCCTCAGCCCCGGAGCGGTACTGGCCTTCAACCGGGGCGAACCCTATATGCTCCGCGCTCACCAGGAGCTGCAACTGGTATGCGTGTATAACCCGGCGCTGAGTGGTCAGGAAGTGCTGGACGAGCAAGGATCATTCAACCGCTTCGCTGAAGAGACCATCTTTGTGATCGGGCTGAACGAGTGGAACCGGGACATGCTATCGACCGTCGACCGAGCCGAGCACTACAACTTCATCAAACTGCTCGACAGTGACAAGATCCTGGAGACCCAGGAGTATCCCATCGAGGAAATCATTCACGAAGCAAAGCGCGAGCTACGCGGCCACAATGGCACGATCGACGGACTCATTCATTATATCGATTTTCCGGTGAGCACCATTGTTCCCATTATCTGCGACAGCTTTGATTTGCCGTCGGCATCACTCGAATCCGTTTTGAAATGCGAACACAAGTACTGGTCCCGGGTGGAACAACGCGCCACCGTTCCAGACAATGTACCAAGGTTCGCGCCTTTCAACCCCTTCGACGAGAACCCGCTGGAGCAGCTACGGGAGACCATGGACTATCCCTTCTGGATCAAGCCGGTGAAATCGTTTTCGTCGTATCTGGGCTTTCGCATCGACAATGGCGCGCAGTTCGCCGAAGCACTGGAGGAAATCCGGGAAAACATCGGGCGTTTTTCCGGTCCCTTCAATTATCTGCTGAACATGATTGATATGCCCTCGGAACTGGAAAACATTGGCGGCGAGTACTGTCTCGCCGAGGGTATTATCGGGGGCATGCAGTGTACCCAGGAAGGCTATTCGTTCAACGGCGAAGTGGAAGTCTACGGTACCGTGGATTCCTTCCGTGAAGCGAACCTGACCACCTTTTCCAGTTATCAGTACCCCACCGTTCTTCCCGACTCGGTCCTGGCCCGCATGACCGAGGTAACCCGCCGCGTCATTCGGCAGATGGGCTACGACAATGCGCCCTTCAACATCGAGTATTTCTGGGACCGGGAAACCGACCAGATCTGGTTGCTGGAAATCAACACCCGGATCTCGGAATCCCATTGCGAGCTCTTCCAGAAGGTGGATGGCGCCTCCCACCATCAGGTGGCGGTGGAACTGTCAACCGGACGCAAACCCACTTTCCCCCATCGCAAGGGCAAATTCAACATCGCGGGCAAGTTCTTCCTGCGCGAATGGGAAGACGCCTGGGTGGAGGACGTTCCCGGCGACGAAGTGGTACGCCGGATCGAGCAGGAAATCATTCCGGACTCCTCCATCCAGATCGCGGCGCACAAGGGCCAATACCTGTCCGATCTCATGGACCAGGACAGCTACAGTTACCGGGTCGCACTGATGTGGCTGGGCGGCGCGGACAAGCAGGATCTGGAGAAAAAGCGCAAGCAATGTGAAGATCTTCTTTACGAACACTTCGTATTCCAGCGCTGAAAAATCCGCTTCGGCCTGCAACCTGACTGAACTCCAGATCCCGGTGCCGCATGGCACCGGCTGCTTTTACATCAAGACCTGGCTGCCCGCAGCAGCTTTCCATCGAAACCAGCCGTCGGGTATCCAAGAAAATGGGAGGCTCCATGAGCAAGGCTCTGCAAAAGCTTGATCTCAGCGCCCTTGATTTTGCTCGCTTCGACCGCTGGTTTCGCGGCGTCCTTGTGGGCTCTACCGTGGCATTTGGTCTGGCTCAGCATTTTTTCCCTCAAATCAACCTGCTTAACGCTGTTTTCATTGTGCTTATGGCGGGCAATGTAGGCTATTTCACGAACTTCATGGCCATCAAGATGCTCTTCCAGCCCAAAAAGGGTCGGGTGCTGGGCTGGCGCGGACTGGTGCCGCAGAACAAGGCCAACATTGCCTCGAGCCTCGCCGACAGTGTCCAGACCCAGCTGCTGGCCCCGGAAGTGCTGCTCAGCTACATCAATGAACGTGACTTGCTGGGCAAGGGCATTGATTATCTCAGTGAATGGGTAGACGACAGTCTCCAGGACGAGCAGATCCGGGCCATCATCACCAATCGCAGCATTGCCTTTCTCAAGGTCCGGGGGCCGGATCTGCTGACCAGCGCCTTCGAGTTTTCCGAAACCCGGCTCAAGGATCTCGCCCGGGACCCGGATACCATCGAACAGGTCTGGCAGGGGCTGCGCACACGCCTGCTGGCCTATCTGGAGGATGCGGACAATCGCCGCATCGCCGCGGAGCACCTCAGGCGGATTTTGCTGGAAGAGGTTCCCGAACTCTCCCAGACCCTGAACGACGCCCTGGAGGAATACCTCCGGCGCAAGCGCGGCATGGGTTCCATCGGATTGAGCGTCAAACGAATCGCTTCCTTCGATACCCAGGCGATCAGCGAACTGCTGGAGCGTTTCGTCAATGACCCGGACGCGGGCGAACAGATGCTGGGCATGGTGGATGTGCTGCTCGAGCGGCTGCGCGTCTATCTGGAAAGCCGCGAAACGCGGGAACTGGTGCAGTCACGCGTCGAGGCCTGGGTCGCCCGGGCCAGCGACAGCGCGCGCGAGACGCTCCTGCCGGAGCTCATTGTTCGGCTGGAGGCCTGGCTCGACGACGAGCGCAACTGGTCCCGGATTGAAGAATCCTGCCTCGTCGGCCTCAAGTGGGCGCGCCAGCGTCTGATCGTCTATGCCCGTTCACCCGAGGGGCAGGCGTTTCTGAAAACCCAGCTTGAACGACTGGTGCTCAAGCTCAACGTCACCCAGCTGGTGGAGGAACAGGTCATGAACCTGGACACCGACGAGCTGGAAAAAATGATTCTGGACAACACCGGCGGCAACCTGGTGGCCATTCAGGTGCTGGGCGGCTCGCTGGGCATGGTCGCCGGCCTGATTCAGGTCCATATCGGTTTCGCGGTCCCCGTGTTCATTCTGATTGCGCTGGTCTGGCTGGACGCCTGGCGCAACCGGCTCCGCCACCCGGCCTGACCGGGCGCGCGTTTTGTTGTTGGATGAGCCGAACCTAAACTGACAGCAACTCGATAGCAGCGTTATAATTGCAATGCCTTTCATAGGAAATCCGGGGGACATACCAGCATGTGGGAACTGATCAGCGCGGCGCGCCGGCGCAAGCAACCGCCCACCCACGCCCTGCTGGATACCGTATCCATGGAATTCCGGGTCGGATTGTTCGATCTCGACCTGAACCTCCATCTCAACAACGCCAAGTATCTGAAGTTCATGGACCGCTGCCGGCTGGAGCATTCGGTGTGCACCGGCCTGCTGGATCAGATGATCCGGGCGCGCTGCAACGCCGTGGTGGCCAACACGGAAATCAGTTTCGTGCGTGAAATCCGGCCTTATCAGCACTTCGAGATACAGACCCGGATTCTGGGCTGGGATGACAAGTACATGTACTACGACCAGCGTTTCCTCTCCCAGGAAAAGCTGCATACCCATGCGCTGGTCCGTGTGGTGAATCTCTACGGCGGCAAGGCCATCAGTCCCCAGGCCATGCAGGAGATTACGGGTCTGAATCAGGCCTCGCCCGCCTTGCCCGAGTATGTGGAACAGTGGAAGGCGCTGCTGAAGGCCAAGCGCCGATTCACCGAGCACGGCCCGGAGCGCCTGGCCCGCAAGGAATAGACTCTGCCCCGGATTTGCCGGAGCGAGCGGGTTTTATTCCGGCGAATCCGAAGAGTAGGTATAAAAGGGCGCCCAGCGCGGCTCCTGATAGCCGCCACCGCCATAGTAAAGGCCCGCCTCGTCCAGTTTCAGGTGCTTGATCTCGCGCCGGGCGAAATTCGCCGGCACCTGCTGCAGCGGGCCGGCCTGCATGTAGTCCGACGGGTTGCTCACGATCTCGGTGAGATTGACCGGTTCGGTTTCGGAATAGCGCAGGTAGTAGTCGCGGCCCCCCTCGACTTCCAGCGGCATTTCGAAGATGGTCTTGAGAAAGAGAATCCCCAGGGGCCGGCGCGCATAGAATTCATAGCGCCCCCCGTGCAGCTCCAGCCAGGTATAGGCTCCGCTTTTCAGGCCGAATAGCTTCTGGCCGTCGATGAAGAAGGTGGGCGCCTGCACTTCCTCATACCCCCAACGCGTACCCGGCCGGTAGATATAGACCATGGCGTTACGCGGGTCCAGGGTTTCCATGGGCTCAAAGGTCTCGCCCTGCACCGCCTGAATAAAGGCGCCCGGCGTATCCGGAACAGTCATGTTGACACAACCGGCCAGCCCGAGTGCGAGCAAGGCGCACAGGAGTATTCGCATCGTTATTGTTCTCCGACTCCCTGTTTTTCCGGTTTCGGGAGCTACGCAAACGCCCGGCGCTTATCCCGAACCAAGCCGATACTATGGCGGATTTGCCCTCCCCCCTCAAGTCATGGGGTGCTCAAACCGGGCTCGAATGTAAGCGAGCACCCACTTTTGTGCTTTCGAACCGGGGCCCGGATTACCGGACATCCGGCAGGCTCCGGTGCCCTGATTCAGTTCGGGAGGCATCGGCAGGCACCCGTCTGGTGCAGCCAAGTTCCCCCAAAAACGCCTGCTTGCCGTCGACAACCCCCTGGCACCGGAGTCCTGGGCCTTGAGGCCAGCTGGCACGACGCTTGCGTGTACAGGGTCAGCTTACCGCAAGCACGAGGATCAGGTGATGGCACGTACAAGACTGGTGGTGATCGGCAACGGCATGGTGGGCCACCACTTCCTGGAACAGTTCGTGGCTTCCCCCGCGGCCGATGACTACAACGTCATCGTATTCGGCGAAGAGAAGCAACTGGCCTATGACCGGGTGCATCTGTCCGAGTACTTCAGCGGTTCCCCCCACGCCGACCTGGCCATGGGCACCGCCGACTGGTATACGGACAACGACATCGACCTGCACCTGCATGAGCAGG
>CAJXLA010000075.1 GCA_913055795.1 uncultured Alcanivorax sp. | reverse complement strand
GGGCCGCCGCCGGATCGCCCTCGATCGTCGGCACGCCCGCCGGTCGGGCCCCGGGGTTGATAGCCGATCCGACGTGCGCCTCGGCGGAGTCGCCTGCGGAGAGCGAAACCGGTCGACCGTCGCTGGGCCCGACGGTCGATGGTCGAACCGTGCCGTCGGACTCCGTGACCGAGCGTCCGAGGCGGTAGCGACGTCGGCCGCTCGCGGTCACCGTGTACGAACGAAGTAACGGACGTCAGCCGATCGTGGGACGGTACGACGAACGAGACAGTCGGAGACGTCGGACTCGGGGTCGTGGGGCTGCCGATGGCGAAGAACTCCTCGAGGCCGGATACAGGGTGGTCGGCGACAACCGGTCGACGAACTGGTCGACCACGGCGGTGAGCGGGCCGGATCGCCCGGCGGCGCCGGAGCAAGGTTCGCCTAACCCGGATCAGGGCTCCGGACGCAGTGTTTAGCAGGCGGCTAACTTGCCGCCCGTGCCGGGCCTTTCTATCATGCCCGGCACCCATTTTCCTGCCGGCAATAACGGCGGTACGCAACAGGCTGGAGCAGGCATGACGGATACGGGGGAAAGAACCCTGAAAGCGGGCATTGTCGGCGGCACTGGTTATGCGGGTGTGGAATTGCTGCGCCTGCTGACAGCCCACCCGCGTGTGCAGCTGCACTGCATTACCTCCCGCGGCGAGGAAGGCCGTGCGGTGGCGGAGCTTTTTCCCAATCTGCGCGGCCTGCTGGATCTGGAATTCACGGCCCCGTCCACCCAGCGTCTGGCCGAGTGTGATCTGGTGTTCTTTGCCACGCCGCATAACGTGGCCATGCATGCGGTACCCGAGCTGCTGGAAGCCGGCACACGAGTGGTGGATATCTCCGCGGATTTCCGGCTGCGTGATCCGGACCTGTGGGCGCGATGGTACGACGAGGCCCATGCCTGTCCGGAGTTGCTGGCGCAATCGATCTATGGACTGCCGGAGCTCAATCGCCAGCGCATTGCCGACGCTCGCCTGGTGGGCTGCGCCGGCTGCTATCCCACCGCCATTCAACTGGGTTTCATGCCTTTGCTGGAACAGGGCCTGGTGGATGAGCAACACCTGATCGCCAGTGCCGCCTCGGGCGCCAGTGGTGCGGGCAAGAGTGCGAAAGTGCCCATGCTGCTCGCCGAGGCGGGGGAGAGTTTCAAGGCCTATGGCGCCGGCGGTCACAGGCATCTGCCCGAAATCGAACAGGGATTGTCGGATATTGCCGGCGGCCCGGCCCACGCGACCTTTGTGCCTCATCTGATTCCCATGGTCCGGGGCATTCACGCCAGTCTCTACGCCCGGCTGCGTGACACCGGGGACAGCCTTGACGCGCTGCAGCAGCTCTATGAGCGGCGTTTTGCCGACGAGCCCTTTGTGGATGTGATGCCGCCGGGCACGCATCCGGAAACCCGCTGGGTGCGCGGAGCCAACCATTGCCGGCTGGCCGTCCACAGGCCGGGGGACGGCGATACCCTGGTGGTACTTTCGGTGATCGACAATCTGGTCAAGGGTGCGTCCGGGCAGGCTGTGCAGATCATGAACATCATGTTCGGACTGGCGGAGACGCAGGGGCTGGAACAGCCGGGACTCATGCCGTGAACCGGAACAGGTGGAGCCGGTTGAACAGGACCTTTCATGGCGCGTAGGAAAGCCGGAAAAAAGCACCAGGACGTTGTGCTGGAGGAAGTGGTACCGGCCCGGCGGCGGCGCTGGCGGGTCTATACCAGCCTGGCCGTGGTGCTTGCCCTCGTAGGGGTCTATTTTGTGGGTCTGGTCAATGGCCGCCATCAGGAGCTGAACCTGGAGCGTGAGCGCGACCAGCTGGCGCAACAGGTGGAGCAGCTACAGGACAAGTTGCGCACCACCCGGGATCAGCTGGCATTGCAGCGCACCAGCACCCGCATGGCCGAGCAGGCCCAGAGTCAGGTGCGCGGTGAAATCCGCACACTGCGCGACCAGGTGGCCGAACTTGAAGAGGCCGTGGCCTTTTACAAGAATGTGATGGCACCGAACCAGAAAGAAGAGGGGCTGTCCATTGAACAGCTGGATCTGGCCCCGGCGGATGAAGCCCGCACACACAATTTCCGGCTGGTGTTGACCCAGCTGGGCGACAACCGCGTATTTCTCGATGGCCAGGTGCAGATCCGGGTCACCGGACAGCGTGACGACGACGAGGTCACACTGAACAATGACGTGCTGAGCGCGGGTAGTGAAACCCGCTTCCGGTTTCGTTATTTTCAGGAGCTCACCGGACGAATCGAACTGCCAAAAGGCTTTGAGCCGGCCCGGGTGACTGTCAAGGCCGTGGCCACGGGCCGTCGCCAGGCCCGGGCGGAACGTGAAATCAACTGGACACTGGAGGACAGTGATCGTGATTGGGCGGGACAAGAAAGCGAGTAGTGAGCAAGGCAGTCAGACCCTGATTTCGCCCAACGCCCAGGTGAGCGGCGATGTGGTCTTCAACGGAGGCCTGCATGTCCAGGGCAAGGTAGTGGGCAATGTTACCGCCGATGAACAGGGCGGGCGCCTGGTAATCGGGTCCACCGGCGCGGTGGAGGGCGAGATCCATGTCCCGCGCGTGATCATCAATGGCCGGGTCAAGGGCGACGTCCACGCCGGTGAGCATCTGGAGCTGGCGGAAAAGGCGGTGATCGAGGGCAATGTCTTCTACACCATGATCGAAATGGTCATGGGCGCTCGGGTGAACGGCAAGCTGGTCCGCGAGGAGGACGGTGAACGCCGCAATCTGCCGTCGCCGGACGAGTGGGGCAAGCAGAACGGCCATGGCTCCGGGGAAGCCGGGACGGCCGGCGAAGAAACCGAAACTTGACCAAATTGGTCAAGTATTGGATGATGAGGCCAGATATTCGGCCCGTTGGAAACTATGAGCGCGCTTGAGAGCAATATTGCACTGACTGACCGGGCAGCAGCCAAGGTAGAGGAACTGCGCGAGGGCGAGGGTAATGATCGCCTGAAACTGCGTGTTTATATCACCGGCGGCGGCTGTGCCGGTTTCTCCTATGGCTTCACGTTTGACGAAACCGTTCACGAGGACGACACCGTAGTCGAAAACGGTGACGTGACCTTGGTGGTGGACGCCATGAGCATTCAATATCTCACGGGTGCCCAGGTGGACTATGAGCAGGTGCTCATGGGCTCACGCTTTGTCGTGGCCAACCCCAACGCCGCCACCACCTGTGGTTGTGGCTCCTCGTTCTCCGTATAGCCGCCTTGCCCGGATCACGCCTGAGCTGACCCGGGCGTCCACCGCCCGGGTCGGTAACGCACCCTGAAGCCCGCTCAGCCTGCTACTATGCGGGGACTGTTCCTGCGTAGGGGTGTGTCATGGCAAAGGATGTAGATCAAACAGCGGGGGCACTGCTGGAGGCCCATGTCGCTTTTCTGGTTCAGGAGCTCACGGACGAACGATTCGTCGACCTGCTGCAAGAGGAAATCGGCGAGGTACTGCGCGATGCCACCCGGCTGACGGTCAACGATGTGGTCAGTCCCGAACAGATCCGGGCCACGGCGCGCAAGTATGCGGTGGAATTCGAGCCCTCCGGCGCCATTCCCGAACTGGTAGGGGATATCGCCCGTCAGATCCATGATCATCCGGGTCATGATGAGGCCAGTCTCAATGACCTGCTCTCCGATGAGCAGTTCAGCGAATTCCTGGACAAGGCCCTGGAGATGAAGGACCTGCGGGACCGGGTCATCCACGAGGCCGTCACCAATCCCGTCTACGAAGCCCTGGTTTCGGATATCACCTATCAGAGCATTCTGGGGTACATGACGGAAAATCCGGTCACGCGCAATGTGCCGGGCGCGCAATCCATGATGAAGCTGGGCAAGAATGTGGTGGGCAAGGCCGGCGGCGAGGCCCTGGAGAAAAACCTCAAGGCCTATATCAGCAAGAACCTCAAGCCGCTGCTGCGCGAGAGCGAATATTTCCTGCAGGACCAGATGGACGAGCAGCGGCTGCGTGAAACCGCCCATGAAATCTGGGACGGGCTCAAGGAGTACAAGATTTCCACGTTCCGCGATTATGTTGAACAGCGCGATGTGGAGGAATTCTTCGTTATCGGTTACGAATACTGGAAGTCGTTGCGCCAGACGGACTATTACGCCTCCTGGATCGACACGGGCGTGAACTTCTTCTTTGATAAGTATGGCGAGAGCACCCTGAGCGAACTGCTTGACGAAGTGGGCGTTACCCGGGAGCTGATCGTCGACGATGCGTTGCGGTTCGCGCCCGGTATTCTCCAGACCTTGCGCGACAAGGGTCTGCTGGAAGAGACCCTGCGTCGGCACCTGGCACGCTTTTATCATTCCGAACAGGTGCGTTCGATTCTCGCGGAGTAGGCCATGACGGATGGGCAGCGTGCGGCGAACGCTCGTGGCGTTCGGCCGTCGTGGCGGACGGAATGGGTGGCGAGCCATGACCGCTATGAGCGGAACCGGTCCTGACTGGTCGCTTGCCTCGGCAGCCACAATGGTCGAGACTCGGCCCAGCGAAACAGGAGCCCGTGAATGCGTGCATTGCAGGTTGAACAGTTCGGAGATCCGTCCACGTCGTTGACCGTGTCCGAGGTGGATGAACGTGCCCCCGGCCAGAGCGAGGTCAAGGTGCGCGTGGCCGGCGTGGGCGTGGGTTATTTCGACGGCCTGCTGATCAAGGGGGAATACCAGATCCAGCCGCCGCTGCCCTTTATCCCCGGCAGCTCCTTTGCCGGTGTGGTGGAGCAAGTGGGCGAATCGGTGACACAGCTCCAGCCGGGGGACCACATTGCCGCTTTCACCCTGCTGGGTGCCATGGCCGAAAAGATTACGCTGTCCGCCGATGCCTGCCTCCCGCTGCCGGAGGCGGTGCCGCTGGAAGAAGCCGCCAACTTCCTGATTCCCTATGCCACGGCCCTCTATGGCCTGCGCGAGCTGGGGCATCTTCAGCCGGACGAAACCGTGCTGGTGCTGGGCGCATCGGGCACCACCGGCAGTACCGCCATCGAGGTGGCGAAAGCCATGGGCGCGCGGGTCATTGCCTGCGCCTCCACGGCGGACAAGCGTGCCCGGTGCGAGGCGGCCGGGGCGGACGTGACCGTGGATTACACCGACGAAAACTGGCGCCAGGCGGTCAAGAGTGCCGCCGGGGGGCGGGGCGTGAATGTGGTTTACGACCCCGTGGGGGGCGACCTGGCTGAGCCGGCCCTGCGCTGTTTGGCGCCCGGCGGACGCTTTCTGGTGGTGGGGTTTGTCACCGGCATCGCCCGGATTCCGCTGAATCTGCCCTTGCTGAAACGAATCAGCATTACGGGCGTCAACTGGGGTGGCGAGGTGATGGAAAACCCCGCGGTGGTGCCGCCCGTGGCGCAACAACTGGTGGACTGGACCCTCGAGGGCCGGCTCCGGGCCGCGCCCGACCATGTCTATGGCCTGGACCAGGCCGCCGAGGCCTTCAACGCGCTCTTCGAGCGCCGTTCGGCGGGCAAGGTGGTCATTCGGCCCTGAACAACGCACGCGGCACTTGTAACAAAACGGGAATGAAAGTGTAATGGCATTGACGCGTCAGGCGCTCAGAATAGCCCTATGACTCCAGGAAAGCTCCGTCCCCTGCAACGAATGACCGCCTACGACGCCCGGGCGCTGCACTGGGTGTTGTCCCGTCCCGGGCGGACGCGGCTGGGCCGTCTGGCCCGGCTTTGCTCCCGCGTGGGGGATGGACCTGCGTATATGGTGGTGGGCCTGTTGCTCTTCTATCTCGAGCCCATCAACGGGCCGCTGTTCTTTGTCCAGGCCCTGGCGGCCTTTCTGCTGGAACTGCCCATCTACATCGTGCTCAAGCAGTTGATTCGCCGTCCCCGGCCTGCGGATCTGCCGGATCCGCTGGCAGCGCTGATCCGGCCCTCGGATCGTTTCAGCTTTCCCTCCGGCCATGCCGGCGCGGCCTTTCTCATGGCCACGCTGATCACCATTCATTACCCGGTCTGGGCCGTCGCGGCCTATCCGCTCGCTCTGATGATCGGTTTTTCGCGGGTAGTGCTGGGCGTGCATTACCCCGGCGACATTGTCGCCGGGGCCATCCTGGGCGCATCCTGCGCCGTGTTGATCCTGCCACTGACGGCCTGATCCCCTGTCAGGCGTTTTCCGCCTCCGCGTTCACGGTCGCGGGGCATTGCACGAAACGGTGCTTGCTCGTATCCACCCGGCGTGTGCGCAGCCAGTACTTCCAGGTGGAGAACGGCCACAGCGCCACATTGCGCCCGTCTTCCTGCTGGTACCAGCTCTGGCAGCCCGAGGTCCAGACGGTTCCTTCGATATTGTTCTGCACCTCTTCGTCGAACTCGTCCAGCGCCTGCTGGCGCGTGTCGATATAGTCCGCGTTTTTCTGGCGCAGCAGTTTCAGGCACTCCATGATGTAGTGCACCTGGCACTCGATCATGAAGATGATGGAGTTGTGACCCAGGCCGGTGTTCGGGCCCACCAGCAGATAGAAGTTGGGATAGTTGGGCACCGTAATGCCCATATAGGCGCGTGACGCATCGGCCCAGTCGTCCTGCAGGCGATGACCGTTGACGCCGGTGACCTCGAAACCGCGCATGTACTGGCGCGGGTCCACCACGAAGCCGGTGCCCAGGATGATGCAGTCCGCTGGCAGCTCCTGACCGTCCTTGGTTACCACGCTGTTCTCGCGGATTTCGGCGATGCCGCTGGTGTGCAGCTCCACATTGTCCCGGTTGAAGGCGGGGTAGTAGTCGTTGGAAATGAGAATGCGCTTGCAGCCCATGGTGTAGCTCGGGGTGAGCTTGCGCGCGGTTTCCTTGTCGTTGACCTGATGGCGGATGAAGAGCTTGGTCAGCTGCTGCAGGCCCTTGGCCAGCGAGGGGTGAAACACCGGCCAGACCCGGGATTCGTTGGTCCAGTATAGCCGGGCGCGGTGCAGCTTGCGCAGTAGCGGCAAGCGCCGGAAGATTCTTTTCTCGATGGCCGGATAGGCGCGCGTGTCCCGGGGAATAATCCAGGCGGGCGTGCGCTGCATGACATGCAGTTTTTTCGCCTGCCTGGCCACCTCGGGCACATACTGAATGGCGCTGGCGCCGGTGCCGATGGAAACGACGTTCTTGTCGGTGAGATCATAGTCGTGGTCCCAGCGCGCGGAATGGAAGACCTTGCCCTGGAACCGGTCCAGTCCCGGAATATTCGGGTAGGACGGCTCGTGCAGCGGGCCCGTGGCCAGCACGAAATGCTGGGTGGTGTAGACGTCACCGTTTTCCGTGGTCAAGGTCCAGACGCCGCGTTGTTCGTCGAAATGCGCGCCATTGACTTCCTGGTTGAATCGGATGAAGGGTCGGATGCCGTACTCATCCGTGGTGTTTTCGATGTAGTCGCGGATCTCCTGCTGACCGCCATAGCGGTAGTTCCAGTCCGGTTTGCCGGCGAAGGAGAATGAATACAGATGCGACTGCACGTCGCAGGCCGCGCCGGGATAGGTGTTGTCCCGCCAGGTGCCGCCCACCTCGCCGAATTTCTCCAGGATCACGAAATTCTCGATTCCGGCCTCGCGCAGTTTGATCGCCGTGCACAGGCCGCCGAAGCCGGCGCCCACAATGACGGCATCCAGTGAACGTTGTTCCGGTTTCTGAATGGGGGCCTGACTGGTCATACAACACCTCTCGTTATTGGAATTGCCACATTGCATATCACTCTAGGGGCTGACCCGGCCACTGAATATGCTAGCCTGAGGTTCATGATTGATATTTCCGGCCAACACCCATGAGCACTCGTTCCATACTCGGTCTGGTCTATACCCTGGAAGGTCTGCGGGCCATCGGCGAGGACCCGGATCCGGTGCTGGACCGGCATGGGCTGGATCCCCAGCGCCTGGATCCGGCGGCCGAGATCGATCGCAGTCTGGAGCTGCGTATCTATATGGAAATCGCCGAGAACCTGCGAGACCCGCTGGCCGGGCTGAAAGCGGGCACGTACTTCAGCCTGGCCGGTTACGGGCCTTTCACCATGCTGCTCATGACCTGCCGCAACGCCTGGCATGCCTTCCAGACCGGGGTTAAATACCGCGAGCTCACTTATGTGTACAGTGAACTTGCACTCGTTCCGGGCGAGCACTGCAGTGCGCTGGAATTGCGGCCTGTCCCGCTGCCGCCGGCGGCCTACCGTTTCCGGGTAGATGGTGAGATGTCCGGCACCTACCAGCTGGCCATGGATCTGGAGAAGAATCTGAATCTGAGCATGACGCCGCGATCGGTGGAGTTTTGCTACGACGAACCGCCGGAGAAAACCGCGTATGAAGAGCACTTCGGCTGTCCCGTCCATTTCGGCAGTAACGTTTGCCGTTTCTGGATCAGCAATGATGATCTGACCGTGCCCTTTCCCACGGCCAACGAGACCGCGCACGAGATGTACCGGGTCCAGTGTGATCAGTTACTGGCCCAGCGACGGGAATCGGGCGAGGGGCTCACGGACCAGGTGCGGCGCTACCTGGAGATGTTCCGGGGGGATTTTCCCGGCGCCGAGGATGCCGCCCGGGTGACCGGGCTGCCGGAGCGCAGTTTCCGGCGGCGGCTCAGTGAGGAGGGCGCCTCCTTCCGGGCGCTGCTGGAAGAGGTGCGGTTTCGCAAGGCCTGCGAGGTTCTGGAGGCAACGGACAGGCCCGTGGACGAGCTGGCCCGGAAGCTGGGGTATGCCGAATCCGCCGCCTTTATTCACGCCTTCCGTCGCTGGGCGGGTGTGACGCCGGCGGCCTGGCGCAAACAGGCTCAGGCCGGATAGAGCGCGCCCAGCACCGCTGGCCGCTCGGCCCCGGTTACGGCCGGCGCATTGCCGGCAATGCCGGCGAGCCGGGCGTGCGCCAGCCAGGCGAAGGCCGCCGCCTCGATCCATTCCGGCGCAATGCCGCTGCTGTCCGTATCCATTACCGGAACCCGGCCCATGTGCGCGGCCAGCCGTTCCATCAGGAAAGCATTGCGCGCCCCGCCGCCGCAGACACGCAGCTCGTCCGGCGTGAACTCGCCCAGCGCATCGGTAATGGATCGTGCCGTCAATTCCACCAGCGTGGCCTGGACATCCTCCGGGCGGGCCGAGTCCACTCCGGAAAACCGGTACAGCCAGTCCCGGTGGAAATATTCCCGGCCCGTGCTCTTGGGCGGTGGCGTCTGAAAGTAGGGGTCGGCCAGCAGGTCCTCCAGCAAGTCCGGCAAACACCGGCCCTGACGGGCCCAGGCGCCGTCGCGATCCAGCGGCTCGCCGGTGTGCTGCTGGCACCAGAGGTTGATCAGGACATTGCCCGGCCCGGTGTCGAAACCACCGACCAGGTCTTGTCCGTCCAGCAGGCTCAGGTTCGCCATGCCACCGATATTGACCACGGCCACGCGGGCACCGGGGCGTGCCATCAGGGCCTGGTGGAAACGCGGGGCCAGGGGCGCGCCCTGCCCGCCCAGCACCATGTCGCGGTTGCGGAAATCGGCTACCACGGCCACGCCCGTGCGTGCCGCAATCACGTCGGCGCTGCCCAGCTGCAGGGAAAATCCATCCGGACCCGGCCGGTGACGCACGGTCTGGCCATGGCAGCCCAGGGCACGAACATCCGCCGCGCCCATGCCGCTGGACGCCATCAGGGCAAGACTGGCCTCGGCAAAGGCCTCGCCCAGCTCCCGGTGAACCGGTCCGGCACGATCAATTTCGTCGGCGCCGGACGAGCACAGTGCGTAAATGCGGTTTCGAAGATCTTGGGAAAGCGGATGGGAATGCGTTGCGCGGAGCCGGAGTTCGCCGCCGGTGATCTCCACCAGGGCGGCGTCGAGAGCGTCCAGACTGGTGCCGGACATCAGGCCCATGTAGAGGCCGTCTTCAGCGGCTGTTTCGGGCAACCTGGAAGGCCTCGGCACGCAGCGCCATCTGGTTCTTCAGCTGGTTGGCCTCGACGAGAAAATCGCGGCGCTCGGATTCGGGGACATGGCCGGCCTCGGGAAGATCCACGCGCAGCGGGTTGCGGTGCACACCGTTTACCCGGAATTCGTAATGCAGGTGCGGACCCGTTGCCAGGCCGCTGGCTCCGACATAGGCGACCGTGTCTTTCTGCTCCACACGCCGGCCCACATGGATGCCCCGAGCGAAACGGTTCAGGTGGGCATAGAGGGTGGAATATTTCTGCCCGTGCTTGATGATGAGCACATTGCCGTAGCCGCCCTTGCGCCCGGCAAATACCACCTTGCCATCGCCCGAGGCCTTCACGGGCGTGCCCGTGGGGGCGGCATAATCCACGCCCTTGTGCGCCCGGGTGCGGTTGAGCACGGGATGCTCGCGGCTTTTGCTGAACCCTGAACTGATGCGGCTGAATTCCACGGGTGTGCGGATAAACTCCTTGCGCACGGACTGGCCGCTGGCGTCCAGATAATCCACCCGCCCGTCTTCCATTTCATGACGGAAGGCCTGGAAATGACGGTCGCCGTTGTAGAACTCGGCCATCAGGATATCGCCGTTGCGCACCTTTTCGCCGTCCAGATACAGCTCTTCATAAAGCACGCGGAAGCGATCACCGCTACGGATGTCCAGGATGAAATCAATGTCCCAGCCGAAGATGTTGGCCAGCTGCATGGTAAGGCTGTTTGTCATGCCCGCGCGCTGGCCCGCCCGGAAGAGCGAGGAGTTGATGGTGGCCTCGGCATATTGCAGTTCACGCTCATAGCTACGCTTGTGGGTCTGCACCTGCCAGCCGTCGGGACCGCGTTCCGCGCTCAGGGTCTTGAGCTCATTGGCCTGGTATTGCAACGCTTCCAGCCGTCCGCCGTCGGCCACGTCCACGCGCAGGCGCTCGCCGGGACGCAGATCGGCCAGGCGCGTCAGCTGCTTTTGCGACGAAACCAGCTCATGCACGGCTTCAGTGGATACGCCCTGGTCATTGAGCAGCCCTACCAGGGTATCACCGGACGTCACCTCCAGTTCCATCCAGTCCCGATCCGGCGTTTGCTCGGCCGCGACCGTGTTCTGATTTCCGTCCTGCGCCGGTTCGGGGGGATGGGGCAGTGTCAGTGGCCGGGGCGAGGACGCTTCGGCCAAAGACGAGCCTGACTGGGGCAACGCCATGAACAAGCCCGTGGCGGCGGCCAGGACCAGGCTTACGGCCAGATGGCCGCGCGGGAAACGGCGCAGCAACCGGGCAATGTGAGAGGCTTTTTCGGGCATGGTTTCAGGTCGCTTGTGAAGTTATAAGGCCAGGATCCTGATCAGCCGTGTTTTTACGACAGTTGTCTAGGTAAAATACCCGCCTTTTATACCCGGTATCAAGTGCTACAATGCCGCTCCTTGATCGGCGGTCTCATTTTTGTGACGGGGGTAAGATGTCCGGGTTGGAGGATGTACTGGCAGTCATTCGCCGCGGGGCGGATGAAATCATTCTCGAGCAGGACCTGGTCGACAAGCTCCATGAGGAGCGCTCCCTGCGGATCAAGGCCGGTTTCGATCCCACCGCACCCGACCTGCATCTGGGCCACACGGTGCTTTTGAACAAATTGCGCCAGTTTCAGGACCTGGGCCATACGGTTCTTTTTCTGATCGGCGATTTTACCGGCATGATCGGCGACCCCACTGGCAAGAACGAAACCCGGCCGCCGCTCACGCGCGAGCAGGTGGCTGCCAACGCCCGTACCTACCAGGACCAGGTGTTCAAGGTGCTGGATCCGGACAAGACCGAGGTCATGTTCAACTCGGACTGGATGAACGCGATGAGCGCAGCGGACATGATCCGCCTGGCGGGGCAGCAGACGGTGGCTCGGATGCTCGAGCGCGAGGATTTCGGCAACCGCTACGCCCACAATCAGTCCATCGCCATCCACGAATTCCTCTACCCGCTGGTTCAGGGCTACGACTCCGTGGCCATGGAAGCGGACGTGGAAGTCGGCGGTACCGACCAGAAGTTCAATCTGCTCATGGGCCGCACCATTCAGAAGCACTACGGCCAGGCATCCCAGGTCTGCCTCATGCTGCCCCTGCTGGAGGGCCTGGACGGCGTGGACAAGATGTCCAAGTCCAGGGGCAACTATGTGGCCCTGGAGGATAGCCCCGGCGAAATGTACCGCAAGCTGCTGTCCGTGCCGGATGAGCTCCTGTGGCGGTATTTCGAACTGCTCAGCGGGGTTCCGCTGGAAGGTGTGGAACAGCTGCGGGCGCGGCTGGAGGCGGGTGAGCCAGCCCCTGCGGGCGAGTTGGACTGGGCCGATGTCTGTGCCCGGCTGGGTTCCGCCGAGGGCCGGTTGGGGCGTTCACCGGAGCTCTGTCAGGCCATCTTCGATCAGGTGGACAATGTCCAGCAGGCCAAGCGCGTGCTGGCCGCGGAGATGATTACGCGTTTTCACGATGCGTCGGCCGCCGAAGCGGCACCGCGGTCGGCAGGCAACCAGCTTGCCTTCGGCGAGATTCCCGAGGATCTGCCCGAGGTCACCGTCACCATTCCCGAGGGTGACAGCCTGCCGCTGCCGGCGGTGCTGCGGCTGGCCGGACTGGCCAAGAATGCCTCCGCCGCCCGGGACATGCTGGGCAATGGTGCGGTCTATATCGACGGGGCCCAGGCCGGGGCCGAGCGCAAGCTTGAGCGGGGCGAGCAGCGGGTCATCCAGGCGGGCAAGAAAAAGATTGCCCGGGTATGGGTCGAGTGATCCCGCCAAGGCCCGGAATCTCTTCAGAAAGTGATTGACAGGCCTCGGTGCGTCAGTAGAATGTGCGCTCTCTAACCGGGACAGAGCCTACGAGGCGGTTCCGGCAGCTCTTTCACAATTCAGGCAGACAAACGTGTGGGCGCTGTTTGGTGTTGATGTTTCTGTAGAGATTGACACTGAACGGCACTCGACTCGTCGTAATTTCGAGTTTAGGTCGAAGGTGTCTGAGCGATTATCGGGTCTGTTTCGGCGGACCTGAGCAAGCTTTTTGTAACCAAAGAGTTTGATCATGGCTCAGATTGAACGCTGGCGGCAGGCCTAACACATGCAAGTCGAGCGGAAACGACGGAGTGCTTGCACTCCGGGCGTCGAGCGGCGGACGGGTGAGTAACGCGTGGGAATCTACCCTTTGGCGGGGGATAGCCCGGGGAAACTCGGATTAATACCGCATACGCCCTTTTGGGGAAAGACGGCCTCTGTTGCAAGCTGTCGCCGAAGGATGAGCCCGCGTCAGATTAGCTAGTTGGTGGGGTAAAGGCCTACCAAGGCCGCGATCTGTAGCTGGTCTGAGAGGATGATCAGCCACATCGGGACTGAGACACGGCCCGAACTCCTACGGGAGGCAGCAGTGGGG
>CAJXLA010000074.1 GCA_913055795.1 uncultured Alcanivorax sp. | reverse complement strand
CCGCACAGCCGGACAGGCCGTGCAGCAGGATTACCCGGTTGGCCCCGGGGCCGGGTGTGGGGCCGGCATGGTGGAGCCAGAGATGGTCGCCGTCCGCCAGCGTGAGTTTTTCGGTGCGGCGCTCCGGCGGCTCGATGCGCCGGACCAGGGGCCCGTACAGGGTCTGGACATGGGGGGAACGGGCCCAGGCAGGTGGGCTGAAATCACTTTCTCGTATCATCGGGCCAGATTTCGAGTCGCCGCGCGCGTTTTCAACCCGCCGGCTCCGCGCGCCGGTACACCACGGCGCGCACATCGCCGCCGGTCTTCTCGCGTTCCCGGGCCCAGCTCGCGGGCATGGCGGGTTCGGCGTCATGGGCGCCCGATTCCACATAGATAAGCGCCCCGTCCGCAAGGAAGCCGCCGTCGTCGAGGGTCCGGGCCATCTTCGCCTGGAGCTGGAGATCATAGGGCGGGTCCACGAACACCAGATCGAATCGGCCCCGCTCGTGTCGAAGCCATTCCCGGGCGTCGGCGTGGACAATGCTGATGCGGTCTTCGAACAGGGGGTGCAGCTGACGTTCCAGATCCTTGCAGTGCACCCGGGCGCGCTCCACCAGCACCGCCTGGGCCGCCCCGCGCGACAACGCCTCGGCGCCCAGCGCGCCGGAGCCGGCAAAGAGATCCAGCACCCGGGCGCCGGCGAGATCGAACTGCAGCCAGTTGAACAGCGTCTCGCGTAGCCGGTCACTGGTGGGCCGTACCTCGCCGCCCTTGTCCTGGAAATGCAGTTTCCGGCCGCCGAATTCCCCGCCGATCAGCCGTACCGTACCGCGTTTGGTGCCCATGGGTTTCTCGCGTTGTCCCGATCCGTTATCCGCCGCCGCTCGAAGTGACCACCGAGGACCCGGAAACACAGAAGCGCATGCCCGTCATCTCTGTGCTCTCTGTGTCCTCTGTGGTTATTTCACGACGTCGTGACCTGACTCAGCACGGTTTCGCGTACCTCCGGGGTGCGCCAGGTGCCGGGAGAAACGCTCTTCAGACAGGAATCCGGACATGATCGCTACCACAGAGATCACAGAGAGCACAGCTGTAGGGTGCGCCGTGCGCACCATTGGGCCTTGAAGGTGCGCACGGCGCACCCTACGCTTTGCCTTACACCCTCTCGCAAGGGGGAGATCAGAGAGGGGGGTTCCCGGGGTTATTCCCCCTCGCTGTCGTCCTCCGGCATCCTGGGCTCCGGTTTTTCCGGGCCGATACTGACAATGGCCAGATTTTCCGGCTTCAGGTGTTTCTGGAATGCCTGTTTCACGTCCTCGACCGAGGTCTGATTGACCTGTTCGCGGAACCATTCCAGATAATCCAGCGGTAGATCATAGAAGCCGATGGCCGCGAGCTGGCCCACGATATCGCTGTTCGAGGCCGTGCTGCGCGCGAAATTGCCCCGGATATTGTCCCGGGCCTTGCGCAGCTGCTCTTGCGTGGGCCCCTCGGCGACAAAATCCTTGACCAGGGACAGGGTCAGCCCCAGGGCCTCACCGGCCTGTTGGTTCCGCGTCTGGAGGCCAACCGTGAGCGGACCACCCGCAGCCATGGGATGCAGGCCCGAGGAAATGCCATAGACATAGCCTCGCTCCTGACGAACTTCTTCCATCAGAATCGAGGTAAAGCCGCCGCCGCCCAATATGTGATTGCCCACATACAAGGGCACATAGTCCGGATGGCCGCGCTGGATCAGCTGGTTGCCCAGCTTCAGATGGGTCTGCTGCGACGGGAAGTCGATATGCTCGCGCTTGCGCTCGGTCAGCGGCTTCGCCGACTCCAGCTCGGGCGCGGGACCGCCTTCGGGCAGCCGTTCACTGATCCGCGCCGCCAGCTGTTTCGCCTCTTCCTGTTTGATATCGCCCACCAGGGCAATGACCGCGTTGCCGGTTGTGTAATACTCGTTCCAGAACGCCTGCAGGTGCTGGCGCTCAATGGCCCGGATGCTGTCCATGGTGCCGCCGGACGGATGCCCGTAGGGATGGTCCCCGTAGAGGGTGCGGTAAAATGCCTTGTTCACCTGCGGGCCGGGCACCTGCTGGTGGCGGCGCAGGGCCTGCAAGCGCTGGGTTCGGGCCCGCTCCAGGGCATCCTCGGGAAAAGTCGGGGCTCCAATGGTGTCCAGGAACAGCTCCACCGCCGGCTCGCGCCATTTCGCCTGGCTCAACGTGCGCAGCTCGATCACGCCCATGTCCCGGTGGCTGCTGGTGGAATAGCGCGCGCCCAGGTTCTCGAAGCCCCGGGCGATGTCGTCCACGCTCAGCCCTTCGGAGCCGTCATCCAGCAGCGCACTGGTGAGCGAAGCCAGCCCGGGCCGGTCGCCGTCGCGCGTGCTGCCGGCGGCGAAGGTGAGGCGTACGTCCAGCATGGGCAGCTCTTCGGTGCGCATGAACAGCACGGTGCTGCCCTGGTCCGTGGTCCATTGCTTCGGGGTCAGCTCCCGGCCCTGGGTGGGAACGTCCTTGAGGGCCTCGGCCGTGGCGGGAAAGTCCCCGGCCGTCTGGCAGCCGCCCAGCAGGGCCAGAACGAGTATCAGTGTCAGCGCTCTTGTCATTTTGCCTCCGATTGCACCCGGGCGACGGCGCTGCGGGCCGGCACCAGATACTGTTTCGCCGCCTGTTGTACGTCCTCGGGCGTAACCTCGGCCAGCCGGTCACTGAATCGCTTCGCCAGCCGCCAGTCGAGGCCCAGCGTATCCAGATAGCCCAGCTCCATGGCCTGCCGGAAGACCGAATCCTTCTCGTAGACGTCGCTGGCGGTGACCTGGGCGCGCACCCGTTCCAGTTCGTCCGCATCGGGCGGATTCTTCTTGAGCTGGCGGACCTGCTTCAGCAGGGCCTCTTCCAGTTCCGCCAGGCTGGTGCCCGGATTGGGGGTGGCATTGATGCGGAAGAGGCCGTCGCCGCGGGTCAGCCCGCGATAACCCGTGCTCGTTCCGGCGGCGATTTCGGCGCCGCGCACCAGCCGGCTTTCCAGTCGGGCGCTCTGGCCGCCGTCCAGCACCCCGGCGAGCATGGTCAGTGCGTAATAGTCGTCCGGGCTGTCCAGATTCACCAGCGAAGGCACGTTCCAGCTCATGCGCAGATTGGGCACGCGTACGGGCAACTCCAGCTTCAGCCGCCGTTCACCGGGTACGGGCCGTTCGCCGCGCGCCAGACCGGCGTTGGTTTCGCGCGCCGGAATATCACCGAAGAAACGCTCCGCCAGCGTGCGCACCTTGTCCGGGTCCACATCGCCGGCCACGACCAGGCGCGCATTGCCCGGATGATAGAAGCGTTCATACCAGTCCCGGGCCATGGCCGGGGTGAGTTGTTTGAGATCCCGGCTCCAGCCGATCACGGGCGAGGCGTAGCCGGTGCCCGGCCGGGTGATGGCGGAGAACTTTTCCCCGGCCAGCGCATCCGGATTGTCCTCGACGCGCTGGCTGCGCTCTTCCAGCACCACATTGCGTTCGCGCTGGAACTCCTCGGGTTTGATTTCCAGATTGCGCATGCGCTCGGCTTCCAGCTCCAGCGCCAGTGGCAGGCGGCTCACCTCGTATTCCTGGTAATAGGCGGTGTAGTCGTAGGAGGTGAAGGCGTTGCTGGTGCCACCGAAACGCGATACGAGTTTCGAGAACTCGCCCGGCTGCAGGTGCCGGGTATTCTTGAACATCATGTGTTCCAGCAGATGGGCAAGTCCGGTGCGCCCCGGCGGCTCGTCGGCACTGCCCACCCCGTACCAGATCATGACCGTGGCCACGGGCGCGCGATGGTCCTCGCGCACCAGCAGTTTCATGTCATTGCTCAGACGGTACTCATGGGTGTCCGGATAGTCCGCCGCCGGGCTCGGCCCGGCCAGCAACACGGCCGCCATTATCGCGATCAGCGACCCCTGATCTCGCAAGCGCATTCGTTTCTCCCGCAAGCCCCGGATGATAGGATATTCCGCCGGTTTCGACCGGCCGATCGAAGCAAGGTTCCGGTGCGTGCACCTTATCTGAAAACCAGTACACGCGCCTACTGCCAGCCCGTAACCTGGAGCGCATGTCCCTCATGAGCGACGACCACGATTCGCCCCCGCCGGAAGACAAGAACACGGGCAGTGTCTGGGCCCGCATGAAACAGGGCCTGAGCAAGACCCGTCAGGGCCTGGGCAAGGGCATGGCGGATCTGCTCGTGGGCGCCAAGGAAATTGACGACGAGCTCCTGGAAGATATCGAAACCCAGCTGCTCACCGCCGACGTGGGGGTCGAGGCCACGGACACCATTGTCCAGGCGCTGACCGAGCGTGTCTCGCGCAAGGAACTGATTTACGCCGATGCGCTCTACGAGGCGCTGCAGGACGAATTGCGCAAGCTGCTGGCGCCGGTGGAGCAGCCCCTGGAAATCGACACCTCGAAGAGACCCTTCGTGATCCTGACCGTGGGGGTCAACGGTGTGGGCAAGACCACCACCATCGGCAAGCTCGCCTGCCGCTATCAGCAGCAGGGGAACAGCGTCATGCTCGCCGCCGGCGACACCTTCCGCGCCGCCGCCGTGGAGCAGCTCCAGGTCTGGGGCGAGCGCAACGACATCCCCGTCATCGCCCAGGAAACCGGCTCGGACTCCGCCTCCGTGGTCTTCGACGCCCTGGAAGCTGCTCGGGCCCGGGACACGGATATTCTCATTGCCGATACCGCCGGCCGGCTGCACACCCGCGCCAACCTCATGGAGGAACTCAGCAAGGTGGTGCGCGTGATGAAAAAGCAGATGCCGGACGCGCCCCATGAAGTCATGCTGGTCCTGGACGCCGGCACCGGGCAGAATGCCCTGAATCAGGTGCGCGAATTCGAGGAGGCGGTGGGCGTGACCGGACTGACCCTGACCAAGCTCGACGGCACCGCCAAGGGCGGCATTCTGTTCGCCCTGGCGCAGAAGACGGGCATGCCCATTCGCTTTATCGGCGTGGGCGAAAAGCTCGAGGATCTGCGGCCCTTCCGCGCGGATGATTTTGTGCAGGCGCTGTTTGAAGACGTGGCGCGATGATCGAATTCGACCGGGTCAGCAAGCGCTATCCCGGCGGGCAGGAGGCCCTGCAACAGGTCACCTTCGAACAGCCCGCCGGCGAGCTGACCTTTCTCACCGGCCACTCCGGCGCCGGCAAGTCCACCCTGCTCAAGCTGATCATGCTCATCGAGCGCCCCACCGGCGGCAAGGTCTATGTGCAGGGGGATGACCTCAACACCATTGGCAAGCGCGGCATTCCCTACCTGCGCCGGCGTATCGGCATGGTGCACCAGAACCACCAGCTGCTCTTCGACCGCAGCGTTTTCGACAATGTGGCCCTGCCGCTGATCATTGCCGGCTATGGCCCGGACGAGATCGGCCGGCGCGTGCGCGCCGCCCTGGACAAGGTGGGCCTGCTGAACAAGGAAAAGCTCAACCCCATTGTCCTGTCCGGCGGCGAACTCCAGCGCGTCGGCATTGCCCGGGCCGTGGTGAACAAGCCCCCGCTGCTGCTCGCCGACGAGCCCACCGGCAATCTGGACCCGGAACTGTCCGCGGAGATCATGGACATTTTCAAGGACTTCGCCCGGGTGGGTGTGGCCGTACTCATCGCCACCCATGATATGAGCCTGATCGCGCGCTATCCCCATCGCCTGCTCAGCCTGAGCGAAGGGCGGCTGATCACCGACCGTCCGGAGGCCGTCCATGGCGCGTAACGCCACGCCGCGACAGCCCGTGGTGCGTACTGCCCGCCGGCGCGGCCCGGGGGCGAAGGAGGGATCGCTCAGCCTGCGCGACCGGCTGCGCTCCTGGTGGCGCCACCATCTGGACTCCGCCCGGGATGCCCTGATCCGTCTCGCCGCCCGCCCGGTGGGCACCGGCATGACGGTACTGGTGATCGCCATTGCCCTGGCCCTGCCGGTGGGTCTGGGCGTGATGCTGGAAAACATGCGCGGACTGACCCAGAGCTGGCAGGGCAACGCCCATCTGTCCGTTTTCCTGAAACAGGACATGGCCGAAGATGCCCAGCGCGAACGGGCCGACAACTGGAAAGCGTGGGACAGCATCCGCCGTACCGAGGTGATCACCCCGGCCGAGGCGCTGGACGAATACCAGCAGATGTCCGGCTTCGGCAATGCGCTGGATGCCCTGCCCGACAATCCCTTGCCGCCGCTGATCATTGTCTATCCGGAAGCAAGCGACCCGGACGCGCTGGATGCACTGAGCGAACGCCTGGGTGAGCAGGACAGCGTGGATCAGGTCCAGCTGGATGTGCAGTGGGTGCGGCGGCTGGACGCCATGCTGGATGTGGGCGAGCGCCTGGTGTCCGCGCTGGCGTTGGCATTGGCACTGGGTGTCATGCTGGTGCTCATGAACACCATCCGCCTGGCCATCGAAAGCCGGCGCGAGGAAATCACCGTGGTCAAGATCGTGGGCGGCACGGACGGCTTCGTGCGCCGGCCCTTTCTCTATACCGGCTTCTGGTACGGCGCCGGCGGGGGACTGATGGCGGCCGTGCTGGTCCAGATCGCGCTCTGGTGGCTGTCCGGGCCCGTGGACCGCCTCGCCGGGCTCTATGACAGCAGCTATTCCCTGGCCAGCCTCCATCCGGGCGCCTTTGTGCTGCTGCCGCTGTTCGCCGGCATCCTGGGCCTGATGGGCGCCTGGCTGGCGGTGGGTCGGCATCTGCGCGAGATGGATCCGCGCTTTTTCTAGCCACCCCTTTTGCGACTTTCCGTGCAAGCCCGCGCTTTGCGGGATGCCCCGAAGGGGCTGCGTGGCGGCCTTTTCGGGCGTACACTGCTGTCGCGCAGGCGCGAAAAGCGCCATAGGCAGCATCTATGGCCGCGGAACTTTCGCGCCTATTAGCACTCCAAGGTGGTGACTGCTAGTCTCGGAGTCGCAAGAGTAAAGGAGGGAGTCGGGAATGACGAACGCTCAACTGCAACCGGTAACGGCGAACAACATGCCGCTCGCTGTGCCGGGCAACGACCTGGATGCCTACATTCAGGCCGTGAACGCCGTGCCCGTGCTCAGCGTCGAGGAAGAGAAGACGCTGGCCGAGCGGTTGTATTACCACGATGACCTCGAAGCCGCGCGCTCAATGGTGCTCGCGCACCTGCGTTTTGTGGTGCATATCGCCCGGAGCTACAGCGGCTATGGCCTGGCGCTGTCCGATCTCATCCAGGAAGGCAATGTGGGCCTGATGAAGGCCGTGCGTCGTTTCGACCCCACCAAAGGGGTTCGCCTGGTGTCCTTTGCGGTGCACTGGATCCGCGCCGAGATTCACGAATTCGTGCTGCGCAACTGGCGCATCGTCAAGGTGGCCACCACCAAGGCGCAGCGCAAACTCTTCTTCAATCTGCGTGGCGCCAAGAAGAAACTCGGCCGGCTCAATCCGGAAGAAACGGATCGCATCGCCGAGGACCTGGGCGTGACGAGCGCCCAGGTCAAGGAAATGGAAGGGCGCATGGGTGCGTTCGACGCCGCCTTTGATGCGCCGGCGAACGAAGACGAGGACAATGCCGTTCCGGCGCCGTCGCAGTATCTCCATGCCGAGGGCAATGACCCGGCGGAAATGCTGGCGGACTATGACTCCGCCGAGCAGAATCACGAGCAACTGGGTCAGGCCCTTACGGAACTGGACGAGCGCGGCCGCGACATCCTCCAGCGCCGCTGGCTGAACGAGGACAGCAAGGCCACGCTGCAATCCCTGGCGGATGAATACGGCGTTTCCGCCGAACGCATCCGGCAGCTCGAGAACAACGCCATCAAGAAGCTGCGTGGTGCCATGACGGCCGCTGCCTGAGCCGCACATTTTCGGGCGCCTTGCGGTTCGCAAGGCGCCAGCTGCAAGGAGCAAGTGGCAAGGAGCAAGGAAAAGGCTCGGTAGGAGCGGCCATCGTGCCCTATGGGTGCGCCCCGGCCGCGAATAGTACAGTGCCCGGAAAAGAACCCCTCCTTTATCCTCCCCTTGAATAGGGGATCTGAAACCGTTCCCCACTCTGTGCCCCTCTGTGACCTCTGTGGTTCAATCAAGGGCCTGGCTGATTCTCCCGGGCCTGAAATCAACCACAGAGCACACAGAGAGCACAGAGAAGAACCCCTCGCGGTCACTGCAATCTCCGTGGTGAATATCGTGACAGGATTTCTGCCCGCGCATCCCGCCCCCGCCTCGCGTTATAATGACGGCAAGCAACAGGAGCCGGTGGAATGAAAGCCTTGCTGGTGGCGGGCGCGTTGAACGGCGCCCTGGCGGTGGCCCTCGGGGCCTTTGGCGCGCACGGGCTGCGCGAGCGTGTTTCGGCGCAGATGCTCACCACCTGGGAAACGGCCGCCCAGTATCATTTCTTTCACGCACTGGCGCTGCTGATCGTGGGTATGCTGGCGCACCAGCTGAACGAGACGGCCCTGCTGGTGCCGGGCTGGGTCCTGCTGGCCGGCGTTACGGTTTTCTCCGGCAGTCTCTATCTGCTGGTGCTCACCGACCAGCGCTGGCTGGGCGCCGTTACACCGCTGGGCGGCACGGCCCTGATCGTCGGCTGGCTCTGGCTGGCCTGGGGCCTGTGGCACCACGCCGGCCATTGAATTCCGCCACGCGCGGGGCCATTTTTTCCCGACAGAGCCTGCAAGGCGGGAGGCGTCCATGGAAATTCAGCTCAACGGCGAGGAATACCGCTTCGAGGGGCAAACGGTGTCCGACCTGGCGAATCAGCTGGGCCTCACCGGCCGCCGCTATGCCATTGAAGTAAACCGCGAGATCGTCCCCCGCAGCGAACACGGCGAGCACCGCCTGGACGAAGGCGACCGGGTGGAAGTCATTCATGCCGTCGGCGGCGGCTGAACCCAGCGACAAGCGAGATTCATGAGCAACGATACCCTCAAGGTCGCCGGCCGCGAATTCAGCTCGCGGCTGCTGATCGGCACCGGCAAGTACGAAAGCTTCGAACAGACCCGTGAGGCCATCGAGGCCAGTGGTGCCGAGATGGTGACCGTGGCCATCCGGCGTACCAATATCGGCCAGAACAAGGACGAACCCAGCCTGCTGGAGTACATTCCGCCGGAGCGCTATACCCTGCTGCCCAACACCGCCGGCTGCTTCAATGCCGAAGACGCGGTGCGCACCTGCAAGCTCGCACGGGAACTGCTGGACGGCCATGATCTGGTCAAGCTGGAAGTCCTGGGCGACGAAAAAACCCTCTACCCGGATATGCGCGCCACCTTTCAGGCCGCGAAGGAGCTCATCGACGACGGCTTCCGCGTACTGGTCTACACCAATGACGATCCCATCGCCGCACGCGAGCTGGAGGCCATGGGCGTGGACGCGGTCATGCCCCTGGGCTCGCTCATCGGTTCCGGGCTGGGCATTCTCAATCCGCACAACATCCGGCTGATCATGGAAGAGGCGAAGGTGCCCGTCATTGTGGACGCCGGGGTGGGTTCCGCCTCGGACGCGGCCATCGCCATGGAAATGGGCTGCGATGGTGTATTGCTGAATTCCGCCGTGGCCCACGCCAAACAGCCCGTACTCATGGCGAGCGCCATGCGCAAGGCCATCGAAGCCGGCCGCGAATCCTTCCGCGCCGGCCGCATGCCCAGAAAGGCCTATGCTTCGGCTTCGTCGCCCATGGAAGGCACCTTTTTCGATCAATAGGCACCGACAAGAAAGAAACCAACGAGCATACAGAGAGCACAGAGGAAGAAATGCTTCTCCCCGTCCCCGAGGGTGTTGTAAAAGCCTCTGATTTTTGCACCCCGGGGCTCGCGCAGAAGCTGTAGGGTGCGCTGTGCGCACCATCGGGCCTTGAAGGTGCGCACAGCGCACCCTACAGCTTGTTCGAGGGTTCAGGACGCAAAATTCAGAGGCTTTTGCGACACCCTCCCCAGGGGAGGAAAGAACGGTTCTTCCCCTTTTTAAGGGGAAGTCAAAAGGGGTTTGGTTCTCCCCCTGGAAAGGGAGAGTCAGAGGGGGTCTACGTTCTCCCCTGGCAACGGGAAGTTAGAAGGTAAGTCTTCGCTCCCTGGCGCTGACGCGCTGCGGGAGCTACGCCTTGATGAAAGGTCCCGGTAAAACGGAGCTGTCACGTCGCGGCTTGAGGAGTGGACACGGAAGGGGGTCACCGGGATTCGGCTCGGAACGTCAAGGAAAAAGGGGGCATCCCTGCCCCGCGATGGATCCGGCAGGGGGAGTGCCGGACCTTGGGTGGTAAAGCCGGTGATGCCGAAGTTCCCTTGGGGGGTAAGACTAAGGGGGGAATCTTAGCGAGAACCCCGACACCACGCGGTATCATCCATCTGAACACAGCGCACGTCACGATGGTGTGAAATCATGCTCGATTTTCTGAATCAGGAGGCCGACCCGGAAACGGGCAAGCGCCTGCGCAAGGTGCGCTCCTTCGTGCTCCGTGAAGGCCGCCTGACCCGGGGGCAGGAAAAGGCCCTGGAGCGCCTCTGGCCCGTCCACGGCCTGGAACGCGCCGATGGCCTACTCGACCCCGAGGCCGTCTTCGGCCGCCGCGCCCCCCTGGTGCTGGAGCTCGGCTACGGCATGGGCCAGTCCCTGGTGGCCATGGCCGAGCGCGAACGGGACAAGGACTTCGTCGGCATCGAGGTCCACCGCCCGGGCGTGGGCTCGCTGCTCATGGGCATCGAGGAACACGCACTGACCAATCTGCGCACCTACTGCGACGACGGCGTCGAAATCCTGGAAGAATGCATCCCGGACGCCAGCCTCCACCGGGTGCAGCTCTACTTCCCCGACCCCTGGCCCAAGAAAAAGCACCACAAGCGCCGCATCGTCCAGCCCGGCTTTCTCGATCTCGTCCACCGCAAGATCGAACCCGGCGGCGTCCTCCATATGGCCACGGACTGGGCGGACTATGCCGAATACATGCTCGAAGTCATCGGCCAGGTCCAGGGCTGGACCAACCGCGCAGGCAAAGGCCAATACGCTCAACGCCCCGAATGGCGCCCCCTGACCCGCTTCGAGCAGCGCGGGGAGAACAAGGGGCACGAGGTCCACGACATTGTTCTGGAAAAGACAACATCCTGATTTCTCAAGGATCGCTTTTTTGCTTGCCGGGAAGCGACTCACCCAAAACGGGCGAAGCCGAAGGCGAGCCCGTACAGTTAGCCCCTGAGGACTACCGAAGGAGCGCAGGCGAATAGGGGCAATCCGCCAGGGATGGCGGATTGAGGGCCAGCAGATCGTGGAAGATCTGTCTGGCCCGACCCGTAATGAGCCGGAGCGGATGAGGGAACCCTGCACGCCAGCGAATGCTGGCGTGCAGGGTAGTCCGTCGGGGTTCGTTTTTTTAGATTACTTTTTTGTCGAAAAACAAAAAGGTAATGCCCCCGAAAGGGGGCTTTTCGGAAGGGGACCGCCGGGGTGCGACCCGGCAGCCTCCATTTCCCGGAAATGGCGAATAAACCCGATTTAATCGCGTCCACCACCGCGCTATCCTGACCGCGGCCGAAACACCGAATAAGGGAGCCCATGGCTGACCAACCGCCCGTAATCCTCGTCGACGGCTCGTCCTACCTCTACCGCGCCTATCACGCCCTGCCCGCGCTTTCGACCAGCGACGGCCGGCCCACGGGCGCCGTGCGCGGCGTGGCCTCCATGCTGCGCAAGCTGCGCAACGACTATAACCCGGCGTACATGGCGGTCATCTTCGACCCCAAGGGCAAGACCTTCCGCGACGAACTCTTCGAGGAGTACAAGGCCAACCGCCCGGCCATGCCCGATGATCTGCGCGATCAGGTGGAGCCGCTGTTCGACCTGATCCGGGCCCTGGGTATGCCGCTGATCATCGAGGACGGCGTCGAGGCCGACGACGTCATCGGCACCATGAGCAAGCGTTTGAAGGAACAGGGCCGGGAGGTGCTGGTGTCCACCGGCGACAAGGACATGGCCCAACTGGTGGAGCCGGGTATTACGCTGATCAACACCATGAGCAACACCGTCCTCGACCCGGACGGCGTCGAGGAAAAGTTCGGCGTGCCGCCTCGGTACATCATCGACTTCCTCGCGCTGATGGGCGATTCCTCGGACAACATCCCGGGCGTGGCCGGCGTGGGCGAGAAGACCGCCCGCGCGCTCATCCAGGGTATGGGCTCGCTGGACGATATCTACGCCGATCTGGAGAAAGTGCGCGAACTGGGCTTTCGCGGCGCGAAGAAGATGCCCGAGAAGCTCGAGGAAAACAAAGACCAGGCGTATCTGTCCTACAAGCTGGCCACCATCCTCACGGACATGGAGATCAAGGAAAAACTCGAGGACTTCAAACTCGCCGAACCGGACACCCAGACCCTGGCCGAGCAGTACCGCAAGCTGGAATTCATGGCCTGGCTGGACGAACTGGCCCAGGGCGAGGACCTCGGCGGCGACGGCCCCACATCCGACACCGTCTCCCATATCGCCTATGCCACCATCCTGGACGAAGAAACCCTGGACGACTGGATCGAGCGCCTGAAGGAAACCGATCTGTTCGCCTTCGACTGCGAGACCACCAGCCTCAACTACATGCGCGCCGATCTGGTGGGCATGTCCTTCGCCGTGAACCCGGGCGAGGCCGCCTATCTGCCCCTCACGCACGACTACCCCGGCGCGCCGGATCAGCTCGACTGGAACACCATCCAGAAGAAACTCGTGCCCCTGCTCGAGGACGAAGACCGCAAGAAGGTGGGCCAGAACCTGAAATACGATCAGTCCGTACTCGCCCGCGCCGGCGTGGAGCTGCGCGGCATCGCATACGACACCATGCTCGAGTCCTATGTGCTCGATTCCGTGGCCACCCGCCACGACATGGACTCGCTCGCGCTCAAGTACCTGGGCCACCGCAACATCGACTTCGAGGACATCGCCGGCAAGGGCGCCAAACAGCTTACCTTCAACCAGATCGCCCTGGATGAAGCGGGCCCCTATGCCGCCGAGGACGCCGACGTCACCTTCCAGCTCCACCAGATCCTCTATCCGCAACTGGAAGAAGAGGGCCGGCTGAAGGACGTCTTCCACACCATCGAAATGCCCCTGCTGCCCGTGCTCTCGCGCATGGAGCGCAGCGGCTGCCATATCGATGTGGATCTGCTGAAAAAACAGAGCCACGAACTGGCGCAGAAGATGAGCGATCTCGAACAGCAGGCCTACGAAAAGGCGGGCGAGCAATTCAACCTGGGCTCGCCCAAGCAGCTCGGCCATGTCCTGTTCGAAAAACTCGAACTGCCCGTAAAGAAGAAAACCCCCACCGGCGCGCCGTCCACCGCCGAGGGCGTGCTGGAGGAACTGGCCAACGACGGCCACGAGCTGCCCCGGCTCATCATGGACTACCGCGGCGTGGCCAAGCTCAAGAACACCTACACCGACCGCCTGCCGGAGATGGTCAACCCGGACACCAAACGGGTGCACACCTCCTACCACCAGGCGGTCACCGCCACCGGGCGGCTGTCCTCCACCGATCCCAACCTGCAGAACATCCCCGTGCGCACCGAAGAAGGCCGGCGCATCCGCCAGGCCTTCTGCGCGCCA
>CAJXLA010000073.1 GCA_913055795.1 uncultured Alcanivorax sp. | reverse complement strand
GCGATCGAGTGCCGAGGTGGGCTCGTCCAGGATCAGCACTTCCGGACGCAGGATCAGCGCACGGGCAATGGCCACGCGCTGGCGTTGACCGCCGGAAAACTCGTGCGGGTAGCGGTGACGCGCATCCGGTTTCATGCCCACCTCGCGGAGCATGGACTCCACCCGCTCGACACGCTCCGCCTCGCTCAATTCGCGATGATGCACCGCCAGCCCTTCGGCCACGATCTGGCCCACCGTCATGCGTGGATTGAGCGTGCTCCAGGGATCCTGGAATACCACCTGCAGGCGTTTGCGCCAGGGGCGCATGCCCTTGCCCTGGAGCTGGTCCAGGCGGGTATCGTCCAGCCGGATCTCGCCGGTGCTGTGCGCCAGGCGCAGCACCGCCAGGGCCAGACTGGACTTGCCCGAGCCGGATTCGCCCACCACGCCCAGGGTTTCGCCGCGCGGCACGGCCAGATCCACATGGTCCACGGCCCGGAAGCCGGGATCATCGGCGCGGAACCAGTGCTTGCGCGCGCCGAAATCCACGGTGAGTGCGCGGGTTTGCAGGTGCTCGCCGGCAGCCGGGTCGGGGCGGGGCGGTTGGCCGCCGGGCTCGGCGTCCAGCAGACGCCGGGTATAGGCCGCACTCGGCTGCTGGATGACGTCGCCGGTGCGCCCGCTTTCCACCACCCGGCCGTCATGCATGACGCAGATGTGCTCGGCGTAGCGCTGTACCACGCCCAGATCATGGGTAATGAGCAGCACCGAGAGATTCATTTCCGCCTGCAGATTCTTGAGCAGATCCAGAATGCTCTCCTGCACCGTGACATCCAGGGCCGTGGTGGGCTCGTCGGCAATGAGGACATCGGGCTTATTGGCCAGGGCCATGGCGATCATGACGCGCTGGCGCTGACCGCCGGACAGCTGGTGCGGATAGCGGCGCAGCATGACTTCCGGCTCGGGCAGTTGAACCCGCTCCAGCAGTTCCAGACAGCGCCGGTGCGCGGCGGCCTTGTCGAGCTTGCGGTGAACAAAGAGGGTTTCGCTGATCTGTTTTTCCACCCGGTGCAGGGGGTTCAGCGCCGTCATGGGCTCCTGGAAGATCATGCCGATACGGTCGCCGCGGATTTGCTGCATGCGGGTTTCGGAAACCGGGTCGATACGCTCGTCGCCCAGCTGGATACGATCCACCGTGCGCCGGGCCGCTTCCGGCAACAGCTGCATGATGGCGTGGGCCGTCATGGATTTGCCTGAACCGGATTCGCCCACCAGAGCCAGCATCCGGCCGTTGGGCACCTGCAGGGACAGGCCGTCCACCGCCGGCGCATCGGCACCGGGAAAGTCCACGCTCAGGTTGTCGATGCGAAGACCCTGCATTATTCCGGCCCCGCCAGGAACTTGCGTGGATCAAAGGCGTCGCGCACCGCTTCGCCGATAAAGATCAGCAGGGTGAGCAGCAGCGCCAGCGACACAAAGGCACTGATGCCCAGCCAGGGCGCGTGCAGGTTGGCCTTGCCCTGACCCAGGAGCTCGCCCAGCGATGGTGAACCGGGCGGCATGCCGAAGCCCAGAAAATCCAGCGAAGTGAGCGTGACAATGGAGCCGTTCAGGATGAAGGGAATGAAAGTGAGCGTGGCCACCATGGCGTTGGGCAGCATGTGCCGGAACATCACCACGGGCGTGGATACCCCCAGTGCCTTGGCCGCGCGCACATAGTCAAGGTTGCGGCAGCGCAGAAATTCCGCGCGCACCAGATCCACCAGCGCCATCCAGGAAAACAGCAGCATGATCAACAGCAGCCACCAGAAGTTGGGCTCGACGAAACTCGACAGGATAATGATGAGAAACAGAATGGGCATGCTGGACCAGATTTCCATGAACCGCTGGCCCAGCAAATCCGTCCAGCCACCCAGATAACCCTGCAACGCGCCTACCGTGATACCAATGATGCTGCTGAAAAAGGTCAGCAAGAGCCCGAACAATACCGAGATGCGGAAACCATAGATTACGCGCGCGAGCACATCCCGGCCCTGATCGTCCGTGCCCAGCCAGTTCTCCGCCGATGGCGGTGCCGGCGCGGGCTGATCCAGATCATAGTTGATGGAATCATAGCTGTAGCGGATGGGCGGCCAGACCATGAAGCCGTCCTCGGTAATCAGATCGCGCACATGAGGGTCGCGGTAGTTCGCCTCGGTCTGGAACATGCCGCCGAATTCGGTTTCCGGGTAGCTCTGGAATACCGGCCAGTGCAGCTCGCCCTCATGAACTACCAGCAGCGGTTTGTCGTTGGCGATCAGTTCCGCGCCCAGGCTGATGCCGAAGAGCACCAGAAAGATCCACAGCGACCAGAAGCCGCGCCGGTTGGCCTTGAAGGCCTCCCATTGCCGTTGCCAGACCGGGTTGCGGAAGGCCATTACAGATCCCTCCGTTCAAAGTCGATGCGCGGGTCCACCAGCACATAGGTGAGATCCGAGATCAGCTTCAACAACAGGCCCAGCAGCGTGAACACGAAGAGGGTGCCGAAAACCACCGGATAGTCCCGGTTGATTACCGATTCAAAGCCCAGCAAGCCCAGACCGTCCAGGGAGAAGATGTATTCGATCAGCAGCACGCCCGTGAAAAAGACACTGATAAAGGCGGCGGGGAAACCGGCGATGACAATCAGCATGGCGTTGCGGAACACATGGCCGTAGAGCACGCGTTTTTCCGTCAGCCCCTTGGAGCGTGCCGTCTGGACATACTGTTTGCTGATTTCATCCAGAAAGGAATTCTTGGTCAGCATGGTCAGGGTGGCGAAGTTGCCGATCACGATGGCGATGGTGGGCAAGGTAATATGGTGGATATAGTCGAGTACCTGGCCCCAGAAACTCAATTGTTCAAAGTTGTCCGAGGTAAGTCCGCGCAGCGGGAACCAGTCCAGAAAACTGCCGCCGGCGAAAAGCACCACCAGCAGAATGGCGAAGAGGAAACTGGGGATGGCATAGCCGATGATAATGGCGTAGCTGGTCCAGACATCGAAGGGGGTGCCATGGCGTACGGCCTTGCGGATGCCCAGGGGAATGGACACCAGATAGGCGATCAGTGTGCTCCACAGCCCCAGGGATATGGACACGGGCAGGCGATCGATAATGAGCTCGCCCACCCCCTTGTCCTTGTAATAGGACTCGCCCAGATCAAAGGTGGCGAAGTTCTTGAGCATGAGCCCGAAACGCTCATGAGCGGGCTTGTCGAAGCCGTAGAGCTCGCGGATGCGATCCATCAGCTCCGGCGGCAGCCCTTTGGAACCACGGTAGTCGCTGTCGCCGCCCTGGCTCGAGCCCACAAAATCCTGGGTGCTGCCCGCAAACTGGCTGCCCGTGGTGCCGTGCATGCCGCGCAGTTCCGCCACCATGCGTTCCACGGGCCCGCCCGGCGCGGCCTGGATAATCAGGAAGTTCAACAGCAGCACGCCCAGAAGCGTGGGCACGATCAACAGCAAGCGCCGCAGTATATAGCCGCCCATCAGTGCCTCTTCATCCGCATGAGTTCAGCTATCCCGAGGGGTTATTCGGCGTCGCGGTGCCACCAGCTGTTCAGGGCCATGCCGTAGGCGGGCATGTTCTCCGGATGCGCCAGCGCCTGGCGGTAGGCCAGCCGGAAATAATCCACATGCCAGTTGGGGATGACGTGAAAGCCCCATTGCAGCACCCGGTCCAGCGCGCGGCAGCGGGTAATCAGCGCCTCGCGGTCCGGCGCGCTGATGATCTTGTTCACCAGATCATCCACCACCGGCGACTGCAACCCGATCAGGTTGCGCGAACCGGGACTCTCGGCGGCGCTGGCATGCCAGAAGTCACGCTGTTCATTGCCGGGGGAATTGGACTGGGGAAAATTCCCCACCACCATGTCGAAATCGAATTCGCGCAGTCGCTCCTGATACTGCGTCTGATCCACCTTGCGCACATCGGCTTTTACACCCAGCGCCTCCAGATTTTTGGCGAAGGGCAGGACAATGCGCTCGAAGGCGGCGCTCTGTAGCAGAATCTGGAATTTCACCGGTTCGCCGTCCGGCGTCTTCAGGTTGCCGTCGACAATCTCGTAGCCGGCTTCCAGGAGCATGCGCCGTGCCTTTTTGAGGTTTTCGCGGGGGCGGCCCTCCCCGTCGGTGGTGGGCGGATTGTATTCCTGTTCAAACACCGCCTCGGGCAACTGATCCCGCCAGGGTTCCAGCAGCTTCAGCTCCGCGTCCGAGGGCTTGCCCCGGGCCGCCAGTTCCGAGTTCTGGAAGTAGCTGCGGGTGCGCTTGTATTGGCCGTAGAAAAGATTCTTGTTGGACCACTCGAAATCCAGCGCATAGCCCAGCGCGCGCCGCAGCGTACGATCGTCGAAGAGCTCGCGACGTTCGTTGTACACGAAACCCTGCATCCCGACGGGCCGCGAATGGGGGATTTCTTCCTGAATGATCTTGCCCTTCTTCAGCGCCGGTCCTTCATAAGCGGTCGCCCAGAGCTTGGAATTGCGTTCCGGGCGGAAGTTGTAGTCGCCGCCCTTGAACGCCTCCATCGCCACATTCTCGTCCAGGAAATAC
Source organism: uncultured Alcanivorax sp. (assembly GCA_913055795.1). Lineage (GTDB taxonomy): Bacteria > Pseudomonadota > Gammaproteobacteria > Pseudomonadales > Alcanivoracaceae > SLJS01. The sequence goes on along the minus strand of CAJXLA010000073.1, from coordinate 9,163 downwards.
TCGTAGATCAGTTGATCGAAGTTGTGCCGGCCCCGGTTCACCGGCAAATCCTTGCCCCAATAGTCCGCGCGGCGTTCATAGACAATACGCTTGCCCGCGTCCACTTCCTTGATGCGGTAGGGGCCACTGCCCAGGGGTTGGTCGAGCGAGCCTTCGGCGAAGTCGCGCTCGGCCCAGTAATGCTCGGGCAGAATGCTCATCTGGCCCACGATCAGTGGCAGCTCCCGGTTATTGGTCTTGTCGCTGAAGCTGAACCGTACGGTGTGTTCGTCCACCGCCGTGACTTCGTCGATGTTCTTGTAGTAGTAGCTGTAGAAGGGGCTGCCTTTTTCGCGCACGGTCTCGAAGGTGAAGACCACGTCCGAAGCCGTAACCGGATGACCGTCGGCGAATTCGGCGTCCTGGCGCAGATGATACACGGCCGACTCGCGGTCTTCGGGAATCTCCATGGATTTCGCCAGCAAGCCGTACTGGGTAAAGGGCTCATCCTGACTGCGCACGGTCAGCGAGTCATAGATCTGTTCCACGCCGGCGGCGGCCGTGCCCTTGGGGATAAAGGGATTGAGGCTGTCGAAGGATCCCACCACATGCCGGCTCAGGGTGCCGCCTTTGGGGGCGTCCGGATTCACGTAATCGAAGTGCTTGAAATTCGGCCCGTATTTGGGCTCGCCGTGCATGGCGATGGCATGGACCCCTTCAGCGGCCTGGGCGAAGGGGGTGACAAGCACAAGGGTCAGCAACACCAGACGTTTCATTCGGCTTCCTCGCTCCACCAGGTCGTCAGCCCCAGTGCATAGGGCGTATGGGTAGCCGGCCGGCCGAAATGGTCCCACCAGGCCAGCCGGTGATAATCGATATACCAGTGCGGAATGCTGTAATGGCGCCAGAGTAACACGCGGTCCAGCGCGCGCACGGCGGCGCGGTGCTGTCTTTTTGTATCCGCCGCCAGGACCTTGTCCACCAGTGCATCCACCACCGGATCGGCGATACCGGCATAGTTGCGGCTGCCGCCGGTATCGGCGCTGCGCGAATGCACATAATCGATGAGTTCCACCCCCGGGCGTGCGTTCTGGGGTAGCACATAGACGGTCACATCGAAATCGAATTCATCCAGACGCTGCTTGTAGGTGGCCGGGTCCACCTCGCGGTAGCTGCCCTGGATGCCCAGGCGTTCCATCTTCTTGATCCAGGGCAGGACGACGCGATCCATGGCCGCGCTCTTGTAATTGAGTACCTCCAGTTCCAGGGGTTCACCGGCCTCGTTCACGAGCGTGCCGTCATTGAGCCGCCAGCCCGCCGAGCGTAGCAGCTCCAGGGCCCGGCGCTGGCGCTCGCGGATATGGCCGGAACCGTCACTTTCCGGCAGTGCGAAGGGCTCTTCGAACAGGGCGTCGGGCAATTGCTCCCGAAAGGGCTCCAACAGTTTCTTTTCCGCCTTGGAGGGCGGACCTTCAGCGGCGTTGGCACTGTTGGGGAACCAGGTGTCCGAGCGCTTGTAGGCGCCGTTGAAGATCTGCTTGTTGGTCCATTCGAAATCGAAGAGCAGACCCAGCGCCTTGCGCACCCGCCGGTCATCGAAAGGCTCGCGGCGCAGGTTGAAGAAGAAAGCCTGGGTGCCCTGGGGGATATTGTGCGGAATTTCCGCGCGCTTGACCTTGCCCTCGTTCAATGCCGGGAAGTCATAGGCGTTGGCCCAGTGCTTGGCGATATAGTCGTAATGGATGTCGTATTCGCCCGCCTTGAAACCCTCGAAGGCCACCTGAGCGTCGCGGTAGAAATCAATCACCACCCGGTCGAAATTGTAGCGGCCCTTGTTCACGGGCAGGTCCTTGCCCCAGTAATCCTTGACCCGTTTCAGCACCGCCTTGCGCCCGGGTTCCACCTCGGCCACCTTGTAGGGACCACTCAGCAGCGGCGGCTCCAGCCCGGATTCCCGGAAGTTGCGTTCGGCCCAGTAATGCTTGGGCAATACCGGCATTTCACCCACGGTCAGGGGCGCGTCCCGGCGGTGCTCGCCGCCGAAGTGAAAGCGCACCCGGCGCGGTTCCATTTCTTCGACCTTGTCCACCCGGCCCAGTTGAAGGCTGTAACGCGGATGGCCCTTCTCCTGCAGGATCTTGAAGGAAAACACCACGTCTTCGGCGCGGATGGGGTGGTCGTCGTGGAAGCGGGCTTCTTTGCGCAGGGTAAAATCACACCAGGCGAGATCATCGGCGCAGTCGATGGACCGGGCAATCAAGCCATAGGCCGCGCGGGCCTCGTCGCCCACCCGGTTATGGCCGGTGGTGCCCATCAGCAGGGTGTCGGTGTTTTCCAGAAAACCGAAGGTGGCCAGGCCGGGCGTGTCCGAGAGACTGCGTCCCGCCATGATCCACGGGTTGAGGCTGTCGAAACTGCCGTGGCCCATGAGCCGCAGTGTGCCCCCTTTGGGGGCGTCCGGATTGACGTAGTCAAAGTGCTCGAAACCGGGCGGATACTTCAACTCGCCGAAGGGCTTGTAACCATGATGGTCCGCTCCGACGGCCCCGCACGCCAGCAAGAGCGCGGCCGCGACCAGGCCGCGCGGAGCGCGCAAGGCGGGCCACGGGAACCTGCTAGTAAGTGTTGCGGATATCCACATAGAGCGTTAACCGCTGGCCCGGTTGCAGGTAATTCTGCCGGCTGATGCCGTTCCACCGCTGGATCTGGCTGATGGAGACATTGAAGCGCCGCGCGATCCGGTAGAGCGAGTCCCCCCGGCGCACCGCATAGCGCACCTTGCGCACCATGTCCGGCGTATTGGCACTGCTCTTCGCCGCGCCACCGGTGCCGCCCCGTACCACCAGCTCCTGACCGGGCTGGAGCACGGCATTGCGGGTCAGGTCGTTACGGCGTGCCAGCTGATCCACACCCACATCATGTTCGCGGGCAATATCCCAGAGCGTATCACCCGTATCGACCCGCACCCTGCGTGGCCCGCGGGCGGTGCCGGTGTCCGGCACACGCAGGGTGTTCCCGGCGACGATCGTGTTGCCGTTCAGGTTGTTGGCTTCCCGGAGTACGCCGGGGCGGGTACCGAAACGCCGGGCGATATCGATCAGGCTGTCGCCCCGCTCGATACGGTAGGAGCGCCAGGCCGTGCGCTCGCTGCCGGATTCCTCCGCCAGGGCTGTGCGGAAGGGCTCGGCGCGGTCGACCGGGACCAGGAGCCGATGCGGGCCGTCCGGTGGCGTGGCCCAGCGGTTCAACCCCGGGTTGAGCATGTGTAGTTCCTGCCGGTCCACGCCCGCCAGCTCCTGCGCCCGCGCCAGCGAGATCTGGCCGTCCAGCTCCACTGTCTCGAAATAAGGCTGATCGGCAATGGGCTTGAGGCTGACATCGTACTGCTTCGGGTTCGCCACCACCTGGGCGATGGCCAGCAGCTTGGGCACATAGGCGCGGGTTTCGCGCGGCAGATGACGCAGGCTCCAGAAATCCGTGGGCTTGCCCCGGTTTTCGTTGATCCGGATGGCGCGTGCCACATTGCCCGCGCCGGCATTATAGCCCGCCAGCGCCAGCAGCCAGTCGCCGTCGAAGCGTTCCGCCAGGGCTTCCAGATAATCGAAAGCGGCGTCGGTGGAGGCAAGGATGTCGCGACGCCCGTCATACCAGTAGCTACGCGTCAGCCCGAACTGATCCCCGGTGCCCGGAATGAATTGCCAGGGGCCCGCGGCGCGGCCGTGCGAAAAGGAAAAGGGATCAAAGGCGCTTTCCACCACCGGCAGCAGGGCCAGTTCCAGCGGAATGTCGCGCGCCTCGGCTTGCTCGACGATATGGTGCAGATAGCGCTCGGCGCGCGTGGCCACCCGGTTCAGATAGGCCTGATGCCGGACATACCAGTTGCGCTGGGCGCGAATCCGGCGGTTGTCCCGGTCCAGGTTGAGCGCAAAGCCGTCGCGCAGCCGATCCCAGAGATGGGTGTCTTCCTCTGGTTCCGGCGGCTCCGGCGGCGGCTCCAGCATGTTCTCCGCCAGATTCAGGTGGCTGGTTTCGGTCTTGTCCTCTGCAGCTGCGGTCTCGGGTGGCGCGGATTCCGGCATCAGCGTGCAACCGCTCGCCGCCAATGACCACGCCGCGGTCAATAAAAGGATTCTTCTCATTGGGTTGTACTACCGAAACGGATTGGAGAACGGACAGCCTTTGGATTCTAGAACCTCAGAACTGGTCTTTCCACTGCCGCAGGGCGCCGAATAAGGCACTTCGGTCGTCGCCGTGCGCCCGTTCACGCAAGGCTGCCCGCACGGTTTCATCATCCACCCGCAGAAAAGGGTTGGTCCGGCGTTCCTCGGCCAGGGTGGAAGGCAGGGTGACCTGGTTGTCCTCCCGCAGTTTCTCCACCTGGTTGTAGCGCTGTTGCACGCCGTCGTCGTCCGGGGTCACGGCCAGCGCGAAGCGCAGGTTGTTGAGCGTGTATTCATGACCACAGCACACCCGGGTTTCGGGTTTCAGGTCGGCCAGCCGGTCCAGCGAGTTCAGCATCTGCTCGGCCGTGCCCTCGAAAAGCTTGCCGCAACCCGCGGCAAAGAGCGTATCGCCGCAGAACAGCAACGGCGGGTCCGCGTCCTCGGTGTAGAGCGCGATATGGCCCAGGGTATGACCCGGGATGTGCAGCACCCGGAAGCTCAGCGCCGGCGCGTCCAGCTGCAGGGTTTCGCCGTCGCCCAGGGCCCGGGCATTGCCGGGAATGGACTCGCGGGCGGGCCCATAGACGGGCACCTCGTAATCACGCACCAGCTCGGGAATGCCGCCCACATGATCCGGATGATGATGCGTGGCCAGAATGGCGGTGAGCCTGTGGCCGGAGCGTTCGAGATAGTCACGCACCGGCTGGGCCTGGCCCGGATCCACGACCAGACACCGGCCCTGGTCGTCGCAATACGTCCAGATATAGTTGTCGCGCAGCGCGGGCAGGGGGACGAGTTCACTCATCAGTCAATTCCCGATTGCAGTAGGCTGATTCGAGGCACTTCGATAGGATAAACTGCACCCTATCACCGCGATTCCGGAGAGGCCAGTGGCACTGCCGCGCTTGATACGCACCCCCTTCGGGCAGCATCCCCCGGGTACGGATCTCGCCTTCCGGGCCTGGCTCGACAGTGAACAGGGCCGGGCGCTGCTGAACGCCGAGCGCCGCGTGCTGGACGAAGTGCTGCCCCGGGTGCCGGGCCAGCGCGCCGTCCAGCTGGGCATGGGGGAACAGCCGGATCTGCTGGCATCGGCGCGCATGCCGGATCGCTGGTACCTGGGCCGCCGGGAGCAGGCGGGCAATGATGCCGTGGTCCTGCCGGCGGCGCTGCCGCTGGCCAAGCGCAGCCTGGATCTGGCCCTGCTGCATCACAGCCTGGATTTCGAGGATGCCCCCCACAAGGTACTGCGCGAGGCGGTCAGCGCCCTGCAGCCGGGCGGCTGGCTGGTCATTGTGGGCTTCAACCCTCTCAGTCTCTGGGGGCTGACCCGGCTGTTCCGCCTGGCCTCGCCCCGCGTGCCCTGGTCCGCGCGTTTCCTGCGGCCCATGCGCCTGAGCGACTGGCTCAATCTGATCAGCTGTCAGGTGGAAGGGCTGGAAAGCGGCTTGTTCGCGCCCCCGGGCCGGCACGCCGCGCAGGGCGGCTTCGGCTGGCTGGAGCAACTGGGCGCGCGTTTCTGGCAGCAACGCGGTGCTTTCTATGTCCTGGTGGCGCGCAAGCGCGCGGTCATCATGCGCCCGCTCAAGCCGAAACTGGGCCGCCCGGAAAAACAGCCCGGCACGGTCGCCTTTCCGGTCGCCGGGCGGCAATCGCATTCGCGGCGCAGCGGCTCGTCATGAAGGAAGTAACCCTCTTTACCGACGGCGCCTGCCGGGGCAATCCGGGCCCCGGCGGCTGGGGCGCGCTGCTGTGCTACCAGGACCGCGAACGCGAGCTTTACGGCGGCGAGGCGCAGACCACCAACAACCGCATGGAGCTCATGGCCGCGATCCGGGGGCTGGAAGCATTGCACGAGCCCTGCGACGTGACCCTGATCACGGATTCGGAGTATGTAAAAAAGGGCATTACCGAGTGGATGGCCAACTGGAAAAAGCGCGGCTGGAAGACGGCCTCCAAAAAGCCCGTGGCCAATGCGGATCTGTGGCAACGCCTGGACCAGGCGGCGCAGCGCCACCAGATGCGCTGGGAATGGGTGCGGGGTCACAGCGGTCACGAAGGCAACGAGCGTGCCGATGCCCTCGCCAATCGCGGCATTGACGAACTGGCAGGGTGTTGATAAACCCGTTGCGTACTCAGGCTTTCAGACCACGCTGAGTGCGCAAGGGGTTTTTCAACAGCCTGCTAACGAACAACCACGGAGAGACAGGCTGATGCGTCAGATCGTGCTGGATACGGAAACCACGGGCCTGGAGCCGGCAGAGGGTCACCGCGTCATCGAGATTGGCTGTGTGGAGCTGGTGGACCGGCGCCTGACGGGCAACAACTTCCATCTCTATCTCAATCCCGGGCGGGACGTGGACCAGGCGGCGCTGGAAGTGCATGCGCTGGACACGGACTTTCTGGCCGACAAGCCCGGTTTCGAGCAGATCGCCGGGGAATTGCTCGACTATATCCGCGATAGCGAACTGGTCATTCACAACGCCCCCTTCGACGTGGGCTTTCTGGACGCCGAACTGACGCGCCTCGCCGGCTACGGCACCATCGCTGATTACGCCACCGTACGCGACACCCTGCTGCTGGCGCGCAACAAGCACCCCGGGCAGAAGAACAATCTGGATGCCCTGTGCCGACGCTATGGGGTGGAAAACGCCCACCGCGAGTTGCACGGCGCCCTGCTGGACGCCGAGATCCTGGCCGAAGTCTATCTGCTCATGACCGGCGGCCAGACCCGCCTGTCGCTGGGCGGTGCGGAAACCGAAGGGGAAGAGGGTACCGAGACGGTGCGCCCGCTACCCTCGGACCGGCCGCCGCTGCGCGTGATCCGGGCCTCGGAGGCCGAGCAACAGGCCCACCGCGACAAGCTGGCGGACCTGGCCGAGGCGTCGGGCAGCGAAGCCCTCTGGCAGGCCTCGGACTCCTGATATTTTCGTATTTTTCCGGGTTCGATAGGCAAAACAACGCTGAATCAGTTGCTTATACGGGAAAGTTGACGCAGCCTTGGAGCTATAACAACAGGAATATGCGGCTGGAGGTCCGGGAGAGCTCGTTTGGGGCGGTTGCAATTTCCTGTGGGAGCGGCATCCCTGCCGCGACTTCCCGAAGGTCGGTCGCGGCAGGGATGCCGCTCCCACAAGAGTCCCAACCGGACCATGGCGCCGGCCGCAATCCAGGAAGAACAATGCATGGCCGCCCAGGCGGCCACGGAACCGGAGTGCGGACCCCCCATGGTTGCCATCACCAACACCATTTCCCTGACGTTCCTCAAGGATGAAATCGACGACACCCTCAACCGGGCGGAAAGCAGCCTGGAATCCTTTGTTGACGATCCCCAGCGTCGCTCCGAACTGGAACAGACCGTCGAGGCGTTTCATCAGGTACGCGGCATTTTCCAGATGCTGGAGTTGCCCGCCGCCGCCCTCATGGCCGAGGAAATGGAACTGGTGGCTCGGGAACTGCTGGACCACGGGCCCAACGACGCCGGCACGGCCGCGTTGAGCAACGCCATCGTGCTGCTGGCGCGCTATGTGGAGTATGTGCAGCTGCGCAATGCCACGCTGCCGGAACTGCTGGTGGGCGGTATCAACGAACTGCGCCGGGCCATGGGCAAGTCTTTGGTGCCAGAGAGTCACTTTTTCAGCGTGGACCTGTCGCGCCCGCGCTTTCCGCAGCCCTCGGCGGCGCGGGCCGAGAAATCCGAGCTGCCCAAGCTTTGCCGGCGGTTGCGGCACATGTATCAGGTGGGGCTGCTGGGCGTGATCCGCGAGGAGAACAGCAACACCAACCTCAAGCTCATGAGCCGCTCACTCGAGCGCATCGACCGCCTCTGCGGGCCGGTGGGTATCAGCCGCTGGCTCTGGATCGCCCGGGGCACGCTGGAAGCGCTGCGGCGCGACGAGATGCGTCTGACCCCCGGGCGCAAGATGCTCCTTTCCAGGATCGACCGCCAGCTCAAGCAACTGGTCTATGACGGCGAGGACGCGCTCGAGGCGCGCGCACCGCTGCTGCTGGTCAAGGAAGGGCTTTATCTGGTTTCGCTTTCCGATGGCACCGACGGCGTGATCGGCGAGATCAAGGAAGTCTTCGATCTGCGTGAGCCCATGAATGATCGGACGCTGCAGGAAGAAGTCGCCTATATGGCCGGCGGGGGCGGCTCAGTGGTGCGCACCGTGGCGGTGGGCCTGCGCGAGGAACTTTCGGAAGTGCAGAACACCCTGGAAATGGCTGCCCAGGGCGCGCCCGACGCCAGCTTCGAGGACGTGGCCGAAACCCTGGGCCGGGTCGCCAATACCCTGGTCATGGTGGGCCAGACCCGGGAAGCGCAGTCGGTCAAGGAGCGCGCCAATCAGGTGCGCCACTGGAACGCCGAGGATGTGACCCCCGACAGCCAGGACTTTCAGGATCTGGTGGATGGATTGCTCAAGGTGGAGAACGTGGTCGCCACCCTGGAGCGGCAGTTCTCGCCCCATGACGACGTACACAAGGAAGCGCGCAACGAGGGCATTTCCCTGTACCAGCTGGACGAAGCCCGCCGGGCCGTGGTGAGCGAATGTCGTTCCGGACTCACGCTCACCAAACGTGCCATCGCCTCCTATGTGGAATCGAATTTCGATCCCGCCCATCTGGGCAATATTCCGGCCAGCCTGGAAGGCGTCAGCGGCGGTCTGACTTTCCTGGAGCTGAGCCGGGCCCGGGCGGTCATGGACGCCTGCCGCAACTATATTGAGCAGGCCCTGCTGGGCTCCGGCGCGGAACCGCCCACCAGCGAGCAGATGGATATTCTGGCGGATGCGGTCACCAGCGTGGACTACTATCTCGAGAGCATGGAGGAGCTCAAGCCCATCGGCGAGGCCGTGCTGGAAGTGGCCGAGGAAAGCATGGAGGAACTGGGTTTTCCGGTGGTGCGTGCCAATCCGGTATAGTGGAACCAGCAGCGTGCCGGGCCCGCAGGAGTAGCGCTTGGAACCACAGCCGGACATCATTCTCGATACCGTGCCGCCGGCCGACGGCGGCGAGCCCCT
>CAJXLA010000072.1 GCA_913055795.1 uncultured Alcanivorax sp. | reverse complement strand
CTATCGAGCAGCGCACCAGCCGCGGCGGGCGCAAGTCCACCGTGGCCACGATGACCGAGATCTATCATTTTCTGCGCCTGCTCTTCGTCAAGCTGGGCACCCAGTACTGCCCGGAATGCGATGTGCCCATTCAGGAACAGACCGCCGAGGCGATCCGTGCGCAGATTCTGCGCCAACAGCGCAACCGCAAGGTGACGCTGCTGGCCCCCATGGTGGTGGCGCGCAAGGGCTACTACACGGATCTGGCCACCTGGGCGAACAAAAAGGGCTTCGAGACCCTGTATGTGGACGGTGAATACCAGCCCACGGCCAACTGGCCCCGGCTCGCGCGTCATCAGGAGCACGATATTGATCTGCCGGTGGGCACCTTGAAAGTGGAAGCCGGCCGGGAAGAGGAGCTGGACGAACTGATCGCCCGGGCGCTGGAGTTCGGCCAGGGCACCATGAAGCTCTTGTCAGCGAAGGACGAGACCATTCTCTCCACTGAGCGTGCCTGCCCGGGCTGTGGCCGGAGCTTTCCGGAACTGGACCCGCGGCTGTTTTCCTACAACTCCAAGCACGGCTGGTGCCCGGGCTGCTTTGGCACGGGCGTGAAGCTGACCGGCTTCGATCAAGACCAGACCGGAGAAGAGCCGGATTGGCTGGAAGAAGACGATGACGAACTGCGCGTCTGCCGCCAGTGCGACGGCAGCCGGCTGAAACCGGAGGCGCTCGCCGTACGCCTGAAGGACTGGAATATCGCCGAATATACCGAGCTGTCGGTGCAGGACGCGGAGAAACTCTTCAACAAGCTGCGTCTGAAGGGCCGGGAAGCGGAGATCGCGCGGGATATCCTGCCGGAGATCCGCAACCGGCTGGATTTCCTCCGGCAGGTGGGGCTCAATTACCTGAGCCTGGACCGGGCCGCGCCCACCCTGTCCGGCGGCGAGGCCCAGCGTATCCGCATTGCGGCTCAGCTGGGATCAAACCTACAAGGCGTGTGCTACATCCTGGACGAGCCCACCATCGGCCTGCACCCGCGTGACAACCGCATGCTGCTGGACACCCTCGGGCGGCTGGAAGGCAAGGGCAACACCATCCTGGTGGTGGAACACGACGAGGACACCATCCGGCGCGCCGAGCATGTGATCGATCTCGGGCCTGGTGCCGGGGTGAACGGCGGCCGGGTGGTGGCCGAAGGCTCGGTGCGTACCCTGGAGAAGAACCGTGAGTCCATCACCGGCCAGTGCCTGCGTGAGCCCATCCGCCATCCCATGCTGGAAGATCGGCGCACGGATCAACCGGAACAGTCCGTACGCGTGGAAGGCGCCGATCTGCACAACCTCCAGAGCGTGGATGTGGATGTCCCCCTGCAGCGTCTGGTCTGTGTCACCGGCGTGTCCGGTTCCGGCAAGAGCTCCCTGGTGCGTGGTGTGCTCCACGACAACCTCAAGCGCCTGACGCAACACCGCAAGGGCCGGACGCCTCATGTCGCGGGTTGTGAAAGCATGGCGGGCTGGGAGCATCTGGACCGGGTGCTGGAGGTGGACCAGACGCCCATCGGCAAGACCCCGCGTTCCTGTCCGGCCACCTATGTGGGTTTCTGGGACAACATTCGCAATCTCTTTGCGGGCACGGAAGAAGCGCGGTTGCGCGGCTACACCGCGCGGCGGTTTTCCTTCAACACCAGCGAGGGCCGCTGCCCCGAATGCGAAGGGCAGGGCCGGAAGCGCATCGAGATGAACTTCCTGCCCGATGTGTCCGTGCCCTGCGAGGTGTGCCATGGCGATCGCTTTACGCCCGAGACCCTGGGCGTGACCTATGGCGGCCGGCATATCGGGGATGTGCTGAAAATGAGCGTGGACGAGGGCGTGGATTTCTTCAGCGCGCACCCGAAGATTCATCATGCGCTGGAACTGATGCGGGCCGTGGGCCTGGGCTATCTCACCCTGGGCCAGCCCAGCCCCACCCTGTCCGGCGGCGAGGCCCAGCGCCTCAAGCTGGTCACAGAACTGGCCAAGGCACGTCCGGATCTGCGCAAGCAGACCCAGCCCCATACGCTCTATATTCTCGACGAACCCACGGTGGGGCTGCACATGGCGGACGTGGAAAAACTCATCCGCGTGCTGCACCGGCTGGTGGACGCCGGCCATTCGGTGATCCTGATCGAACACAACCTGGATGTGATCGCCGAGGCGGACTGGCTTCTGGACCTGGGGCCGGAGGGTGGTCACGCCGGAGGCAAGATTGTAGCGGAGGGACCGCCGGAGAAGATGGTGAAAACCCGCCGCAAGAGCGAGACGGCGCGGGTGCTGAAGGAGTTCCTGGCGGAGAGAGAAGTCGGTATCACCAACCCGTAAGACCGGGTTTCAGCGCCGAAGGAGCCAGTGCGGTCGTGCCAGAAGCAGGGTCCAAAAGAGCACTAGCAAAGCGGTCAAAGCGATCCAGCCGATCAGAAAATACCGCACGCCGGGGAGGAGCTCCGGCAGTTGCGGCTTGCCCTCGAGTTCGGGGCCGTAAAAGGTCCGGGCTTCATGGAAGCCGAAGGGAATGGCTGCCACCAAGACGGCCAGGGACAATGCGACCGCGGTAAGCGTGCCCTGCCAGTGATGGCGGCCGGCCCGGCCACCCCGGCGGACGAGGCGCCGGGCATGCAGATAGGTGCCGGTCAGAACCAGCCCGCAAAGTGCAAGCCCGAAGACGAAGTAGACCCCCTTGCTCCAGAGCCCACCGAAGTCGCCAAAGTGCAGCGGGTCCACGGTATGAATCCAGCGCTCATAGGCATTGAGATCCGCCGCGGTGCTATTGAGCACCACTTCGCCGGAGTAGGCGTCCACGGCCACCTGGTTGACCCGGTCGCGCACCAGGATGTCGTCCGCCTGGCCGCGCACGCCCAGCGCCATGCCGGCGAGTCCGCCCGGCAAGGCGATCTGGCTGATGGCGAGATCCGGTCGCGCCTCTCGCGCGGTGCTCATCAGTCGGGAGAAGGGCAATACGGTTTCGTCCGCCCGTGCCTCGATCGGTTGCGGTGGCGGTGAACGTTCGAAGATCCGATCGAATGCGCGCGTGTATTCCAGGCCGTACCAGGTGCCCGTTATGCCCATAAGCACGACGAACCAGAGGCTCCAGAGTCCGCCGGTCTTGTGCAGCTCACTCCAGAATACCGGGCCCCGGCGAGGCTTGAACCGGAAGAAGCGGCGCCACCAGCGCTTGTAGAAAAACAGCGCCGCTACGCCCGATATCAGCAAGGTTATACCAAAGGCCGAGACCAGCAGTACCCCGGCCGCCGCCGGTTGCATGAAAAAGCGCCGGTGAAAGCTGCGGAAGAAACGCCAGAGATTCAGATGGCTCGCCTGTCCCTGTACTTCAGCCGTGTAGGGGTTCACATAGACCCGCACGCGCTCCTGACGGGGACGGTCGACAATGAATTCCGCTGCCGAGCGCCGGTACAGCGGTGCCTCGACGCGCTTGACCTGACTATCGGGAAAGCGCGCGCGAACAGCGGCCACCAGGGACGCCCAGCCTTGCGGCTCGCCGGACGGCGTGACGCGGGCCTGGGGCGTCACCAGCCAGTCGAATTCATGGGCCAGGGTGGCAAAGGTGCCACTCCAGCAGATCATGAACAGCAACAGGCCGGTGATTACCCCGGTGAAGCTGTGGACCCGGAACCAGCGGCGCGTGTTCATAGGATCGCACGCGCCTCAGAATTCATGTGCCATTGATAGTTGCACGGTCCGCGCCTGGCCCGGCGTGACACTACCCAGCCCGACTGCGTTACCCCCCGTGAAGTAACGCTCATCGAAGGCGTTGAGCAGGTTCAACTCGAAGTCCGTCGCCCCGCCCAGGGTATAGCGCGCGCCCAGGTCGGTCCGCTGATAACCGTGCAGCTCGATGCTGTTGTCCACTCCGGTGAAGCGCTCACCGACATGGGCAATGCCGGCGAAGAGATCCAGCTCGCCCTTGCCCAGGCCCGTATCCAGAGCGGTGCCGGTGGGCAGGTCATAGTTCAGCCACAGCGAGGCGCTGTCTTCCGGAGTCAGCTGTAGTTTATTGCCCTCGAAACTTGCGTCATTGCGGATCTCGCTGTCGTTGCGCGTGTACTGGGCCTGCATCTGCAACCGCTCGGTCAGGTTGCCGACGGCTTCGACTTCGAAGCCCGCGTTTTCCAGTTCATCTATGCCGATGCTGGATCCGGGGTTGTTGGGGTCCGGCGCGGACACATTGCTGTTTTCCAGATTGAAATACGCCAGTGTCAGCGTCAGCTCGCCCTGGAGCAATTCGCTCTTGGCGCCGATTTCCCATTGCTCACCTTCCTGAGAACCGATCGGCTCGCCCCTGGCGGTTGTACCGCTTTGTGTGTCAAAGGATTCGCTGAAATTGCCATAGAAGGTTGTCAGGGGCCATGCCGGCGGCGTATAGCCCAGACCCACGCGCGAAATCCACTGCTCGTCTTCGAGGCTGGTATCCACGTCTTCGTTGAAATCGATATACCGTGTGCCCGCAACGAAGTGTACCCCCTCAAAGACTCCCTCAGTTATATCAATCGAGTCCTGGATGAAAAGTTCCCGGGCATTATTGTCCGCCTGGACGCCGCCGGCCGGTCCCGACGAAGCCTGGAAAGGTTTGTCAGGATCCGGGTTGTCAACGTTGACGGTATCCGCTATTTGGGTGGGGTTGCTCCGGGTAGGGCCTACAGAGGCGGTAAAATTGTCGGTTCGTTTGAAGTCACGATACTGGAGCGCCGCGAGCGCCTCGTGCGAAAAGATCCCCGTGTCGAACTCGAACAGGGTATCCAGTTTGATGTCGCTGGATTCGAACTCGTCCTTGGTGCCGAAATGCGCCCGGGCCAGGGTGTTCGTGTTGGGATCGAACTGCACCGGGAAAACCGTGAACTGCGAGCGTTCGGTCTCTCCGTAGGTGGCCTGCAGGTTCGTGGTGATGCTGTCGGTCCATTGATGGGACAGGTCCAGCATGTAGCGCTGCTGTTCCCGGTCATTCATCTCGTCCGTGGTGCCAAGCAGAAAGTCCGAGGTATCAAAACGGTTGGCCGCGTTTTCGTTGGGCTCGTTGCCGATCAGTGGCAGGCCACGGTCATCCGTGTTTTCCCAGTCAATGAAATTCGCTTCCAGCGTGAGCGTGGTCCGCTCGCCGAATTGCAGCGTGGTTACCGGCGCCAGGGCATAGTTATCGCGTTCGACGTGGTCGCGGAAGCTCCCGGAGTCCTCGCCCATCACATTGACCCGGAAGGAGGCGGGCAACCCCAGCAGCTGCTGCTGGCCACTGTTGTAGTCCGCGGCGAGCTTGCGTTCATCATGCTGGCTCACGTTTGCCTCGACCCGCGTAAAGGACTCGGGCATGGGTTTCTTGGTCACGATGTTCGCGGCGCCGCCGGGCGGGGTGGCGCCGTTGAGAATGGAGGAGGGACCGCGGTAGAAATCCACCCGGCTCACCAGTTCCTCGGGCGTAATGGCGAACGCATCCGCCTGGCGCGTGCCATTGATCAGGATGCTGTCCCGTCCCAGCTGAAAGCCGCGTGACTGGAACACCTGGGAGCTGTTGTTGGACTGATTGCCGGTTTGTACACCGGCTACATAGGGCGCTACCCGGTCCAGGCGCTGGCCGGCATTGTCGCGCAGGAAGTCTTCGTCAATGACCGTGGCCGAAAAGGGCACCTCGACCAGCGGGGTGCGGCTGCCGCCGGTAACAAAGGAGCTATCGAAGGGCTGATAACGGCCATCGCGTCCATACCGGCTGGCCTGGGGGACCGCTTCAATGGTCAGTGGCGCCATTTCCGTGGGGCCATTGTCTGCAGAGGACTTCGCCAGCGTCAGGGTGCCGTTGTCGAGTTCGTAGCGCAGTCCCGTGTCCGCCAGCAGCCGGGAAAGCGCGGCGCGCACGCTCAGGCGGCTGTCCAGGCCCTCGGTGGTTTCACTGGCCACCAACTTTGGATCCAGCGACAGGGTGAGGCCGCTCTGGCGCGCGACTGCGCTCAGTGCCTCGGAGAGCTCGCCCGCCGGGATCTGGAAATCCCGGGTTTGGTTTCCGGGCGCGTTGCCGGATTGCGCGTGCAGTGTCGGTGCGCTTATCAGTGTCAGAGCGGCGACCAGCAGCGCGCACCTGCGCAGGGCCCGCAAGGTTCCAGCAATGCGGAAAGGTTTCATTACGATTATCCCCTTTTTCGGCAGTGTCTATCTCCCTTGCCGAATGAAAGGGCGTTGGACCGTAACGGTTCGTCGCTTCGGATCCGGTTTTTCAGCCCCGGTCAGGCTCGAGCCGGATCCAGTAGTCCGTGGTGCGCTCGATGCGCACGGGCAGGGATCGCTCCAGCGCCCGTAGTGCTGTCTCGGTGTCGTCTAGGTGGAAGACGCCGGTAACGCGCAGGGAGCCGATGTCGTCGGCATGAGTCAGCCAGCCGATGCGGTGGCGCTCCAGCCGCTCCAGTACCTCGTCCAGGCGTGCGTTGCGCACGTCCAGCAGACCCTCGGCCCAGGCGCCGGGACGGAATCGGGCGCGGGACAGGCGTTGGCTGTCGTCAGCCGTGGTGCGCCATCGTTCGCCGGCCCGGGCCTCGCGTCTCTGGCCGCCGGCCCGCGGCTCAAGGGCAACCACACCTTCCAGAACTGCCAGCTCCGTCTTGTCTTGCGCGTACTCGACGACAAAGCGTGTTCCCAAGGGCCTGAACTGGCTGTGGGCTGTGCTTACAAGCGGTACCCGGGCGTTCGCACCGGTCTGGACCAGGATGGTGCCCGCGCGCAGTTGCAGCCGATGATGCTCGGGCCTGGATTCGATATCGAGGCGGGTTTCGCCCTTGAGGTGAATCCGCGTTTCATCCTCCAGCTCGACCACCTGTTTTTCGCCCACATCCGTGCTGTAGTCGTGTGAGCCGGGGAGCCGGCCGGTTCCGTCCAGAACAATGCCAGCCATGAGCATCAGTAGGGTACCCGCGGAACCAGTTGCCAGCAGGCGCCGACGCCGCCGGCGCCGGTTCAGCCTTTCCAGGGCATGACGGCCGGCGGCACCGACCGGGCCGGCCGTTTCCCGGAACTCTTGCTCCACCGCCTGCACGCGCGCCCACGCCTGGGCGTGCACCGGGTCCCGGGCCAGCCAGGCCTCGAATGCCTCTCGGTCGGCCTCGTCCGCTTCGCCCGAGCTCAGCCGGACCGCCCACTCGAATGCACGGTCAAGCACCGTGTCCGGGATGCTGTCGTACTTTTCGGATGTACTCATGAACCTGGCCGAGGTGGCGGGTCAGTCGATCAGCACATCATGACAGTGCCGCAGGGCCAGAGCCATATCCTTTTCGACAGTACTCAGGGAGACACCCAGTTCACGGGCGATACAGGCATGCCCCTTGCCCTCCAGCCGAGAGCAGAGCAACACGTGGCGTGCCCGTGGTTTGAGGCCTTCGAGCAAGGCGTCGATGCGTGCCAGCGCGTCCATTACGGACACCCGGTCTTCCGGCGAGGGTGCCTCCTGCTCCGACAGGCCTTCCACGGATTCACGCCAGGCCTGCTCCAGGTCCCGCCGTCGCCAGTCATCCACCATCAAACCGTGGGCGATTCGCGCGAGATAGGCACGGGGTTCCTTCAAATGCGGCGTCGCATCCCTTGACAACAGGCGAAGGAAGACGTCCTGGGTCAGATCGGCCGCTTTTTCCGGACAGCCGGTGCGCCTGAAGATAACTCTCCGGAGCCAGTCCCTGTGCTCGCGGTAAAGGCCCTGTAGCCTGATGCTCGCGGGGTAATCCATGGCGTCGTATCCGATTCAGGAAAAGGTGGCCTCCGGGAGCCGGTCTTATCTACATGATAATCATTATCGTTATTGTTTCACGTATCCGTTCGCCGGGTCCAGTCCGTGTGGGTCTGGAACCTCTCCGGGGCCGGCAGCGAGAGCGAGACGGCGATAGTGCTTCAAGACCCTCTCTGGAGAGCGGGCGCTGAACGTGAAGCCCGCCCGAGTAGTGCCTTGTGCGGGCATTTACTAAAGAGCTCACAAATATCAAAAGCTCGGCTCTGTGTTCTCCGTGGTGACTATTGGCGTTCCGTTGCGCTCTCCGCCTTTCCCGTGGAAGGCGGATCAGCGCCTGGAACCTTCGCTTTCCCCGCGATCTTCACGTGGACACAAGGTGGGTTTGGTAGGCTGGCTGTAACAAATTCGGGAGCCGCGCATCCATGAGGCGAGGGCGGTCAGGCCGCCGACATATGCCGGCAAAAGACAAAACGCAATGGACGAAACGATCGAAAAACCCGTCAAGCTTCTGGATCCGGCCAAGTTCCGTGACCCCTGGACCACGGCGACCGGCGAGCCGCGCGCCAGTGTCCGGCTGAACCAGCTGGAGACGTTGTGGTTCTGCACGGGCACCCTGTGCAACCTGGCCTGCGAGAACTGCTATATCGAATCCTCGCCCAGCAACGATAGTCTGGTTTATATCAGCCGCGCCGAGCACGCCGACTACCTGGACGAAATCGAGCGTGAGGGCTTGGGTACGCACACTATCGCCTATACCGGCGGCGAACCCTTCATGAACCCGGACATGATCCCGATGCTGGAAGACGCGCTCAGCCGGGGCCATGAAGTGCTCATGCTCACCAATGCCATGAAGCCCATGATGAAGGTGAGCACGGCACTGCTCGATCTTCAGCAGCGCTTCGGTGAGCAGCTGACCGTCCGCGTATCCATTGACCACTACAGTCAGGACGTTCACGAACAGGAACGTGGGCCGAAGTCCTGGGCGCCGGCGGTGCACGGTCTGCACTGGCTGAGCGAAAACGGTTTCACCATTGATATCGCCGGGCGGCTCTTCTCGAACGAGACGGAAGATGAGATGCGCCGCGGCTATGAGGCCTTCTTCCGGCGCGAGCACATTGACGTGGACGCCTGGAACAAGAGCAAGGTGGTGCTCTTTCCGGAAATGGGCCAGCAGGATGTCCCCGAGATCACCACCGGCTGCTGGAGCAAGCTCGGCGTGAGCCCGGATGCCCAGATGTGCGCCTCCTCGCGCATGGTGATCAAGCGCAAGGGCGCCGATCATCCTGCGGTGGTGCCCTGTACCCTGTTGCCCTACGAACCGGAGTTCGAGCTGGGCCGAACCCTGAAAGAGAGTTTCCAGGACGTGCCTCTAAACCATCCGCACTGCGCGCAGTTCTGTGTACTGGGCGGGGCCAGCTGCGGCGGCTGATGACGACCGCTGCGGAGTTCGAGCGGTCCCTGGTCACGGCGTTTTAACGTCTGTCCCTGAAAACATCTGTACAGGCGGCGATCATGTACCAGTTGGTTCAACAGCCTGTCAGGGCCGCGCTCGAAAAGCTCGGAGCGGAAAGATGGCCGCCGTCGGATCGCTCGCAGCCTGGCTCTGATGGGCGACGGTCCCCGGCGTCAGCTTCTGGCCCCTTTGTATTGAGCCGGTTCTGTACACCGCGCACAGTCCGGGGCCGGCGGATCACTCTTCGCTGCCCGGAATAGGCGGCAATTCATCGCCGCAGCGTTTGCAGAAGCGCGCGTCCGGGTCGTGTTCGTGTAGATGGCAACTCGGACATTCGCGGCCGAAGCGCCTGCGCACGGCGGTCGCGGACATTTCCGCGGAGACAATGCCGGTGGGCACGGCGATGATGGCGTAGCCGGTGATCATGGCCAGGGTGGCGATGGTCTGGCCGATGGGGGTCTGGGGGATGATGTCGCCATAGCCCACGGTGGTGATGGTGACCACGGCCCAGTAGATGGAGCGCGGTATATTGTCGAAGCCGTTGGCCGGACCTTCGATGACGTACATAAGGCTGCCGAAGAGCACCATGAGCACGAGCACGGTAAAGATGAAGATGCCGATCTTGCGGCGGGCGCGCAGCAGTGCTGCGCCCAGCTCCCGGGATTCGTTCATGAACTGCAGCAGCTTGAGCACACGGAAGACACGTAATACGCGCAACACTCGTATGGTGAGCAGATACTGGGTTCCGGGCAGGATCAGGCTCAGCCAGGTGGGCAGGATGGAGAGCAGATCCACGACGCCGAAGAAGCTGCGGGCATAGCGGCGCGGGAATTCACTGACCCAGAGCCGGATCAGGTATTCGACGGTGAATACCAGGGTGAAGCCCCATTCCAGCACATAGAGTTCATGGCCGAAGCGGGCGTGGACGCTCGTGATGCTGTCCAGCATGACGGCGGCGACACTGGTCAGGATGGTGGCAATCAGGAGCTGATCGAAGACGACACCGGCGCGCGTGTCCGTGCCGAAGATGATTTGACGCCATCGCTCCCGGAGGGAGGCGCGGTCGTTCATGGTGTTCTCCCCCGATGCGCGTGGGCCGCCGTGCCGGAGGAACTACTCTAAAGGCAATCGCGGCAAAACGGGAGGCCCGGCGGGATCAGCAGGGGGCACAGAAGCGAATCATGGGCTCGGGCGGTACGCCCCTCCCAAGGTGGGCTCTGTGGTGTACCTGCGGTGTGGGAGGCGCGTCCCCGCGCCGATGTTGACGTTGAGGGGACAGGACTTTGATCGGGCACAGTCGGGGCGGGGCTCTCCTCCCACTCATCGTTGCCCTTTTTCGACGGGACCGGGCCCCGCCTTCAAAAGGCCGCCTCGATTGCGCACCAGCCTGGAAGCCTGAGCGCGCAAAGGGTTTTCCAACAGCCTGCTAGAGGATGTCGTTTCCGCGCCCTGTTCAGGCGCGGGTCAAAGCCCCAGTCCGCGTGCTGTTGCTGCGTGGACAGAGCCCGCTCTCCGGCGCCGGAGCCCTGGAAAACTTCCGACAGATGAACCCGGTCATCGGCGATGTGGGATTCCTTACCGATGACAGTGACCGTCAAATTGCCGGGGCGCTCTTGCTCGACCAGCTGTTCCAGCAAACGATGCCCCCCATGCCATTGCCGATCACCACCAGCCTTGTGCGTGCCATAACGGACCCGCGTACTCAGGGTAAGCTGCCCGCCTGCTCGCAAGGGCCGTGCCTGCAGGCGTGGGGCCGCCGGCATCCGCGTGCCGTGGACTCGGCGCCGGTCAACGGGACCGCGGCGGCGGGAAGGCGCGCCAGCCTGGTGCCACGAGTCGCTCCAGGGGCCAGATTCCGGGCAGAGGCGTGGGCGCGTTCGGCGGGCCCGCAGGTGGCCGAATCGGCTGTTGTAAGCACTCGCTTACAGTTGAGCCCGTCCCCCGGAACCCATGACTTGAGGGGGGCGGGCAAATCGGCCATAGTATTGACCTGGTTCAGGTCCTTTCCGGGGGACTGTGCGGGGCCTGAAGCCGGGACAACAGGGAGTCGGAGAATAATAACGATGCGAATACTCCTGTGCGCCGTGCTTGCCTTGATGCTGGCCGGATGTGGAATCAACATGACGGTGCCGGACACGCCGGGCGCCTTTATTCAGGCGGTGGAGGGCGAAACCTTCGAGTCCATGGAAACCCTGGATCCCCGGAATGCCATGGTCTATATCTACCGGCCGGGCACGCGCTGGGGCTATGAGGAAATCCAGGCCCCCACCTTTTTCATCGACGGGCAGAAGCTCTTTGGCCTCAAGAGCGGCGCCTATACCTGGCTGGAACTGCATGGCGGCCGCTATGAGTTCTACGCGCGCCGGCCGCTGGGGGTTCTCTTTCTCAAGACCATCTTCGAGATGCCGCTGGAAGTGAACGGCGGTCGCGAATACTACCTGCGCTATTCCGAGACCGAGCCGGTCAATCTGAGCGAAGTGGTAAGCAATCCCTCGGATTACATGCAGGCCGGGCCCTTGCAGCAGGTGCCGGCGAATTTCGCCCGGCGCGAAATCAAGCATCTGAAACTGGATGAAGCCGGCCTTTACTACGGCGGTGGCGGCTATCAGGAGCCACGCTGGGCGCCGTTCTATACGTACTCGCCGGATACACCCGAATAGGCAGTGACAAGAGGCAAGTAGCAAGGGCCCAGAGACAGGGAGAGGCTCCGGCAGGCCTTGCCACGACTATTCCTTCCGGGTCAGACGTTCCGGATCATGTTCGGTGAAGCGGCGCTTGGCCTTGAGCAGGGCTTTCCACTGTTCCACGTATTCGGGCAAGGCGGGAGACGTCTTGTTCAGCCCGGTAATCTCTTGCATGGCCTGGGGGCTGATGGCCTTGCCGCCATAGAGATTGACCACGCGCACCAGCGCATGGGTATGGAGCTTTTCCTGGGACAGGAAACGCTGATCGTAGTACATGTATTTGTCATCCCAGCCCAGAATCCGGGTCTGTACCTCGAAGTGCTGATAGGGCCGGATTTCACGCACGAAGCTGATTTCCGTATTGGCCACCACCGCGTTGCAGCGCGCCCGGATCATCTGATCCAGCAAGCCGGTGCACACCGAGTGCTCCAGTCGGCAGCGGTCCATGAATTTCAAGTACTTGGCGTTATTCAGGTGCAGGTTCAGGTCCAGATCGAACAACCCGACCCGGAATTCCATGGATACGGTATCCAGCAGGGCGTGGGTGGGCGGTTGCTTGCGCCGGCGTGCCGCGCTGATCAGTTCCCACATGCTGGTAGGTCCCCCGGGTTTCGTGTAAAAAGCGGGGCAATTATAACGCCGCCGTACAGTCGCTGTCAGTCAACAGGCTGCTAAAGCGCGGCCGGATCACGTAACAAATTGCGCGTCAGGCCGGATGGCGCAGCCGGTTGCGGTAGGCGTCCAGCCAGACCAGCGCAATCAGAACGAACACGGGCACGGCGAAACCGATATGCACCTGGATCAGGCCGGCCACCATGCCCAGCGATCCCCCCAGCACCTGAATGGCCACCAGGTTGCCGCCGGTGTTGTCCAGAATCATCTTTTCCAGTTCATCGGTGTCCAGGTTCATGACCTGCTCTTCCACCAGCTGAGTGACATTGAGTTTGAGCACCAAACGTTCGAGCTGTTTCTTCAGCAAGGTCTGACCTTCGGGTGAACGGGCATAGACAATCAGGCGTTGCCGGGCCCATTTCAGGGCATCCGTGGTGTATTGCTCGATGCGATACCAGTTTCGCTCATCGTCGAGCCAGACTTCCAGGCGCTCGATTAGCTCGGGCAGCAGGGTTTCGCGTGCGTTGTCGCTCGCGCGCGCTACCCAGTTCTCCACACGCGATTGCACCAGTTCGCGCGTCTCCCGGCTCTCCAGATAAACACGCAGACGCTCGAGTAGCACATCCACCATGCCCAGCATCTGTTCGCTCGCATCCGGATCGTTGACGAAGCGTTCGAGCAAATCCTGGATGGCTTCCTTGTCAAAGGAAGCAATGCGTTTGACGCTCAGTCCGATGGAGCCCATGCCGCGCTTGCGCCGCAAGTATTCTTCCAGCGCACCGTTCAGGGTCTGAGCAAGCTCGGGGACTTCTTCCAGCAGAATGCGCTTGAGGTATTCGGCGGCAATACGCCGGTTTTCAACATTGTCGAGATAGGCGAGCAATCGGGTACGCAGATCGCGCCAGACCTTTTCAATGGTGTCCGGGTCCCGGGCGAGATCCTTGAGCCGGGTTTCCGAGAACTCAAAGGCGCTGGTGAGCAGATCCGGGCCCCGGGTTTTCAGAAAGGTGATACTGCGGTTGGTGATCATCGCCTGGATCTGCTCGTCCTGAAGGCTGTCGTCCACCCATTCACTGAGATAATCAATCCCCTTGCCCAGAAGATCCCGTTCATTGATGTAAATCAGCAGGATTTCCGGGGCAAGCAGTTGCGTCTGGACGCTGTCGGCGAGACTTGACGCAATATTGGCCTTGTTCTGCGGCACCAGTCCGCGCCAGCCCAGTACACGTCCCTTCTTGGGCTGGAAGAGCATTTT
>CAJXLA010000071.1 GCA_913055795.1 uncultured Alcanivorax sp. | reverse complement strand
CCAACCCCACCACCGCCCCCGTCATACAGGTCGCAATCACCCCGGCCAGAATGGATTTCAGGCCCAGGCCGATCACTTCGTCCCGGCGGTTCGGGACCAGGCTGCCCAGGCCGCCGATCATGATCCCGAGGGAGCCGAAGTTGGCGAAGCCGCACATGGCATAGGTCATGATGAGCTCGCTCCGGGCGCTGAGCGCGTCCGGCGCGAGTTCGCTCAGGCGGACATAGGCCACGAGTTCGTTGATCACCACCTTGATGCCCATGAGTTCGCCGGCGGTGACGGCCTCGCTCCAGGCCACGCCCATGAGCCAGGTCACCGGGGCCATGACGAGGCCGAGGATGCGCTCCAGGGTAATGGGCTCGCCGGCCACGGCGGGGAAGAGCCCCAGCACGGCGTTGACGACATGCACGAGGGCGATGAGTACGATCAGCATGGCGATGATGTTGAGCAACAGCTCCAGGCCGGAGAGTGTGCCCCGGGTGATGGCGTCCATGGCGCTGCTGGCGCCGCGCTCGGGTTGCCAGTCCCCATCCGTGGGTTCACCGGTTTCCGGGACCATGATGCGCGCGACCGTGACCGCCGCCGGGGCGCTGATCACCGAGGCGGTGAGGATATGGCCCATGGCGTTGTCCAGCACGCCGCCGAGCACGGTGGCGTAGAGCGCCATCATGGTGCCGGCGATGGTGGCCATGCCGCAGGCCATGAGGGTGAAGAGTTCGCTGCGGCTGAGGCGTTCCAGCCAGGAGCGGATCAGCAGGGGCGATTCCACCATGCCCACGAAGATGTTGCCGGCCACGCCCAGACTCAGGGCCCCGCCCATGCCCAGGGTCTTGCGGAACAGCCAGGCAAAGCCCTGCACGATCCGGGGCAGTACGCGCCAGTAGATGAGCAGCGAGGACAGGGCACTGATCACCAGCACTAGCGGCAGGCCCCGGAAGGCGAGGATATAGAGCTGGCCCGGGTTGGTCACCTCGAAGGGCGGCTCATCGCCGCCGAGATAGCCGAAGACGAAGCCGGTGCCGGCCTTGGTCGCCTGGTCCAGCGCCAGGATGGCGTCATTGAGCGCTTCGAAGAGCGCCCGGGCGGCGGGCAGCTTGATGAGCGCCAGTGCGAGCAGCAGCTGCACCGCCACGCCCACCACGGGCGTGCGCCAGTTGACGGCCCGGCGCTGCTCGCTGATGAGCCAGCTGAAGATCACGAAAACGACGAGGCCCAGAACCCCCTGTGCCGATGCCGGCATAGCGTCTTTCCCCTGTTGTTCCGGATCAACCCGGGCCGCCACGGCCCGGCGGAAAGGCCGTATTAAAACAGGAGATTCAGATTCGTGGGTACTGTTGCCTGGCTGGATTGCGCCCGGCAACGCAATTGACGGTCTCTTCGGCAACCGTTAATATTTAACGGTAAATACGACATGGAGGTTCTCAGTGCGCAGGAGCGTTCTGCACAGGGATCTGGATGAGGCCACGGCCCGAGCAGTCGTGGCGGAAATCGCAAAGGACAGCGCCAATGTGTTCTTCACACATCATGCCGAGGCGCGGATGACAGAACGTGGCATTACGCGCACACAGGTCTTGCGCTGTCTCACACACGGCCGTATCACCGAAGGCCCCTATCGGGACAGCAACGGCAGCTGGAAGCTGAGCATGAACGCCGCTTCGGCCGATGATGTGATCGCCGTGGTTGCGGCGCTGGACTGGCGGGAGAGCCGTGGCAACTACGCCATTATCGTAACCACCTGGCGCTGACGCGAGGGAGGCAGTGTTCATGTTTCATTATACGAGTTGCGGACTGAGCAATGTCCATTTGCGCAACGGCTACGAGGAGATCGATACGCCCTACGGCAAGGCCGTGAGTATTCACGATGTGGAAGGTCTGCACCGGGCTATCGGATTGCATATGATCCGGAATAATCCCGACCATCTGAACCCGGAAGAAATCCGTTTTTTGCGCAAGGAAATGGATTTGCCCCAGGCTAATCTTGCTCATCTGCTCGACGTGAACGAATCCTCGGTTCGTAACTGGGAAAATGGCCGCAATGCCATTCCGGGCCCGGCGGACCGGATGCTGCGAACGCTCTATGCCGAAAAGGTTCAGGGAGACGGCACCGTGCATGAACTGCTGGAGCGCATAAGCCGGATCAACCGCGAGCTTTACGAGAAGAAAGCCATAGAACTGGAAGAATCGGAAGACGGCTGGGTGGCACAGGCAGCCTGAAAGAACCACCAGCAATCCGATTGATCCTGCGGGTGACATTACCCCGCAAGCAAATCAAGCAGCCAGTCCCCGGCTTCCGGGTAGGCATTTCCATCCAGGACAAACTCCTGCCCCCGTGCCACGGCCTGCAGTCGACAGCCCTTGCGGGTCTGTTGCCAGCGCTGACGCTTGTGGTGATAGCTGAGAGGTGGACGGCCCTTCTTCGGATAGAAAAAGGACGGCAGCAGCCACCGGGTGGGCGAACTTGCGTCCGGCGCTGTCAGCCGCAGGCGCTCCGTCAGGGTGGGGAAAACGCCGGCGGCAGGTGTCTTTCCGGTCTTGCCGTTGAGCTGAATGTTTTTGCGCGCTACATAAAGCGTATTGCGCGGGTCGGCTTCCATGCGGAAATGGGGATGATAGCGAGCCCAGGCGAGCTCGTTGTCTGCCAGTTCATCCACTTTGTGCATTGCACCGATCTGCAACCAGCCCCAGAGCGCATGGAAGGGCCGGGCTTCGGAAACGAAGCGCCAGCCCTCTTCGGTGCGCATGACCTCGCGGAAGAGCCCGAAGAAGAGAAAGAGATCCCCCACGTCGACGCCCTGATTGCGCAAATGACTTTGGGCGGCACCGGTTTGACCCAGCAGGGGCCGCCAGTCCGGTTGGCGTAAATAGCTTTCGCGGATCAGGTCCGGGTCCAGATGGGCGCCTTGGTTTGCCATGGCCGGATTACCGGTGAGTTCCGTCACCAGTGTACCCAGGTTCAACCCGCGCCAGCGGATGGCGCTGTAGGGAATCGTCGAGCGTGGATCCGGAATGGGCAGGGCCAGCAAGGAGCCATCGGGAAAGACCGGGCTGGGACATCCGCCGGCGGCCGTATCGAAGCCCTTGCGGCTGAGGATGATGCGCATGGTCGCCTGTCCCCCCGCTCAGGCATGAGGCTCTTCCGGGCTCTCGGGGCGATCCGTGCCGCTGAGTTCGGCCGGCGAGAAGCGTTCCATGATGGCGCAACCCACCAGATCCCCGGTCACGTTCAGGCTGGTGCGGAAGCGCTCCAGCACCTGGTCCAGTCCGATGATGAGCGCCAGCCCGGACAGAGGCACACCGGCGCTGGTCAGCACCGTGGCCAGCACCACAATGCCCACGCCGGGCACGGCGGGCGTGCCGATGGACGCGCCCAGGGCCGTGGCCACCAGCGCCACCAGGGCGCTCAGCGGCAGCTCCATCTGGAACATCTGCGCCATGAACAGCGTCGCCAGGCCCTGATAGAGGGCGGTCCCGCTCATGTTTACGGTGGCCCCCAGGGGCACCACGAATTGCGCAATGGACGGGCGTATGCCCAGCCCGGAGGCACTCCTGGCGGTGATCGGCATGGTGGCGGCGGAGCTGTTGGTGGAAAACGCCAGCAGGAAAGGCTCACGAATGCCCACAAAAAACCGCAACGGATTCCGCCGCGCGACGACCGCCACAAGGATCAGATAAACCACCAGCAGCAGCGCCATGCCCAGCACCACCGCCCCGGCATAGATGCCGAGCCCGGCGAGTACGGAAGGGCCGGTCTTGATCATGGCCTGGGCCAGCAGTCCGAAGACGGCCACGGGCGCGAACGTCATGACCGCGCCCACCACAGCCATGCACACGGCCTGCACGGCTTCGAACAAATCCAGCAGCGGTTTCGCCGAACGCGGCGGCAGCGAAATGAGGCCCAGGCCCAGCACTACAGCGAAGATCACGATCTGGAGCATGTCGCCCCGGGCGATAGCGCCCATGGGGTTGGTGGGGAGCACACCGGTAATCATGCCCGGCAGTTCGCTCAACGCCACACCGTCGCCGCCGGCCGCCAGTTCGGCGGCGGCCTCCGGCAGTTGGGCGTCACCCGTCGACGCCAGCAGGGCACTGGCATCGACAAAATCGCCCGGACGCAGCACCAGGGCCACGCCGATGCCGAGAACGGCGGCAACCACCACGGCAATAAGAAAGTAGATCCCGATGCCGACGCCGGTGCGTTTGAGCTGCTGAATGTCGGTGGCGCCGGCGATCCCCTGAACAATCGAGGCCAGGATCAGCGGCACCACGATCATCTGGATAAAGGCGAGAAACAGATGACCGGGCAGCGCGATCCACTCGCCAATGGCGCGGGCGGTGGGTTCGCGGAACCAGCCCGCTTCGGGACTGAGCATCAATCCCGCGGCCACGCCCAGCACCATGCCCACCAGTACCTGCAGCCAGAGTTTGCCGCGAATCAGGCGGCGCAGGGGCCTGGCAAAGTTGAGAAGATTACGGGGTTGAAGCTGTTCCAGGCTTTCCAGAGGCGAATTCATGATGAACTGACTCGAAACACATGCGGACGGATCTATTGCCCCGGCGGGGCCGGCTGCATCATAGCATGGCTGGCATGGCTCGAGTGACTGAACGCGAGGATCTCAAGCGGCTGGCGAAAGGGCCACGGAAAGGGCAGCGGCTGACAGTCCAAGAGCGTTTTATGGCGCCCACACCGGAGGCGCGGATGCGTTATATTCGTTTTGCCACCTGGGCCGCCCGGTTTTACAAGGGCGACAAGCAGGTCCGGTTTCGCGGCAACGACTGGAGATTGTGACGCTCCGCGGGAAACGGAAACCGTAACCCTGCTTCTCGCTCCTCGCTCCTCGCGCCTCGCGCCTTCGTTCTTATCCTCGCACGGCGAAACGCGACACCTTCGGATGCGCCAGGTAACGGAACTCGCTGGTATCCATCTTGACCACTTCCGTATGGGTGCCGCCATTGAAGGCGATGGTCTCGTTGTCCATGAGCCCGGCGTCCATGTAGACCTCCAGCCCGTAGAGAATACCCAGCGGTGGTTCGCCGCCCGGTTCACACCAGGGGAAGAGACCGCGGAATTCGGCTTCTTCCGCCATCTCCACCTTCGAGACCTTGAGGGTCGAACGCAGGGTTTCGAGATCCACATACTTGTGCGCCGGCAGTACGGCCATGATGAAGCGGTTGTCCGCCTTGAGAATCACCGTCTTGGCCAGTTCATGCCCGGAGATATGCGCGTAATGCGCAATCTCCTGGGCCGTGGGCGCGGGTGGGTGGTTGTAGCAGTGATAGCGCACCTCATGCTGATCCAGGAATTCACTTACGGGACGTACCGGCATGATCAACCTCCAGGCTCTTCCGTGACTGTTCTTCCCAGCGTACGCCTCCGGCCGACTTCTGCCCCGGGGCTGCTGAGACCGAGTTGGCCTAAGGGCTATAACGTCGAGGTGTAACCCGGGCGCACGCACCTGCGGCTGTAACACAGCTGCCACCGCCGGCATCGGGACGACAGGTGTCAACGAGATTTTTGCCCGACCCAAAGGTCTTGCTGTTCACAACCAATCAACGACAGGGAGCTATTCATGCAACCGATGCCAAGTCACCAAGGGCAAGCACGAGCGCAATCAGGTCCGGCGTCAGCTGGACGACTGGCGCTCAGCCTGCTGGCCGGCGCAAGCCTGGCGCTGACGGCCTGCTCGTCCACGAACGGCGGTGCGGGCTCGAGCAACAACGCCGATAACGCGGAGCCTTTCCGGGTGGTCGAGGTGGAACAGCCGGCCGACCGGATCACGTACTGGGTTCTGCCCGGCCCGCGCGAGCTGGAGGAGGAAGTCTTCGGTACGCCCGACAACCCCAAAGGCCTGTTCAAGCCGAAACTCAAGCAGGCGAAACAGGCCAAGGGGCCGCCGGCGGTGCCGGGCACGCTGAAGAAGGTCCCCTTCATGGTGGGCGCACCCGAGAAAGCCCGGGGCGTCACGAAAGACGGTACTTACATCTTCAAGAAACCCACGGCCTTTTCCAACAAGGCGCAGATCATCGACGGCGAATTCGAGACCGTCATGAAGGACGTGGTGAGCGAGGACACACCCGGCAAGCCCGGCAAGACGCCGGATACGGCCCGGTTCGAGGCGGAGTTCACCGACCCGGCGGGCAACAACTACCGGGTGGTGCTGGATCATGTGGTGAAACCACCCTTTCCGGGGTACCAGACCCAGGGCGGTGTCTTCACCAAGGACTATCTCCATGGCGCGACCGGTACGGGTACACCGTTGATGCCGAAGCAGTATACCTACGGCGCCTGGTGGGGTCTGGGTGCACTCTTCATCAATGGCCAGAAGGTGGACGATCATCGCGTCATGCATCTCATGACCACGAAGGTGGTCCGCGACAAGAACTACAATCTGGTCTTCAGCAAGGACATGCCGCTAAGCCCGGATGAGCGTCATATCGCCGACCAGGAGCATCACACCCACCTGATGATGCCACCCATTCGGGGCGTGCCCGGCAAGGGGCCGGTCTTTGACCCGGTACCCACCGCCTTCGAACTGCCCAATGGCAAGAAGCAACCCTTCCTGCATATCATGTTCGAACAGGACGAGCTCAATATCCGTGAACTGTGAACGGCAGGGGCACCGGGCCCGCGCCCGGTGCCCGTTGTTCCCCTGTCCCGAAGCAACCCATCAAGGGAGTCTGTTATGCGTACCCTTTTTTCCCAGGCGCAACGAGTGCTCCATGCGGGCAGCGTGGCGCTGGCGCTGAGCCTGTTCGCTCAGCAAGCCCTGGCCGGCGATGTCCGCACCGTGGAAGTCACGGCCCAGGAATTCGAGTTCACGCCGTCGACAATCAAGGTCGAGCCGGGCGAGACGGTCCGGCTGAAACTGGTCAACCAGGGCAACATGAGCCACAACCTTCATCTGCGCAACACGGATGCGAAAACGGCAACGATTCAGTCGGGCAAGAGCGACACCCTGGAAGTCACCGCGCCGGACAACGGTGAGCTGGGCTTCTTCTGCGCCATCCCCGGTCACGAGAAAGCCGGCATGAAGGGCAGCATCGTGGTGCAGTAACCTGGCTAGGTATCCGGTTCGGGGAACATGATCGCCACGGCCGGGCGCCGGAGCAGCACCACATTCACGCTGGAGGGATAGATCCGCCCGGCCGCCTTGAGCTCGGCAATGGCCTCGGCGTCCGGGCCGGATTCCAGACGCAGGTGATCATTGCCCTCTTCCAGTTGATCCAGCACCCCTTTGAAAGTACGAAAAGCGGTACCCTTGGGCGTGTCCATCAGCTGATCCAGGGTGCGAAAGGTCATAATGTCCTCGCCCCGGAAGTTGAAAGGTTGCCACATGTCCATGAAAACTCCTTGCCGACCGCTTCGGCACGACCGGAGGGCGGCGTGCACTGCAGGTGTTCATTATGAAGCTTGTATTCGCCTTCATGTTGGCCGTCCTGGCGACGGGTGCCGCGGCGATCCCCCGGGCGCCCGTGCCGGCGACCGAATTGCCGGGCCGCAGCTGGACGCCGGACGGCCCCACCCGGGCGCACATTGTCGGATTGCACAACTTCCGCGACTACCATACCGCCTTTGCCCGTCTCGGGCCCGGGTTCGCTCGGCGCGGCATCGCGGTCCACGCCTTTGATCAGCGTGGCTTGGGCCGGACGGCGAACAACGGGCACGGGTCGGGTACGGACCGGATGGTGGCCGTAGCCATGCCGGCCGCCGTGCGCGAACCGGAGCTGATCGACGCGCGGATACGCGGCGCCTGAAGCGCTCGTGAGGCCGAAAGCGAGTATGCCGGTCGCATGCAGGCCGACGCTGTGCTATCAAGACTGCTTTTAGCAGTCTGTTGAAGCACCCGTTCGGTATTCAGGCTTTCCGGTCGCGCTGAGTGCGCGAGGGGTGCAACAGCCTGCCAGGCCCAGGGGAGTGATCGATGGCACACAAGACGGTTCTGATTACAGGCGGCAACTCCGGCATCGGATTCGAGACGGCCCGTCAACTCACCGCGCGCGGGGCGGCGGTGATCCTCGCCTGCCGCGACGAGACCAAGGCCCAGGCGGCGCTGGCGAGCATCAAGAACGACATGCCCTCGGCCGAGGTGAGTCTGGTGTCATTGGATCTGGGCTCGCTGGATCATGTGCGTCAATGCGCCGAGGTGGTGCGTGACCGTTTCCCGCGGATCGATGTGCTGATCAACAATGCCGGCGTGGTGCCCACCCGTCAGCAGTTCACACAGGACGGCTTCGAGATGCAGTTCGGGGTGAACTATCTCGCGCATGTCCTGTTCACCCAGTTGCTGCTGCCGTCGCTGGAGGCGGCCGCGCCGGCGCGGGTGGTGAACCTGTCGTCCGTGGCGCACTGGCTGGGCCATATCAACCCGAAGACCTGGCGCGGTCGGTTTCCCTATCTGGTCATGGACGCCTATGGCCAGTCCAAGCTGGCCAATCTGATGTTCTCCAACGAACTGGGCCGCCGGATCAATCCACACAAGGTCACCAGCAATGCGCTGCATCCCGGCGGCGTGGATACGGGGATTTTCCGGCATGTACCCAAACCGCTGTTCAATACCCTGATCAAACCCACGCTGATTTCGCCGAAAAAGGCGGCGGAGCTGCCGGTGGCGCTGGCACTGGATGAACAGTATGCCGGCGTGACGGCACGCTACTTTGATCACGCCGGTCCGGCACGCTCTCGGCCCGTGGCGCGTCGGCCGGTAGCCACGGCGCGGCTTTATGAACGCAGCTGCGAGCTCCTCCATATTGATCCGCTGCCCGCGCCGGAGGATACTGGCTGACATTCACGGAAGCCGTCGGCGGCGAGGGAAGCATGGCCCGGGATCAACGCGTACACGCGCTCTTTCATGTGCCCTTCGAGGGCCTGGGCAGTATCCAGGCCTGGCTACGTCAGCGAGGTTGCTCGCTCGCGCAGAGCCGGCTGCATGACGGCGAGGCACTGCCCTCCGTCGAGGATTTCGACTGGCTGATCGTCATGGGCGGGCCCATGAGTGTCCACGACGAGGATCAGTACGAATGGCTGCCTCCGGAAAAACAGCTGATCCGCCAGGCGCTGGAAGCGGGCAAGGGCCTGATCGGCATCTGTCTGGGCGCGCAGCTAATCGCGGAAGCACTGGGCGCCCGCATCGAGGCCGGTGAACCGGAAATCGGGTGGTTGTCGCTGTCCGGAACACCCGAGGGTCAGGATCATCCCCTGGGCAAGCTCTTCGACGGCGCCTCGGTGCTGCACTGGCACGGCGAGGCCTTCACCCTGCCCGAAGGCGCGCAACGGCTCGCCGCCACGGATTTCACCTCCAACCAGGCCTTTATCCACGGCGATCACGTGCTGGGGTTGCAGTTTCACCTGGAAGTCACCTGGGAGGACGCCCAGCGCATGTGTCGCGAAAGTCATCCGGGTCCGCAGGACAAGGGCTGGGTTCAGTCCCCGGAGACCATTCTCGCCGATACCCACCGCTTCCCCATGGCCAACAGCATGATGCGGGAAGTGCTGGATTTCATGATGGAAGAATAGACGAAAGACGAAAGACGAAAGACGAAAGACGAAAGACGACCAGAGCCTGGTCAGGCCGCCTTCCCTGTCAAAGTTCGCTGTAGCAAAAAAGCAAGGGCGCCGAAGGGCGCCCCGCTTGATTTCTTGCCACTTGCTACTTTCAACTTTCTACTGCCGCGTCATGACGCGGCCTGCTGCTGCACATCGGCGCCCCGGGCGCGGCCCACGGCGGAGAGTACGGTCTGCAGCGCGGCACTGGTGGTGTCGCCGGCGAGTGCCACCGTGGCTTCCTCGTGCTCGCCCACGCGGACCCGGGCGCAGGCCATGGCTTCGGCGTCGGTGCCTTCGGTCATGGCGTGCTCGTCAAAGGCTTCCACCTTGATGGTCGCGCCGATGTAATCCGTCAGTGCCCCCACCAGGGCTTCAACGGCACCGGCGCCGTAGCCGGTGAACTTCATCAGCTCGTCCGGGTTTTCGCCCACGCTTACATAGGCCTGGACGCCGTCGCCGGTGCGGTGCAGATCATAGGAATAGAGCCGCCATTTCAGGGGCACGTTCAGATAGTGCTCGTCGAAGAGCGCATGGATGCTGTGCGTATCCTGTTCACCACCGTCGCGCTCGGCCTGGGCCTGAACCACTTTGGCGAACTCGGTCTGCAACCACCGCGGCACGGCAATGCCGTAGTCGCGCTCGAGCACGTGCGCCACACCGCCCTTGCCGGACTGGGAATTGATGCGCACCACTTCCTCGTAGCGCCGGCCCAGATCACCCGGGTCGATGGGCAGATAGGCCACGTCCCAGACGTCGTTGTCATCGCGCTGGGCCAGGCACTTGCGGATGGCATCCTGGTGACTGCCCGAGAAGGCGGTGAACACCAGCTCGCCCGCGTACGGATGACGCGGATGCGTGGCGATATCGGTGATGTCTTCCACCGTGGCGATGATCTCCTTCATGCGCGACAGATCCAGTTCCGGATCCACGCCCTGGGAATAGAGATTCATGGCCATGGTGACAATGTCCATGTTGCCCGTGCGCTCACCGTTGCCGAGCAAGGTGCCCTCGATGCGGTCGGCGCCGGCCATGGTGCCGAGTTCCGCCGCCGCCACGGCACAGCCGCGGTCATTGTGCGTATGGAGACTGATGCGCAGATGCTCGCGGCGTTTGATGTTGTCGATTACGTACTCAATGGAATCGGCGAACACATTGGGGGTGGCCATTTCCACCGTGGCCGGCAGGTTGATGATCACCTTCTGGCCCTTTTCGGGTTCCCAGATATCGGTCACCGCGTCCACCACTTCCACGGCATAGTCCAGTTCCGTGCCGGTGAAGGATTCCGGCGAGTACTGGAAGATCCAGTCGGTATCCGGATAGCGCGCGGCGTAGTCCTTGACCCATTGCGCACCGTTTTCGGCAATGCCGCGAATGCCGGCCTGATCCATGCGGAACACCTGCTCGCGCTGTACGCGGGAGGTGGAGTTGTACACATGGACCACGGCCTTCTTCGCCCCTTCCAGGGACGCGAAGGTGCGCTCAATGAGATCCTCGCGCGCCTGGGTGAGCACCTGGATGGCCACACCGTCGGGCACGAGATCCTGTTCGATGATTTCCCGGCAGAAGTCGTAATCGATCTGCGAAGCGGCGGGAAAGCCCACCTCGATTTCCTTGAAACCCAGTTCCACCAGGAGCTGAAAGAAGCGCTTTTTCTGCGCCACCGTCATGGGATTGACCAGCGCCTGGTTGCCGTCGCGCAGGTCGACGGCCGCCCAGTCCGGTGCCTGGTCGATGACCTGATCGGGCCAGCGCCGGTCCGTCTTGTGTACCGGCGGGAAGGGACGATATTTGCGATGATCGAACGCCATGATTGCTCCTGATGGTTTCGGGTCCGGGCCCGGTTCGGGGCGCCGGAAGTGACTTCGCCCGCTCGACCCTTTTGAGGGAGCGGCCTGCCGTCGTGTGCGCGGGCTTTTGGCCCGTGCGCCAACACAATGCATATTCTAGGCGGCCGGCGCCGCAATTTGGTTGCTTAATTTCGCTATATTCGGGATGATTGGGTTATATATTGCCATTTTTAACCTGAAAACGGGATTTTATTGCTTTGAAAAGCCAGACGCCGCACAAACTCGACCGTTTCGACCGCAAGATCCTGGCCGCGTTGCAGGAAGACGGCAGCCTGACCAATCTCCAGCTCGCCGAGCGCGTGGGCCTGTCCGCGTCGCCCTGCTCGCGCCGGGTCCAGAAACTGGAGGACGCGGGCATGATCGAGGACCGGGCCGTGATGCTCGACCGGCAGAAGCTGGGCCTGTCGCTGACCGTGATCCTGCAGATCGCCATGGACCGCCACACCCCCGAGCGCTTCCAGAACTTCGAGGATCAGGTGGCGCAGTACCC
Organism: uncultured Alcanivorax sp.; assembly: GCA_913055795.1. Lineage (GTDB taxonomy): Bacteria > Pseudomonadota > Gammaproteobacteria > Pseudomonadales > Alcanivoracaceae > SLJS01. The sequence goes on along the minus strand of CAJXLA010000071.1, from coordinate 2,008 downwards.
CGAGGTGCAGGAGTGCTACCTGATTACCGGTCAGGAGGCGGACTACATGCTCAAGGTGGTGGTGCCGGACATGGACCGCTACCAGCAGTTCCTGCTCAACAAGATCACGCGCATCGAGGGCGTCAGCGGTGTGCATTCCAGCTTCGTCATGCGCCGGGTGCTCGATTCGCGGGCGCTGCCGCTGAAATACCTGGACGACGATACCGGCTGACCATGGAACCGGGGACGCCGGTCGGGGCTGCGACTGCATTTGCCGGCACATTGCCTAGAATGGGCGCCCCTTTTCACCGGGAGGCCAGGCATGCCGGAGCTGTTCACCAGTGTGCGCAATGCGCGTGATCGCTTTCTCCGCCCCGAAACGCTGAATCAAGCGGACCAGACCCCCTTCGAGGTGATCGACGACGATGGCCTGGTGCAGGTGCGCTACTACCCGCCACTGGCCGAAGAACAGATCGAGGTGGACGGCGAGACCGTGCCGGTGGCAACCGAAGTCCGGCGCACCCCCCTGGTCATCGTGCCGCCGCTGGCGGTCAACATGCTGCTCTATGACCTCTTCCCGGATCGTTCGCTGGTCAAGTATCTGCGCGCGAAGGGTTTCGAGCTTTATCTCATCGACTGGGGCCGCCCGGGACGCGAGCACGACGACGCCCGCATGGCCACCTATTTCGCCGAATGGCTGCCGCGAAAACTGGAGACCATCCGTGAACATGCCGGTACGCGGCGGCTATCGCTTCACGGCTGGAGCTTCGGTGCCTTGTTCAGCTATTGCTACACAGCGCTAGCAAGTGATCCCGATATCGCCAACCTGGTGCTGGTGGGGTCACCCTGTGACTATCACCGCAACGGCGATCTGGGCAAACAATACCGGCGCCTGGCCCGGCGGGTAAAACTGCTGCGCAAGTACACCGGCGTGAACGTCCGGCGCATGCCCAAGACGCCCTTCCGTTCGCCCGGCTGGATGAACAGCCTGGCGTTCAAGCTGATCAATCCGGCGGGCACAGCCCGCGGCTATGCGGAGCTGATCCGCAACCTGGCCGACCGGGAATTCGTGCGCAACCATGCCACCAATGCCGCCTTCCTGGACGACATGGTGGCCTATCCCGGGGGCGTGATTCAGGACATCATTCATTATCTCTGGGTGAAGAATGTGCTGGCCCGGGGCGAGCTGCCCATGCGCGGGGCCGAGGCCGGGCTGGACCGGATCCGCACCCCCATCCTGGAAGTGATCGGCCGCAACGACACCATTGTCACCGCCGACTGCGCGGGACGCTTGCTGGAACAGGTGGCGAGCACCGACACCCGGACCCTGGATGTTCCCGGCGGACACATGGGCATTCTCGGGGGCAGTCAGGCGCCCGCGTCCAGCTGGCACGAGATCGCCGACTGGCTGATTGAACGCGACGGCTGAAAGTCTCATGCTTTCCGACAAGTCCCGCTGTAAAGGATCGCCCGCTCATGTCGGAAGCGAAACGTTTGCTGATCGTTGCCCATAATCCCTCGCCCAATACGGACAGGCTCAAGGACGCGGTCCTGCGCGGGGCCACGAACGAGGATATCGAGAACGTCGAGGCGGTGTGGAAGCCGCCGCTGGAAGCCGGCCCGGACGACGTGCTCGCCTGCGACGCCATCCTCATGGGCACCACCGAGAACCTGGGCTATATGAGTGGCGCGCTCAAGGATTTCTTCGACCGCACCTATTACTCGGTCATCGAGGAAAAACAGGGCCTGCCCTGCGCACTTTATATCCGCGCCGGTCAGGACGGCACGGGCACACGCCGCGCAGTGGAAAGCATTGTCACCGGCCTCAGCTGGTCCTGGTCGCACCAGATCGTGCTCTTCCACGGCTCCTGGCAGGAAGAATGGCTGGACCAGGCCGAGGAGTTGGGGATGTATATGGCGGCGGGATTGGATGCCGGGATTCTTTAGGTGCTAGGCGCGAGGCGCGAGGCGCGAGGCGCGAGGCGCGAGGCGCGAGGCGCGAGGCGCGAGGCGCGAGGCGCGAGGCGCG
>CAJXLA010000070.1 GCA_913055795.1 uncultured Alcanivorax sp. | reverse complement strand
CTGGACGAGGAAAAAGCCATCTCCATGATCGTCAACGGCTTCTGCAAGGAAGTCTTCCGCGAGCTGCCCATGGAATTCGCCGTGGAGGCGGGCCAGCTGCTGGAAGTCAGTCTCGAGGGCGCGGTCGGCTGAGTATACTCAGTCGACCACCGATCACAGCCAATACCGGACCATCATCATGCTCGATATTCAGGATCTGCACGCCACTGTCGAAGGCCAGGAAATTCTCAAGGGTCTGTCGCTCCAGGTGAATGCGGGCGAAGTCCACGCCATCATGGGCCCGAACGGTTCCGGCAAGAGCACGCTCACCAATGTGCTCGCCGGCCGTGACAACTATGAGGTCACCGACGGCACCATCTCTTTCGAGGGCCGGGACCTATCCGGCATGGAGCCCGAGGAACGCGCCCGCGCCGGGCTCTTTCTGGCCATGCAGTACCCGGTGGAAATTCCCGGCGTGAGCAACCTGGAGTTTCTCAAGGCGTCGCTGGAATCCATGGCCGAGGCCCGCGGCGAAGAGGCGCCGGATTCGGTGACGCTGCTGCGTCGCGCACGGGCCGCCTGCGAGCAGGTGGACCTGGATCAGAGCTTTCTCAAGCGTGGCGTCAACGAAGGCTTCTCGGGCGGCGAGAAAAAGCGCAACGAAATCCTGCAGCTCATGATGCTGGAACCGAAGCTGGCGCTGCTGGACGAAACCGACTCGGGCCTCGATATCGACGCCCTGCGCACCGTGGCCGCGGGGGTAAACAGCATGCGCGATGAAAACCGCGCCATTGTGCTGGTAACCCACTATCAACGGCTGCTGGACTATATCGTACCGGACCAGGTGCATGTCCTTTCCGGCGGGCGCATCATCAAGTCCGGCGATCAGGAACTGGCGAAGGAACTGGAGAGCAAGGGCTACAGCTGGATCAACGGCGAGGAGCAATCGGCATGACAGCGCCGGCAACCGCCAACGAACTGGCCACCGAACTCAAGGCCCAGGCACTGGCCCGGGCGAATGCCCGCAGCGGGAACGACGCCCTGGGGCCCATGCGCCAACAGGCCCGTGCCTTGCTCGAGGATACCCCCTTTCCGGGGCCCAAGCACGAGCGCTGGAAGTACACTTCGCTGCGTGCACTGGAAGCGGGTCACCTCAAGGCCCCGGCCCCGACCCAACAACCGGTGGAAGTCCCCCCGGATCTGGGATTCGCACGTCTGGTCTTCGTCAACGGCCACTTCCATGAAGCGCTGAGCACCCTGCCGGACACCGCAGGACTACAGGTGCTGCGCCTGAACGGCGAACACGAGGCGCGGCTTAGCGATGCGCCGGCTTCGCCCTTCGCCTGGCTCAACGGCGCCGCCCTGGAAGACGGCCTGTTGCTGCGCGTGGCTGCGAGAACACAGCTGGAATCACCCATCCATGTGCTGCATATCGGCGAAAGCGGTGAACCGGCCTGCTGTGACATGCGCATCCGCCTGGAAGCGGGCGAACAAAGCGAGATTACACTGATCGAGGAATATGCCGGCAACGGGCCAATCTTCACCAATGCCGTCACCGAAATCGAGTCCGCCCCGGCCAGCCGCGTGATGCACTATCGCCTGCAACACGAAGCGCCCGCCTGCCTGCACATCGGCTCACTGATCCTGCAGCTGGCGAAAGACAGCCATATCCGCAGCGAGCAGTTCATGAGCGGTTCGACGTTGCGGCGCAACGAAGTTCAGGCACAACTAAACGAACCCGGCGCCGAACTGGAACTCAACGGCGCCTTCATTGGCCGCGGCTCCAATCACGCCGACAACCAGGTCTGTGTCGAACACCGTGCGCCGCATTGCACCAGCCGCCAGGTCTACAAGGGCATGGCCGGCGACAAGGCGCGCCTGGTTTTCAACGGCCGTATCTATATTCACCCGGGCGCGAAAGACAGCAGTGCTGATCTGAGCAACAACAACCTGCTGCTTTCCAACAGCGCGGAAATCGACACCAAACCGGAGCTGGAGATCTACAACGACGACGTGATCTGCAGCCATGGCACTACCGTGGGGCAGATGGACGCCTTGCAGTTGTTCTATCTGCGCTCGCGCGGCATTTCCGAGCCGGAGGCGCAGCGCATGCTGGGCATCGGCTTTATCAACGAACTGCTGCTGGCGTTGCCCCATGAAAGCATTGCCGACTGGGCGCGCCCCTGGCTGGCTTCCGAAGTAACGGAGGCGGAATGAGCGCGAACCCGGACATCCAGGCCACCATTGAACGTCTGCGCGGCGAATTCCCCATCCTGCGCGAGCAGGTGAACGGCCGGCCTCTGGTCTATCTGGACAATGCCGCCACAACCCAGAAACCCGAAGCCGTGCTCCGGGTGATGGATCATTATTACCGTGAGATGAACAGCAACGTGCACCGCGCCGCCCATGAACTGAGCGGGCGAGCCACCGAGGCCTTCGAACAGGCCCGGCAGACGGTGGCGGATTTTCTCAACGCGCAACGGCACGAAATCCTGTGGACGCGCGGAACCACCGAGAGCATCAACCTGGTGGCGCAGTGTTACGGCCGTGAACAGCTTCGGGAAGGCGACGAAATACTGATTACGGCCATGGAACACCACTCCAACATCGTGCCCTGGCAGTTCGCCTGCGAGCGCACGGGCGCTACCTTGCGCGTGGTGCCCCTGCTGGACAACGGCAGCGTGGACCTGGCCGCTTTTGAAGAACTGCTGAACGAACGCACCCGGATCGTGGCCCTCACCCATGTCTCCAATGCCCTGGGCTCGGTCAACCCGGTGGCGGACATGGTGCACAAGGCAAAGGATGCCGGCGCGGTCACCCTGGTGGACGGCGCCCAGGCCGTGGCGCATTTCGGTGTGGACGTGCAGAAACTCGGCTGCGACTTCTACGCCTTTTCCGGGCACAAGGTCTTCGGCCCCACCGGCATGGGCGTGCTCTACGGCCGCGAGGCGCTTCTGGAACAGATGCCGCCTTACCAGGGCGGCGGCGAGATGATCGAGACGGTCAGCTTCGAACGCAGTACCTGGGCGGAACTACCCTTCAAGTTCGAGGCGGGCACCCCGAACACGGCCGGGGCCATCGGCCTGGGCGCGGCCCTGGACTGGCTCACCAATCAGGACCGCAAGACGCTGGCCGCCCATGAAGCGGACGTACTGGGCTATGCCACCGAACGCGCGCGGGCCACCGAGGGGTTGCGTATCATTGGCGACGCCCCCATGAAAACCTCGGTGCTGTCTTTTCTGCTCGACGGCGCCCATCCGGGTGACGTGGGCACCCTGCTGGATCAGCAGGGCGTGGCCGTGCGCACCGGGCACCATTGCTGCATGCCGCTGATGGAGCGTTACGGTATTCCCGGCACCGTGCGTGCCGCCTTCTCGGTATACAACACCCGGGACGAAGTGGATGCCCTCTTTGACGGCATCGAGAAAGTCAAGACCTTTTTGTAGAACGGCGCGGCACGGATGCCGTCCGGTACAATGCTGGAATGAAAGCGCAGTCCCGAATCGGGAGGTTCGATATGAGCGTGGAAACCTTTGCCCCGGCCAATGCCCGGATCACCATGACCGAAGAAGCGGCGCAGCAGGCGCGGGATCATCTTGCGAGCTCGGACGCCGTTGGGCTCAAGCTCGATATAACCACCTCGGGCTGCTCGGGCTATATGTATATCATGGACTATGTCACCCAGCCCGCTGAACACGACCGCGCCTTCCAGGTGAGCGGCGGCGTGACTGTCTATGTCTCGGAAGAGGCGCTGCCCCTGCTCAACGGTACCGAGATCGACTGGGTCACCGAAGGTGTCAACAGCTTCTTCAAGTTCCGCAATCCCAATGCCGAGGCGGAATGCGGTTGTGGTGAGAGTTTCTCGGTGGGTGTCTGATGACCGAACAGGCCAACACCGTGGTAGTGCAGCGCGACGTGCCCGCGCGGGTCGTGCCGGACGGATGGCGGACCACGATTCCCGAAAGCAGTTTCGTGAATGTGCAACAGGCGCTGGGCGGCACCTTTACGGTCATCTATGACGGTCAGATGATGCGCATCGACGGCGTGGACGCGGATGCCATCAACCGCGAGCCGCGGGCATTTTCCTTTGATCCGCCGCGCGACGACGGCCGTCCGCGCGATGAGGATCTGTGGCGTGTGCTGCGCACCATCTTTGACCCGGAAATCCCGGTGAATGTGGTGGATCTGGGCCTGGTCTACGGCTGTGACGTCATTGAACGCGACGGCGAGAATGTGGTCCAGGTGCGCATGACCCTGACGGCGCCTACCTGCGGCATGGGGCCCGTGCTCGTGGGTGACGTGGAAGACCGCCTGGCCCTGGTGCCCAATGTGGACCAGGTGGAAGTGGAACTGGTCTTCGACCCGCCCTGGAGTCGTGAGATGATCAGCGACGAGGGCCTGGTGGAGCTGGGACTCTTCTAGAACTGCGGAGCGAGGACAAGGCATGGGCGAACAAGCCTTTGACATGAACAGCGTGCCCTTCGGTGCCGGTGCCGATATCACGGCGGAGGACGTGGTGGACACGCTGTCCTTTCTGGACGACTGGGAACAGCGCTACGCCTACATCATCGACATGGGCAAGCAGCTCCCGCCGCTGCCGGACGAGCTCAAGACGTCGGAGCATTATGTGCACGGCTGTCAGAGCAATGTCTGGCTGGAAGCACGCTACGACGCCGCCGACGAGCGCATGCGTCTGGCCGTGGACTCCGATGGCCTGATCGTCAAGGGTCTGGCCGCACTGGTGCTGTCTGCGCTCAACAATCAGCCGCCGCAGAAAGTTGTTGAGTACGACATGGAAGGCTTTTTCGAACAGATGGATCTGATCCGGAATCTGTTCCCGTCGCGCGGCAATGGCCTGCGCGCCATGGTCGCGCGGATCAAGCAGGAAGCCGAGGCGGCCGCCGCGGCCTGAGGCGTTTACCCGGCTGTCACGCGGGTACCGCCCGCAGGCGCTGGACGACTTCGCAGATGTGATCCCCTGCCGCCTCGATGTCCGTCAGGGTGGTCAATCGCCCCACGGAAAAACGCACGGAACTGTGCGCCAGCGCGTCGGAAACGCCCATGGCCCGCAGGACATAGGACGGTTCCACCGTGGCCGAGGTGCAGGCCGAGCCGGACGACACCGCCACCCGGTTCAGGGCGGTCAGCAGCATTTCCCCGTCCACGCCCGCGAAAGCCACATTGAGGTGCCCGGGCAGTCGGGGGGCGCTCTCCCCGTGGACATGGATATCGTCCAGAACCGAAAGTTTTTCACGGAGCTGGTCGCGCAGCTTCTCCACATGCCGGTAGTCTTCATCCATGCGCTCACCGGCCAGCGCCAGGGCCTCGCCCATGCCCACCACCTGGTGCGGCGCCAGGGTACCCGAGCGCAGGCCGCGCTCGTGCCCGCCACCGTGAATCTGGGGCTCCAGGCGCACCTGCGGCGAGCGACGCACATAGAGCGCGCCCACGCCCTTGGGTCCATAGATCTTGTGCGCGGACAGCGACATCAGATCCACGGGCAACGCCGACACATCAATGGGCAGCTTGCCCAGGCTCTGGGCGGCGTCCACATGGAACAACACGCCCGCCTCACGGCAGACCCGGCCGAGCGCGTCGATATCATGGATCACGCCGGTTTCGTTGTTCGCGTGCATCAGCGAGACCAGCAGGGTGTCCTCGCGCAGCACCGAACGCACGCGCTCCGGGGGCAATGAACCATCCGGATTCGGTTCCAGCCAGGTAATTTCGAAGCCCTCGTCTTCGAGCCACTGGCAGGGGTCCACCACCGCCTTGTGCTCGGTGGTGCAGGTGACGATATGACGACCGTGATGACGCAGCGCCCGCGCCACGCCCTTGAGCGCCAGATTGTCGGCCTCGGTGGCGCCACTGGTCCAGACGATTTCGCGCGGGTCCGCGCCGATCAGCTCCGCCACCTGGCCCCGGGCCTGTTCCACCGCCTCCTCGGCGAACCAGCCGTAAAGATGCGACCGCGACGCCGGATTGGCAAAGGTGCCGTCGGCCGTGAGATAGCCGGCCATGCGTTCTGCCACGGCCGGTTCCACCGGCGTGGTAGCGGCATAATCAAGATAGATGGGCTGGCTCATGAATCCAGCGTGCTGACCGACAGGCGCTGCTCCCGGTCCTTCTGGCGTTGCGCCACGGACTGGATATCGCCACGCGCGACCAGGTCACCAAGGCTGATACCACTCAGAAAGGCCTGGATCTGGTCGGACAGATCCATCCACAGATGGTGGGTCAGGCAGGTTTCACCCTTCTGGCAGTCGCCCTCGCCGCCACAGCGCGTGGCATCCACGGACTCGTCCACGGCACCAATGACCGCAGCAATATCGATGCCGTCGGCGTCCGCGCCCAGTCGGTAACCGCCGCCCGGGCCCCGCACACTGGTGACAAGCTTGTGTCGACGCAACTTGGCGAAAAGTTGCTCCAGATAGGAAATGGAAATGCCCTGGCGTCCGGAAATATCCGCCAGCGACACCGGGCCCCGCTCGGCATTCAGGGCGAGATCCAGCATCGCGGTTACCGCATAGCGTCCCTTGGTGGTCAGGCGCATGACAAAACCCTGCAAGTAGTGTGACCTTTCACAGCGTACAAAGCCCGACCAAAATGGTCAAGTATTGGCCGCGCCGATCGAGGAGCGAGGAGCGAGGAGCGAGGAGCGAGGCAGAGTCTAAAGCCATGAAACCGCGTCAATGCGGATGTTGTGTCTCGCGCCTCGAACCTCGCGCCTAGCTCCTATTCTGTTCCACCCACCGAATTGAAGGACTCGTCGTCGAGTTCGGGCAGTTTCTCGCTGCAGCCTTCCAGGCCGTGGCGTTCCATGACCTGGCACATGGTGTCGATCTTGCCGTCCACGGCCTGCATGTGGTCCAGCAGGGCGTGAATGGCCTCGGCCACCGGGTCGGGCATGTCGCTCACGCCATAGGCCTCGAAGCCGATCTTCTCCGCCATGGCCTTGCGCTGGCGCTCCTGTTCGGTGTCCGGTTTGGGGACTACCTTGCCGGGAATGCCCACCACAGTGGCCCCTGCCGGCACATTCTTGGTGACCACGGCGTTCGAGCCCACGCGGGCACCCTCTTCCACCGTGAAACCGCCCAGCAGCTTGGCACCGGCCCCCACCACCACATTGTTGTTCAGGGTGGGATGACGCTTGCCCTGCTCCCAGCTGGTCCCCCCCAGGGTCACGCCGTGATAGAGGGTGCAGTCGTCACCGATAATGGCGGTTTCGCCGATCACCACGCCCATGCCGTGGTCAATGAAAAAGCGCCGGCCGATCTCCGCCGCCGGATGAATCTCGATGCCGGTAATCCAGCGCGCCACCATGGACTGCCAGCGCGCGAGCAGCTTGAAATTGCGGTGCCAGAGCCAGTGCGCGATGCGGTGACTGATCACCGCATGGAGTCCGGGATAGGTCAGCAGCACTTCCAGACTGTTCCGGGCCGCCGGATCCCGGTCAAAGGTGGAGGCGATATCCTCGCGAATTCGGTCAAACATCGGATTTCTCCCGGCGCAACTTCTTCTCCACATTGGCCAGCACCCCGCGCAGGGTACTGATTTCCGTGCGGTCGGGCCGCGCGCGCAGAAAAAGGCGCCGCAGCCGCGTCATGGCCTGATTGCCCTGCCCGCTGCGAAAGAAGCCGGAGGCCTCCATCACCTGCTCGAGATGCGACAGAAAGCCTTCCGTTTCCTCGCTGCTCGCCGGTGGCTCATCCCAGGCCATTTCCGGCAGGGGCATGCGGTGCGGCAAGGGCCGTGCACCGGCTTCCGCCAGGCTGTCGCCCAGCACCCCCAGCCGGGCTTCATAGGCGAGCAGCTGCACGGCCGCCGCTACATTGAGCACACCGTATTCCGGATTGGTGGGCAGAGCCACATGCAGATGACAGCGGTGCAGTTCGTCATTGGTCAGGCCCGCGCTCTCGCGCCCGAACAGAATCGCCACACGTGCCGACTCGGGCTGATGCGCCAGTTCGCCGCTGAACTGCCGCGCGGTGATCCGTGGCCAGGGAATACGCCGCCGCCGGGCACTGGTGCCCGCCACCAGGGTGGCGTCGCCCACGGCCTCGTCCAGATCCGCACAGACCCGGGCCTCCGCCAGCACATCACCGGCGCCGCTGGCGCGGGACGTGGCTTCTGCGCTGGGGTATTCGCGCGGGCGCACCAGACACAGATCGGACAGCCCCATGGTTTTCATGGCGCGCGCGGCCGCCCCGATGTTGCCGGGGTGGCTGGGTTCGACCATGACAATGCGAATGCGCTCAAGCATGCCGGTTCCGGTGGGCAGGAAGAGGCGGGCATGGTAGCAAAGAGGCCCAAACCCTGTCTCTCACCCGCCCCGGTATGCGGTGGTCCCCGCATTCCGTTCACAAAGGGCGATTCATACCGGCTGTTCTGCTAAACTGCGCGCCCGCAAACGAGGCCGGTGCCTCGGAAACGGCACAGTTCTTGGCAGATTTCGGGATACGCAGATGCTGGCTCCGCAATTGAACATCGCCCTGCGCGCGGCGCGCTCGGCCGGCGACATCATCCGCCGAGCCAGTGAGGATCTGTCCGCGCTCAAGGTGGAAACCAAGGCCGTCAACGACTTTGTCACCGAGGTGGATCACGCCAGTGAACAGCGCATCATCGAGGTTCTGCGCCGCGCGTACCCGGATCATTCGCTGCTGTGCGAGGAAAGCGGGCTCACCGAGGGGGATAACCCGGACTGGCAATGGGTCATCGACCCGCTCGACGGCACCACCAATTTCATCCACGGCATTCCCCAGTACGCGATTTCCATGGCGCTGACCTACCAGGGCCGGCTGGAACACGCCCTGGTCTACAACCCCATTACCGAGGACGAGTTCACCGCCACTCGCGGCCGCGGCGCCATGCTCAACGGGCGGCGCATCCGCGTATCGGGGCGTACCCGGCTGGACAACAGCCTGGTGGGCACCGGCTTTCCCTTCCGCCCGGGACAGATGGACCATCTGGACGCCTATCTGGGCATGTTCCGGGATCTGGTCACCACCACGGCGGGCGTGCGCCGGCCGGGCGCGGCGGCGCTGGATCTGGCCTGGGTCGCCGCGGGCCGTTATGACGGTTTCTTCGAGTACGGACTGAGCGAATGGGATATCGCCGCCGGCACCCTGCTGATCATCGAGGCGGGTGGTCTGGTTAGCGATCTGCGCGGCGGCCACGACTACCTCAAACACGGCGGCATCGTCGCCGGCACCCCCAAGGTCTTCAAGGGCCTGCTCCAGACCATTCAGCCGCATTTGACGGCTACCATGAGATAAGACGAAAGCGGAAAGAAGAAAGTGGAAAGCGAAGGAACCGGGGCGCCGTCGGCGCCCCGGTCCTCATTATCTTTTAGCTTTCGTCTTTCGGCTTTCGGCTTCGTCAGACGTTGAACCGGAAATGGACGATATCGCCGTCCTGGACGATATAGTCCTTGCCTTCCAGGCGTAGCCGGCCGGCATCCTTGGCGCCCTGTTCGCCGCCCAGTTCGATGAAGTCCTCGTAACTGGTGACCTCGGCGCGGATAAAGCCGCGCTCGAAATCCGAGTGAATCACGCCCGCCGCCTGGGGAGCGGTGGCACCGCGAGGCACGGCCCAGGCGCGGACCTCCTTGGGTCCGGCGGTGAAATAGTTCTGCAGGCCCAGCAGCTGATAACCGGCCCGGATGACCCGGTTGAGCCCGGGTTCCTCCATGCCCAGATCATTGAGAAACTCGGCCTTTTCCTCTTCCTCCAGTTCGGCGATCTCTGCTTCGATGCGCGCGCACAGCGGCACTACGGCGGCGTTTTCCGCCTCGGCACGCTCGCGCACGGCATCCAGCGCCGGATTGTTCTCGAAACCCTCTTCATCCACATTGGCGATATACATCACGGGCTTGAGGGTGAGCAGGTTCAGGCTGCGCACGCGCTTGTGCTCGTCGGCGTCCAGTTCCACCAGCCGGGCCGGCTGACCTTCCTCCAGCGCGGGCAACAGCTTGTCCAGCACCGCCAGCTCCGCCGCCGCGTTCTTGTCGCCGCCCTTGGCCGCCTTGCCCGCCCGGGTATGGGCCTTGTTCACCGTGTCCAGATCCGCCAGCGCCAGTTCCGTATAAATCGTGTCGATATCCGACACCGGCGCCACCTGGCCGGAGACATGGGCAATGTTGTCGTCCTCGAAACAGCGCACCACATGGGCGATGGCATCGGTTTCGCGGATATTGGCCAGGAACTGGTTGCCCAGCCCTTCCCCTTTCGAAGCACCACTAACCAGGCCGGCGATATCCACGAATTCCATGGCCGCGGGGATTACCTTCTCCGGCTTGACCAGCTCGGCAATGCGATCCAGGCGCGGATCGGGGACCGGCACCACGCCGGTATTGGGCTCGATGGTGCAGAAGGGGAAGTTTTCCGCACCTATGCCCGCCTGGGTGAGCGCATTGAACAGGGTGGATTTGCCCACATTGGGCAGGCCCACGATACCGCAATTGAAACCCATGAAAGCCTCCGCTTGATCAGGGCGCGCAATGCTACGCACCGCGCGCACGAAACGGAACCGCCCGCGCACCCGCCGTCCATCATGACGATCCGGTGACCTCTATTGACAGACCCGGGGTGCGAAGGGCTCACTACGCGCACTTGTGCAGTGCCGGCCCCGATTCCCGGGGACGCCGGCACCAACCCGGAGCCGGCAGGAGCCCGTCATGAGTCATTCCCGCGTCCTGTTCCAGTTTCCGGTTTCCCATTACTGTGAAAAAAGCCGCTGGCATCTGAGTCACAAGGGGCTGGAATTCCACGAGCGCAACCTTTTGCCCGGCCCGCACCGTTTTTTTACCCGGCGCTATGCCGGCATGGACACCCTGCCTGTCTTGCGCGACGGCAGTGACTACACCGGCGATTCCTCCCGAATCGCGCTCTATCTGGAAAAGCACTATCCCGACGCCCCCCTGATCCCGGAGGTGGGGCAGGGACGGCGTCATGTCCAGGAACTCGAAGACCAATTCGACCGGATCGGGCTCCATGTGCGCCGCTGGCAATACGGTCATCTGCTGGATCAGCCCGATGTCATGGAAGCCATGCTGGCTCCCTTCCGCGGCCCGGCGTGGTTCAAGCGGATTCTGAGCCGCATTGCGCGTGAGCGCGTGCGCAGTCTCTATCAAGTAGATCCGCACAATGTGGCCCAGTCCGAGAAACGCGTGCTCGACGGCATGGAGCGGGTGGAGCGACTCATCCAGGGGGATCCGCAACGCTATCTGCACGGAGAGCGCCTGACCCTGGCCGATGTCACCGCCGCGGCCATGCTCGCCCCGGTCGTGCGCCCGCCGGATAGCCCCTGGTCGCTGATACCGGAGGCGTCCATGCCCAGATCCATGCGACTTTTCACGGAAAGGGCCCGCGCGCGCCCGGCGGGGCAATGGGTGCTGACACGTTATACCCAGGATCGTCACCCGGTCGTGAACCAGCTGGAAGCGGCCTGAAATAGCGGGTCACGGACTTGACAGTACCCGCCCGCTGCCCGAGAATTTCGCGCCTCTGTGGGGCTACGTAGCTCAGTTGGTTAGAGCACAGCATTCATAATGCTGGGGTCGGTGGTTCAAGTCCACCCGTAGCCACCATCTCCTTTTCCCTTTTCCCCGCGCGCCTTGCCCGCGCCGATTGCCGGCTGCGGTCGACGCCGTTCGGCAACTCCTGGCGCCTGTGATTTTCACTGCACCCATAAGGGTGGAAACGGGATCGTGCTGCTTCTGGCCGGCGCGCCCGGCGTCACTCCGGAATCAGAGCCAGCTTGCGCGCACGGGGCCATTGCTTGAGTTCGGCCTCGCGCCGGCAGGCGGAGGCCCGATCCGTGGCGGGCTCGGTGTAGACCAGGGTCACGGGACGCCGGGCGCGCGTGTAGCGCGCCCCGCCAGCGGCGTGGCCATTGTGCTCATCCAGCCGTCGGGACGGGTCACGGGCCACTCCGGTATAAAGGCTGCCGTCGCGGCAGCGCACCATGTAGACATACCAGGCATGCGTTCCCTCCATGGGCTGGTATGATGCCAGCACCGCAACAATAACGGGAGCGCCACAATCATGATCACCTATCTCTACTGGCTGCTGATAGGCGCACTGGTAGTCGCCGCGCTCTTCGGCATCGGCGTTCGATTGCAGCGCTGGAAGCCCGCCCTGATCACGGCGCTGGTAGTGCTCATCGGCGGCTCCGGTCTGTACTACTTCTGGCTGGAACAGATGTTCGTCAAGCGCTGGGGCGGCACCATGACTATCAAAATCCCCGAGGATCAGCACCACATCCATGCCACCTGGAAGCAGGACAACCTCTGGATCCAGAATTACGACCCGGAAACCAACACCTGTGTGTTCAATGAATATTCACGGGGCAATGTGCTTGAAGGCCGGGTTCGAATCCGGAACTGCGACCCGATACATCTCAGCCCGTCGGGAACCCGGGGCCAGCAGGAGTCAGACTGATCATTTCGGGGCACTAAATGTAAGTAAGTGCTTGCAATGAATTGCTGCTGGGACTGATTGGGAAGCTTTTTCAAGGCAATTCGGCTGGACTTTGGCCGGCTGAATCACTACAGTTAGCGCCCGAAAATTACCGTGGGGTGAATGCCTCTGCCCGGACAGGATGCCGCGACCGCGCCCGGGTCGCCGGCGCCTGACTTGCCAGCGCCCTGGATTCGGCAAACCGGTTCGGCCGGCTTCACCGGCCGGCGTCCGCGGGGCTCAGGGACCCGGCAACAAACTCCACCGCATGATCCGCATTACTTTCCAGGGGGCCGCCCGTTTGCGGCGACGATTGACGCCGCCCGCCCGTGGGTTGGGTCTGTGGCGGCGAGAGCACAACAGGGAGCACACGCATGCAGTCAAAACCCTTCCTCCGAGCCGTCACTGCGTTGACGACCGGGCTGATCAGCACCCAGGCGCTGGCCGCCGACTGGACGGAGCGCTCTGACATCAATCTGCGCCCCGGGGTCACCGAAATCAGCCAGGATGTGCACGACCTCCACACAATTATTCTGGCCATCGTCACGGTTATCGGTGCGCTGGTATTCGGCCTGATCCTGTGGTCGGCGATCCGCCACCGCCGTTCACGCCGCCCGAAACCGGCGGATTTCCATGAAAACGTTTACCTGGAAGTGCTCTGGACGGTGATCCCGTTCATTATCCTGGTGGCCATGGCCATTCCGGCCACCAAGGTGCTTATCGACATGGAAGACACGGCTTCCAACGCGGACCTGATCGTCAAGGCCACTGGTCACCGCTGGAACTGGAGCTATGAGTACCTCCAGTACAAGGACGAGAAACAGCTGGATGTCTCCTTCTTCTCCAAACTCGCCACCCCGGAAGAGGCCTACCAGAATCCGGTCCTGGCTTCCGGTCTCTTCCCCTATGGCACGGCCAGCGACAAAGCCGGCCAGCCCGACCCGGAGAAGAAACCCAATTACATGCTGGAAACGGATCAGCCGCTGGTGATCCCGGCCGATCAAAAGGTCCGCTTTCTGGTCACCTCCGCGGACGTCATCCACTCCTTCTATGTGCCGGACTTCGGCATCAAAAAGGACGCTATTCCGGGGCTGGTCAATGAAACCTGGACCCGTGTACCGGCCAGTCAGACCGGTACCTATTACGGCCAGTGCACCGAGCTTTGCGGCAAGGGCCACGCCTTCATGCCCATTGAAATCGACGTGAGGCCCAAGGGCGAATTCGAGTCCTGGCTGGCGCAGAAGCAAAAAGAAGCTGCCGCCGCGCCGGATCTTACACCCTTTGCCGATGTGGATGAGGCGGTGGAACTGGGCGAAACGGCATACAACCAGAACTGCGCCGTCTGTCACTCCCAGGACGGCACAGGTGGCACCGGGCCGTCCTTTGTGGGCTCGGATCTGGCCACCAACCCGGACCGGATCGACGAGCATATCGATATCCTGCTCAACGGCCAGAATGCGATGCCGAGCTTCAAGGCTCAGCTGACGCCGCGTGAAATTGCCGCGGTCATTACCTATGAGCGCAACGCCTGGGGCAA
>CAJXLA010000069.1 GCA_913055795.1 uncultured Alcanivorax sp. | reverse complement strand
CTGCGGCCTGCTGGCGCTGCGTTTCCCGGAATGCACCAAGCATCTGGGACCGCTGGTGGAAGGCACCACCGTGCCCCATGGCGCGCGCGTGCCGGGCACCCCGCACCGGCTGGATCCGGTCAAGGCGGCCTGGGATATCGGCGCCATCATCCGCTGGCTCGACTACAACGATACCTGGCTCGCCGCCGAGTGGGGCCATCCCTCGGACAATCTGGGGGGCATTCTGGCCATCGCCGATTTCATCTCTCAGGAAAACGTGGCGCGCAACAAGGCGCCGCTGACCATGAAGCAGGTGCTGGAAGCCATGATCATGGCCCACGAGATTCAGGGCGTGATCGCGATCGAGAACTCCTTCAACCGGGTGGGCCTGGACCACGTTTTCCTGGTGAAGCTTGCTTCCACCGCCGTGGTAGCCAAGCTCAAGGGCCTGGACCGCGAGCGCACCATGGCCGCCATCTCCCAGGCCATTGTCGACGGCCAGGCGCTGCGCACCTATCGCCACGCCCCCAATGCCGGTTCGCGCAAGTCCTGGGCGGCGGGCGATGCCACCAGCCGCGCCGTGCGACTCGTGGACATTGCCGAACGTGGCGAGATGGGTATCCCCGGTGCGCTATCGGCACCGCAGTGGGGTTTCTATGACGTGCTCTTCGCCAAGACCAACCGGGATCAGCAGGTCAAGCCGGAAGAAGACCGCACGTTCAAGTTCACTCAGGACTACGGCTCCTATGTCATGGAGAATGTGCTCTTCAAGATCTCCTTCCCGGCCGAATTCCACAGCCAGACCGCCTGCGAGGCGGCGGTGCAGCTCCATGATCAGGTGAAGGGCCGCATCGACGAGATCGACAAGATTGTGCTGCATACCCATGACTCGGCTATCCGCATCATTTCCAAGGAAGGCCCGCTGGCCAACCCGGCCGACCGGGACCACTGCCTGCAGTACATGACGGCCGTGCCCCTGATCTTTGGCAATCTCACGGCCGAGCATTACGAGGACGACTTCCACGAAGCGCATCCGGAAATCGACGAGCTGCGCGAGAAGATGGAAGTGGTGGAGGACGAGCAGTATTCGAAGGACTACTATGATCCGGAGAAGCGCTCCATTGCCAACGCGGTTCAGGTGTTTTTCAAGGACGGTTCCTCCACGGACAAGGTGGCGGTGGAATATCCCATCGGTCACCGGCGCCGCCGTGAAGAGGGTATTCCGGTGCTGCAGCAGAAGTTCCGCTACAACCTGTCTACCCGCTTCCCGCAAGGCCGCGTGAACGAGATCATGGACCTGTGCGGCGACCAGAAAACCCTGGAGCAGACTCCGGTCCACGAGTTCATGGATTTGTTCGTGATATGACAAAGTGGCAAGGAGCAAGGAGCAAGGAGCAAGCAATAAAGAGGGGGCGCCGTTGGCGCCCCTTTTTTAGGTCGTTCGATTGGTCGTAGGGTGCACCCTACGGCTACGGAGTGCGATTTTTTGTGGGAGGCGCATCCCTGCGCCGACTTTCCCGGGCCTTGACAATCTTTGTGATCAAAACATCCTTTTTGCGCCTCGCGCCTCGCGCCTCGCGCCTCGCGCCTCGCGCCTCGCGCCTCGCGCCTCGCGCCTCGCGCCTAGAGCCTGGGCTCTATTGCATCCAGCGCCAGCTTGAGGCGGTCGCGGATATGGTCGTCCAGGGACTGGAGTTCGGCGTCTTCCAGACGCTGGAGGATTTCGTCCAGGGCATGGCCGTCGCCGCCGGCGGTCATGGCCGCGGGAAGCTGTTCCAGCTGCCAGGTGGTGCGTTCCTCGCGGGCGGAATCCGGACTTTCCACATCGGCCAGGACCTCCAGTGCTACCGCCAGTTGTCGCTGGGTGTCGTCGTCGGCTTGCGCCGTGTCCAGTTCATCCAGACGGTCCCGCGCGGCGCGCCAGCGGCGCCAGACGGGCAGGCGTTCGCGCAGGCGGCGAAAGCGCGCGCGGACCTGTTCGCGGCGCTCCAGGGTTTTCTCCGCCGATGGCGGACATTCCAGACTTTCCAGTTCGTTCATGTCCGCCTGGAGTGCGGACAGATCCAGTTCCACGGGATCCGCGTCCAGACGTTGTTCGATGCGTTCCAGGGCCGCCTCCACGGCTTCGCGCCGGGCCCGGGCGTCCTGGCGGCGGGCATCGCGCTGCTCGTTGCGGGTCTGAAAGATCTGGTCGCACAGCCGCCGGAAGCGCCGGTTCATGCCGCGGTAGATATTGGGATGCACCCAGCCGGCGCGTTTCCATTGCTCTTGCAGCTGCCGGGCCTGGCGGGCGGCGTCCTCGATGTCCTGGGCTTGCGCGAGTTCTTCGAGCTGTTGCAACAGCCGTTCGCGCTCGGGCTTGTGCTCGCCACTCGCGGCCTCTAGCCGTTCATCCAGGGTCGATAGCAACGCGCTGAAACGATGTTTAACCTCGCGCGCATCGGTAAAGCGCACCGGTTCGTATTCCTTCCATTCGCGCGGCGCGCGTTGACGGATTTCCCAGACGGCGGGCCAGTCCGCCCGGTCCCAGTCCTGTTTGTCGATGAATTCCGCCAGCTGGTCGCACAGGGCCTGCTTGCGTTCCAGATTTTCGGCCTTTTCCCGGTCCAGTTCGGCGAAGTGTTCCCGGCAGGGTTCATAGGCCTGGTCCGAGGCCTGGCGGAAGCGCTCCCAGAGTTCCTGATCCTGTTCCTGATCGGAGCTCATCAGATCCTGCCATTCGGTATGCAGGGCCTGGATGGCCGAGGCTTTCTCCTGCGGGTCCATGTCCTGGTTCGCAAGGGCTTCCATGCGCTCGCACAGATCGCGTTTCTTGGGCTCGGCGGCAAACGCGTGCCAGTCCCGTAGCTCGTCCAGTTGCGGGCGCAGTTTGTCCATGCGGGCTTCGGCCGTGGGGTCCGGATGCTCGTCCAGCAGCGCGCGGGCCTTGTTCCAGAGCCGGTTGGCGTGACGCAGATTCTTCTTGCCCAGCTCCCGATGGAGCGCGCCCAGCACGCGGTGCGCGTCCTCGTTACGTTCCTGCTCCGTGGGCGCGGCCGGCGCTTCGGTGGTCGCGCTGCCCCGGGCCGCGCCGGCGAGTTCGCGCACCAGATCCGGGGCGGCGATGTCTTCGGGCCAGTCGGGCAGGGCGTTATGAATACGTTCCCGCAGTTCCGCGCCCGGGTCGTCCGTGGCACGCACTTCCTCCAGCAGGCGCCCGAGTTCGTCTTCGCGTTCGCGTACGGTCCGGGCTCGCTCCAGCAGATCGCGCAGCCGGTCGCGCTGATGCCGAAAGCGTTGATCCAGCTCTTGCGCCGGGGCTTGAGCCTCGCGGGCCGTTTCCCAGCGTCGTTCCTGGGTTTCCAGCAGCGCGGCCAGGCTGCCGGTGCCACTGTCCCAGGTCTCGGGCGTGATTTCGCGCAGCAGCTGTTCCAGGGTCTCCACCGCCGCTTGCTGTTCCCGGCCGGCCTGGTCCGCGCGTTCGCTTTGATCCCGGGCGCTTTCCCAGGCCCGGAGCTGGTCCCGGCACTGCTCGAGCAGGGTCTGAACACGTTCGCTTCGGTTCGCGTCGGATGCCGCGGCCAGTTTCTCCCATTGCTGTCCCAGTTGCTGCACACGGCCGCCATAGAGACGGTCCGGCGTGCGTCCGGCCAGCTCCCGGAGTTCGCGCTCCAGCCGGTCGAGTTCCTGCTGCTGTTCTTCCCGACGGGCCTGCTCCGAGCGCCGGGCCTTGAGGGTTTCGCGCGCCGTGCGCGCGACGCGTTTGTCCCGGCCCGCGCGTGTGAGGCGCTTGAGTGCGTCCGGATCCTGAAGGCGCTGTGCCGCCGCCACCCGCAGGGGTTCGTCATGGCCGTGCAGGGCCAGTTCCAGAAGATGTTCCGGGTCCGTCAGCCGGTTCACGGCCGCGTGGCGGCAGGCATCGTCCGGGCTGCGCAGGGCCACGAAATACAGCGCCGCCTGGTTGTCGGTCTGTTCGATCAACCGCAGGCGGTAATCGTGTTCCGGGGATTGCTCGTCCAGCCCGGCCAGCAGGCGCTCCATCTGGCGCGCGGCCTGGTAGCGCACCTCCTCGGCCGGGTCCTGTTCAATGAGCTGGTTGAGTTCGCGCAGATCGGTCACACGGCCGGCCGCGGTGGCCCGCGCACGGACGTCGTCGTCCTCGCGGGCCCGGGCCGCCAGGATCTCGCGATCTTCGGGCTTGTCCGTACCCAGCGCTTCCAGCGCGCGGATGCGCACATTCGGGTCGCGATGCTGCCAACGCGGTTTCAGGAATCGGCCCAGCATGCAGTCCCCCACAAAAAAATGAATGGTCAGGCGTGTGATGGTAGTGATTGTAACGGTTTGGAAAAGCCCGGGCAGGAGATCTTTGATCTCCGGCTCGGTTGCCAACCTGATTTCGGGTCGTTTGGAGACGTGTTGCGGCCCGGATTGCGATCGGCAAACCAATGTTGCATCCGGGCAGGGGCGGATCGCGTCCCTGTCTTCCGAGCTTCACGCCCGAAGAGCAGGGCCCGCCCGGATGGATTGGACTACAGAGATCATAGAGGGCACAGAGAGGCCGGTTTCCGAGCTTTGTGCTCTCCGTGCTCTCTGGGGTTTAGACCCTCGGATTCTCGCCTGCAGGCGGGACCCCGAGGGTCTCAGTAGCGGTGTTTGCCCTCGGCGGCGCGCAGCCAGTCCTGCCATTGCCGGGTGAGTGCATCCAGGCCGCCGTCCCAGTTCCGCTCGATCAGCGCGGCGCTGTCGCGCAGGGGCAAGGGCGCGTTCCGGGCCCGTTGGAGCAGCGTGCGTATGAGCGCGCGTCCGTCTTCCGAATCCATGAGGAAATAGACCAGGGACCAGGACAGCGAATAGGCGAGATTGTCGGCGCCATTGGCCTGTTGCCAGGCATTGGGCGAGGCGTTGACGTGTTCGCGCAGATTCGGCGCGTCGCGGTGGAAGTTGCGCCGCTTGAGGGTCTGCAGTGCGCGTCGGTTGAGCGGGATTTCGGCGGTGAGCCCGTGCACGCGCATGCGGGAGAAGTATTCCGCCAGGCCTTCGTTGAGCCAGATGGGCACATAGGTGTCGCCGCTGGCCGATACCGCGTGGGAGCACTCATGCGTAATGAGCGCGGTCAGCGCGCGCTGGTTGTTCACGGCCAGGGCGGTGATCTGGTTGCTGGCGCTGTTGTAAAAGCCCGCCGGGTTTTCCAGTCGAGGGGCAACCTGCTGCTGGTATTCGCGAAAGGTCGAGCGGTCACCGTGAAGCACGATCCGGAAGGCGCGCTCCGGGTTGTACTCCAGGTTCAGGGCCTGGCGGTAAATGGTAAAGATCTTCTTGACGGTAACGCTGAGCCGGTTGCGCAGGTCCGTGGGCAGCGCATAGTTGACCGTGTCGAATTCCAGGGAAAAGGGAAGTTCCGCGTTGTAGCGCTTGCTGAGATCCTGGGCCCGGCCGGACGACGGGGGTTCGTCGCTGAAATGCAGCTTGCCGTCGTCGTCGCGCCACTTGTAGACCTCGGCGCCGGCCGTGCCCGCTGGAGTCAGGAATAGTATTGCTGCAAGAGTTGGTCCTTTTCGGACCAGAGTTCGCCAATCCATGCCTGGAATCTCGCCCGGAATTCGGGATCGTTCTGGTAATCGCCCTGTGAAGCCCAGGTCGGGATCACCCTGTGCTGAACGATAACACGAACTTCGCGCACAGCGCCGCCCAGAAAGGCCGTCAGCGAGCGTGGTGTGCCCGGCGGGTAGACGATAGTGACATCCAGCATGTTCTTCAGGGTTCCGGCCATGGCGTCCAGGGTGAAGGCGAGCCCGCCGGCCTTGGGCTTGAGCAGATGTTCATAGGGCGAGTCCTGGGCGTCGTGCTTGGCCCGGGTGAACCGGGTGCCCTCCACGAAGTTCATCACGGAGGTGGGGAAGTACTGAAAACGTTCACAGGCGCGGCGGGTGGTTGCCACATCCTGGCCCCGCAGCTCCGGATGCCGTTCCAGTTCCTCCTTGGTGTAACGCTTCATGAAGGGAAAATCCAGCGCCCACCAGGCCAGGCCCAGCAGGGGGACCTTGATCAGTTCCCGTTTGAGAAAGAACTTGAGAAAGGGAATGCGGCGGTTGAAGGTGCGCTGCAGCACCAGAATGTCCGCCCAGGACTGGTGGTTGGACGTCACCAGATACCAGTCGTCGTAGCTCAGCCCTTCCAGACCCTCCACCTTCCAGCGGGGGCGGCTGAACAAGGCGATAATGGCGTTGTTGATCGAGATCCAGGTTTCGGCCACATGGACCAACAGGCGGGACGTGGCCACCTGAACCCGGCGGATGGGAATCACCTTGCCCAGGGCCAGCAGGTAGAGCAGGCCCACAAGGACAGTGGTATTGATGAACATGAACACCAGCGCCAGGGCGGCGCGGACATGATGCTGCATCGTCATGGTCGTCGTGATCCCGGCGTCCGAACAGACGGGCATGATAGACCAATTCCGTGCCGGGATCAGGGCCCGCAGCGCCGTGCGGCGGGCGCTCCGTGGCAAGGGAGGTCACCCATTTTGATCGGCGTGGTCATTTCCCGTACGCGGCGGGCCCAGTAGAGTAGGCCGTTTTCGGATCGTCACAGATGAGAGCCCGTCATGTCAGGACCCCTTACCTCACTGAAAGTGCTGGACTTTTCCTCCCTGCTGCCCGGACCCTTCGGCACCATGATGCTCGCCGATCTGGGCGCCGAGGTGCTGCGCGTCGAGTCGCCCAGCCGCCCGGACATGGTGCGCATGCTGCCACCCATGGAGGAGGGCATCTCCGCCGTCCACGGCTATATCAACCGCAACAAGCGGTCGCTGGGGCTGGATCTCAAGAAGCCCGAGAGCATCGAGGCGATCAAGGAACTGGTGAAGGAATATGACATTATCGTGGAGCAGTTCCGGCCCGGCGTCATGGCGCGGCTGGGGCTGGACTACGAGACGCTGAGCGCGATCAATCCCCGGCTGATCTTCTGTTCCATTACCGGCTACGGCCAGGACGGCCCCTACAAGGACCGCGCGGGCCATGATCTCAACTATCTCTCCATTGCCGGCATGACCAGTTACAACGGCCGCCGGGATTCCGGCCCGGCCCCCATGGCCTTCCAGGTGGCGGACGTGGCCGGCGGTTCCTGCCATGCCGTCATGGGTATCCTGGCGGCGGTAGTGCATCGCTCCACCACGGGCGAAGGCCAGCACGTGGATATTTCCATGACCGACGCCGCCTTCGCCATGCATGGTCTGACCGCGCCCTCGGCGCTGCTCGAGGGTCAGGATCCGGAGCTGGAACGCACCCAGCTGAACGGCGGCTCCTTCTATGATTGCTACGAAACGGCCGATGGCCGCTTTTTCTCCGTGGGCGGACTGGAGCCGCAGTTCTTCATGCAGTTCTGCAACGCCATCGGCAAGCCGGATCTCGCCGGGCGGGGACTGGCCATGGATCCGGACGTGGTGGCCGAGGTGAAGGGGGAAATCGCCGAGGCCATGAAACAAAAGACCTTCGATGAGTGGCGCGAAATCTTCGCCGAGATCGACTCCTGCACCGAGCCGGTGCTGTCGTTCAGCGAAGCCCGCGAGCACCCGCAGATCCAGGCGCGCGAGATGGTGGTCAATGTCGAAACGGCCGGGGGTGAACAGCAGCCCCAGGTGGCCTCGCCCTTCAAGTTCTCCGCCACGCCCCCGGAATACCGCCACACCGGGGCCCAGCTGGGCGCGCACACCGAGCAGGTGCTGCGCGAGCACGGTTTCGCGGACGAGGATTTGCAGAAGCTCAGGGACGCTCGCGCTATGTAGGTTCGAGGTTCGAGGCTCGAGGAGCGAGGCGCGAGACAGGAAGCAGGGCGCGGGTGGCTGCACAGGCGCCTTGCCCTGTGATCACGGGGGCGGTGGCATGTAGCAAGGGTCAGGCGCTTTGCCTTTCAGGAGCACCAGGGGACAGCATACTGTCTTGCCCCTCGCCCCTCGCCCCTCGCCCCTCGCACCTCGTACCTTGCGCCTTGCGCCTGACACCGCCAACATACGTTTCAAACGTATGTTTCCCGGGGAGCGATCATGGCGAACGCCGCCACGGCGGAGCGGATCCTGGATACCGCGGAAAATCTCTTTGCCCGCAAGGGCTTTTCCGAAACCAGTCTGCGTGCCATTACCAGCAAGGCGGACGTGAATCTGGCCGCGGTGAACTATCACTTCGGTTCCAAGGAAGCGCTGATTCAGGCCGTGTTCGAGCGTTTTCTCACTCCCTTCTGCGAGGCGCTGGCACAGCACCTGGACGAGCTGGAAGAGCAGGGCGGCGAGATCACTCTGGAGCGCCTGTTGTCGGTGGTCTCGGTGCTCGCCATGGGCAGCCACGGTACCCGCCCGGAGCGGGCCACGCTCTTTTTCCGGTTGTCCGGACTGGCCTATACGCAGGCCCAGGAGCATCTGCGCAGCTATTTGCGCGAGCAATACGGCGGTCTTTTCCAGCGTTTTCTCGATCTTCTGGGGCGCGCCGCGCCCGAGGTGCCCCCCATGGAAATGTTCTGGCGCGTGCATTTCGCGCTGGGCGCGACCATCTTTACGCTGTCGGGCATGGGTTCGCTTCAGGCCATTTGCGCCCGGGAGTTCGGCGAAGAGCTTACGGCCGCCGACGTGAATGAACGGCTGCTGGCCTTTACCGTGGGCGGACTGCGGGGGCGGGACTGACGATGCTCGTCGGGATCACGCTGGATAGCCAGACGCTCACCTTCGAGGACGATGACGGTTGGGTGCGTACCTGGTCCGTGTCCACGGCGGCACAGGGTCCGGGCGAGCACAACGGCAGCGGCGGTACGCCCCGGGGGGAGCATGTCATTCGCGCAAAAATCGGCGCGGGCCGGCCAGCCGGGGCGGTGTTCCGGGGGCGGCGCTTTACCGGCGAGATCCATTCCCCGGAGCTGGCCCAGCAGTATCCGCAGCGCGACTGGATTCTTTCGCGTATTCTGTGGCTCAGTGGCCGTGAACCCGGCTTCAACCGGCTGGGTTCCGTGGATTCCATGCGCCGCTTCATCTACATTCACGGCACACCCGACACCGAGCCCATGGGTGTGCCCGCCTCGCACGGCTGTATCCGCATGCGCAATGACGATGTCATGGAACTGTTCGAACGGGTGCCCGTGGGCTGCCCGGTGCTGATTCGGGAGCACAGCCAATGACGGGCCGGGTCATGCTGGACGTTGCCGGCACCGAACTCGAGGGCGAGGACCGGGATTTGCTGGCTCATCCACTGGTAGACGGCCTGATCCTGTTTGCCCGCAATTACGAAGAGCCGGAGCAACTGCGCGCGCTGGTGCGCTCCGCGCGCGCGATCCGACCTGATCTGCTGGTGGCCGTGGATCAGGAGGGAGGACGGGTGCAGCGCCTGCGTGACGGCTTTACGCGCATTCCGCCCATGGCCGGGCTGGCGCGCCGTTATGCCGAGAATCCGGATCTGGGCCAGGCCGAGGCGGCGGCGCTGGGCCGGCTCATGGCCGAAGAAGTGCGCGGGCTCGATATCGATATCAGCTTCGCCCCGGTGCTGGATCTGGATTATGGCTGCAGCACCGTGATCGGTGACCGCAGTTTTGGAGGCGCGCCGGAAACCGTCATCGATCTGGCCGGTGCCTGGATTGCGGGCATGGATGCGGCGGGCATGGCGGCCACCGGCAAGCACTTCCCCGGCCATGGCGCCGTGGCCGCGGATTCACACACCGAATTGCCGGTGGACGAACGCAGTCTGGACGAAATTCGCGCCCGGGATCTGCGGCCCTTTATCGCGCTGCGGGATCAGCTCGCCGGCATCATGCCCGCGCACGTGCTTTACCCGGCTGTGGACGAGCAGAGGCCGGCCGGCTTTTCGCCCTGCTGGCTGCGTGATCTGCTGCGCGGCGAGCTGGGTTATGCGGGTGTGATTTTCAGCGACGATCTGGCCATGGCGGGCGCCGCCGGTGCCGGCGGCCCGGCGGAACGCGCCGAGGCGGCCCTGGAAGCGGGCTGTGACCGGGTTCTGGTATGCAATGATCGCGGCGCTGCGATTACCGTGGTGCAGCGCCTGGAAGGCAGTGGGCTGGCGCGTGATGCGCGCAGCGTGGCGTCGCTGCGCGGTCGGGCTGGCACGCCCATGGACGAAACCGTACGGGCACGCGCCCGTGAACTCGCAGAGCAACTGGACCCCTGTCATGTCTGAGTTAATCAATGCCGTGTTCCAGCGAGCCGATTCCGTCTGGATGCTTGCTAGTCAGCTGGTGTTGCTGGCGGTGGTGACCATTGTTTTGAACTTCGTGCTCATGCGCGTGAGTGATCTGCTGGGGCACCAGACCGCGAAGAGCGGCAACATCTGGGATGACATTCTCATCCAGGCGCTGCGGGTGCCCCTCAAGCTCGCGTTCTGGGTGCTGGCGCTGTCCATCGCCGTCATCCTGATCCGGCCGATGCTGGACTGGGCTGTCTTCGATGCCGTGCCCGTTGTCCGCGAGATTCTTGTCATTGCCATTCTGGTGTATTTCGCCATGCGCTTTTTCCGGCTGCTGGAGGAAGCGCTCGTGGATCCGGCGCGGCGTGAAAAGCCCATGGATTACACCACCGCTTCGGCGATTACCAAGGTGCTCCGTGCCGTGGTCCTGGTGCTGGCCGGGATGATGGTGTTGCAGACCCTGGGTTTTTCCATGTCCGGCATAGTGGCATTCGGTGGCATGGGTGGCATTGCCGTGGGGTTTGCCGCCAAGGACGTGTTGGCAAACTTTTTTGGCGGGCTGATGATCCACCTGGATCATCCATTCCGTGTGGGTGACTGGGTTCGTTCACCGGACCAGGATATCGAAGGCGTTGTCGAAGAGATCGGCTGGCGCCTGACGACCATTCGTACCTTCGACAAGCGTCCGCTTTATGTCCCCAACGCCACTTTCTCCACCGTATCGCTGGAGAATCCCTCGCGCATGCTCAACCGCCGCATCTATGAAAGAATCGGTATCCGCTACCAGGACTGGCAACGCATGCGGCCAATCGTGGACGACGTGCGTGACATGCTGAAGAAGCACGAGGAAATTGATCAGAACCAGACGATGATCGTGAACTTCAACAGTTATGAAGCATCGCACCTGGAATTCTTCGTCTACACCTTCACCGTTACACGCGAGTGGGTGCGTTTTCACGAGGTCAAGGAAGAGATACTGCTCCGGATCATGGAAATCATCGACAAGCACGGCGCCGAGATTGCCTTCCCCACGCGCACCCTGCACATGTTCCAGGAACAGCACGAGGTGTTTCCGCCGGAGGACACCGCCCATGAGTGAGACGCTGCTCGAGCACATGCAACGCGTACGCGTAGCCTCGCGCCGGCTCTACACGCTCGAGGAAATGGACGCGGCCATCGCGCGGCTTGCGCGCGAGCTGGACGCGGACTACCGCGAGCACAACCCGGTCTGCCTGGTGCTGCTCAATGGTGCCGTGATTTTCGCCGGGCGCCTGTTGCCGCTGCTGGATTTTCCCCTGCAGCAGGACTATGTGCATGCCACCCGCTATGTGGGCGCGACCACCGGCGGAGTGGTGGAGTGGCGTGTCACACCTTCGAAGGAGCTCAGTGGCCGGCATGTGCTGCTAATCGACGATGTACTGGATGAAGGCGCGACCCTGCTGGGCGTCATGGAAGCCTGTCGCCGCCAGGGTGCGGCCTCGGTGCAAACCGCGGTACTGGTGGACAAGCGCCATGAGCGCAAGGCCGAGCCGGGCCTGCGCGCGGACTATACCGGCCTGGAGGCTGAAGACGCCTATCTGTTTGGCGGCGGCATGGACTACCGCGATTACTGGCGCAACGCCCCGGGCATCTTCGCCGTGCCCGACGACATTCTGCGGGAGCATTCATGAGAGCCTTTATCGGCGGAACCGGCCTGACCCGGATGCCCAACCTGTGCGTCACCGAACGTCATACTCTGGGCTCGGACTGGGGCAACCCATCCGCGAAGGTGGTGGAGGGGTCGCTGGGGGAACAATCCGTGCTTTTCCTGGCTCGCCACGGTGATCCCCATGTACTCATGCCGCACGAGGTGAATTACCGCGCCAACATCGCGGCGCTGCGCCATTGCGGCGCCACCGAAATCATCGCGGTCAATGCCGTGGGCGGCATCAGCGCCGATGCCGGCACCCTCGTGGTTCCGGATCAGATCATCGACTACACCTGGGGCCGGGACAACACCATCTATGAGCGCCGCAACCGGGAACCGGTGCATGTGGATTTCACCTGGCCCTTCGACGAACGCCTGCGCCGGCAACTGAAAAACGCCCTGGAAAAACGCGGAGTCAACTGGCGCGACGGCGGTTGTTATGCGGCCACCCAGGGCCCGCGCCTGGAAACCGCCGCCGAGATCCGCAAGCTGGAAAACGACGGCTGCGACATCGTCGGCATGACCGGCATGCCCGAGGCGGTCATTGCCCGGGAAATGGACCTTCCCTACGCCATGCTTTCCCTCGTGGTGAACCCGGCCGCCGGCAAGGCGGACCGCGAGATCAGCATGGATGACATCCGGCGGGTGCTGGAAGGCGGGATGGACGATGTGCTGGCCGTGCTGGCGGACTTGCCGGTGTACGCGCATTGAGCGCGCGCTGAAAGACGAAAGCAAAAAGACGAAAGACGCAAGAAGACCGCATATTGATTTTCACACAGAGAGATCGAAGTCCGCGGAGACTGGCAGCATTCTTTCTCTGTGCTCTCTGTGTTCTCTGTGCTTATTTCGGTATTGGTCCTGTGAGTAATACTGTATTTGACGTTGTAATCATCGGCGCCGGCGCCGCCGGCCTGATGTGCGCCATCACCGCCGGCCAGCGCGGCCGGCGCGTACTGGTGCTGGAACACGCCAACCGCGTGGGCAAGAAGATCCTCATGTCCGGCGGTGGGCGCTGCAACTTCACGCATCTGCATTCCACGCCCGAGAACTTTACCTCGGACAATCCGCCGTTCTGCATTTCCGCGCTCCAGCGTTATACGCCTTACCATTTCCTGGAATGGGTGGAACATCACGGCATCGACTATTACGAAAAGACACCGGGTCAGCTGTTTTGCACGGATTCGGCGAAACGCATCACCGCCATGCTGCTGGACGAATGCGAGGCGGCGGGCGTGGAGATCCGGGTCCAAACCGAAGTTCGGCAGGTAGAAGCGCAAAGCAGCGGCTACCGCATTGAACTGGAGCAGGGCAGCCTCACGTGCGAGTCTCTGGTCATCGCCACCGGCGGCCTGTCCATCCCCTCCATGGGCGCCAGTCCCTTGGGCTATCGCATTGCCGAGCAGTTCGGCCTGGATGTGTTGCCCACCCGGGCCGGCCTGGTCCCGTTCACCCTGCATCCCCGGGACAAGGAATGGCTCGCGCCCCTGTCCGGCGTCAGCACCGAGGTGCGTGCCGAAGCGGGTGAACGCGCCTATACCGAACCCATGCTGATCACCCACCGTGGCCTGAGTGGCCCGGCCATTCTGCAGGCCTCAAGCTGGTGGCGCGAAGGTGATCCCGTCCATATCAATCTTCTACCGCGGGAAAATGACCTGGTGGACGCGCTACGGGCGGAGAAAAAGAACAACCCGGAACGCAACCTGCAAAACTGGCTGGAGGAGTACCTTCCCAAGAGTCTGGCCCGAGCCCTGTGCGAACACCACGGCTGGCAGGGTCCGCTGCAGCACTACAGCGATCGGCAACTGGACGAGGTGGCGGGGCAATTGGCCGACTGGCCTGTCAAACCCGCCGGCACCGAAGGCTACCGCACCGCCGAAGTCACCCTGGGCGGCGTCGACACGCGGGCGCTGTCCTCGAAAACCATGGAAGTGAAAGACCAGCCCGGACTCTTCTTCATTGGCGAAGTCGTGGATGTCACCGGCGAACTCGGCGGCCACAACTTCCAATGGGCCTGGGCGTCCGGCCATGCGGCCGGGGAAAGCGTGTAATGACAGTCGAAAGTAGAAAGCCGAAAGTCGAAAGAAAATGAAGCAGGGCGCTGGACTGCCCCCGAAAAAGTGGACACCTCTCTAGACTGACCTGAGGGAGGTGTTATGCAATACAATCGTCGTCGCCG
>CAJXLA010000068.1 GCA_913055795.1 uncultured Alcanivorax sp. | reverse complement strand
GCGTATAGGCGGCGCCATAGGCCTCCAGGGCCCAGACCTCCATCTCGCCGAAGCGCTGGCCGCCAAACTGAGCCTTGCCGCCCAGCGGCTGCTGGGTCACCAGGCTGTACGAACCGGTGGCGCGGGCATGCATCTTGTCATCAATCAGGTGATTGAGCTTGAGGATGTACATATAGCCCACGGTCACCGGACGCCCGAACTGCTGGCCCGTACGCCCGTCCCAGAGCGGCATCTGGCCGGATTCATTGAGCCCGGCCAGGTTCAGCAGGGCCTTGATCTCGGGCTCCTGGGCCCCGTCAAAGACGGGCGTGGCCATGGGCACGCCATCGCGCAGGTTGTCCGCCATTTCCAGGACTTCCCGGTCATCGAGACTATCCAGATCCACGGGCTCGCCGCCCTGGCCGGTCTGGTTATAGATCTGGTCCAGGAAGTCCCGCACCTCGGACACCTTGCGCTGCTGCTCCAGCATCGCATCAATCTGCTTGCCGAGGCCATGGGCCGCCCAGCCCAGATGCGTCTCCAGCACCTGGCCGATATTCATCCGAGAGGGCACACCCAGCGGGTTGAGCACCACATCCACCGGCACGCCGTTTTCGTCATAGGGCATGTCCTCTTCCGGCATGATCTCGGAGATAACCCCCTTGTTGCCGTGGCGACCAGCCATCTTGTCGCCCGGCTGGATGCGGCGCTTGATCGCCAGGTAAACCTTGACCACCTTGAGCACGCCATGGGACAGGTCGTCGCCGCCCATGATCTTGTCCTGCTGATCCCGGAAGCGCTCGTCCTGCTCCTTTTTGTGTTGCTCGAGATACTGCTGCGCCCGCTCGAGCTGTTCGGCCACGTCCTCGTCGGCCGGGCGCAACTCGAACCACTGATCCTTGTCCAGTCCATCCAGAATCTCGTCGGTCAGGGTGGTGCCGCGCTTGAGCCCGGCGCCGCCGTTGACCTTCTTGCCCACCAGCTGCTTGCGCAGGCGCTCCAGCACGTCCTCTTCCAGAATCCGCAGCTCATCGCGCAGGTCCTTGCGGAACTGGTCCAGCTCCGACTGCTCGATATGCTGGGCGCGTTCATCCTTTTCCACACCATCGCGAGTAAACACCTGCACATCGATCACGGTGCCGTCCACGCCCGTGGGCACGCGCTGAGAGGTATCCTTCACGTCCGAAGCCTTTTCGCCAAAGATGGCACGCAGCAGCTTCTCCTCCGGCGTGAGCTGGGATTCCCCCTTGGGGGTAACCTTGCCCACCAGGATATCGCCGGCGTTCACCTCGGCCCCCACATAGACAATGCCGGACTCGTCCAGCTTGGACAGGGCCGCTTCGCCCACATTCGGAATATCCGCGGAGATCTCTTCCGGCCCCAGCTTGGTATCCCGGGCGATGCAGGTAAGCTCCTGGATATGGATGGACGTGAAACGGTCCTCGCGCGCTACACGCTCGGAAATGAGGATGGAGTCCTCGAAGTTGTAGCCGTTCCAGGGCATGAAGGCCACACGCATGTTCTGGCCCAGCGCGAGCTCGCCCTTATCCACGGACGGCCCGTCGGCCAGAATATCCCGTGCCGCCACCCGGTCTCCCACCTGCACCAGCGGATACTGGTTGCTGCAGGTGTTCTGGTTCGAGCGGGTGTACTTGGTCAGATTATAGATATCGACACCGGCTTCACCCTCGCCAATCTCGTCGTCATTGACCTTCACGATGATGCGCGACGCGTCCACCTTGTCGATGACGCCGCCGCGGCGTGCCACCACACAGACGCCGGAATCCAGCGCGGCATGGCGCTCAATGCCCGTGCCCGCAAGCGGCTTTTCCGCGCGCAGGGTGGGCACGGCCTGACGCTGCATGTTCGAGCCCATGAGTGCGCGGTTGGCGTCGTCATGTTCCAGAAAGGGCACCAGGGCCGCGGCCACGGACACCACCTGGCGCGGTGATACGTCCATGTGCGTCACCTTGTCCGGGGTCATCACCGTGAACTCGTTGCGGTGGCGCACGGTGACAAACTCCGAGGTGAGCCGCTGGTCCGCGTCGACCGGCGAGTCTACCTGAGCAATCACGCATTCGGTTTCCTCGATGGCGGACAGGTATTCCACCTCGTCGGTTACCTGACCGTCGATCACCTTGCGATAGGGGCTTTCCAGGAAACCGTATTCGTTGGTCCGCGCATAAGACGACAGCGAATTGATGAGGCCGATGTTGGGCCCTTCCGGTGTCTCAATGGGACAGACACGGCCATAGTGCGTGGGGTGCACGTCGCGCACCTCGAAACCGGCGCGTTCGCGCGTCAGACCCCCCGGACCCAGGGCGGAAACCCGGCGCTTGTGCGTGATCTCCGACAGTGGATTGTTCTGATCCATGAACTGCGACAGCTGCGAAGAACCAAAGAACTCTTTCACTGCCGCCGACACCGGCTTGGCGTTGATCAGATCCTGAGGCATCAGACCCTCGGATTCCGCCAGGCTCAGGCGCTCGCGCACGGCGCGCTCGACACGTACCAAGCCAATGCGGAACTGATTCTCCGCCATTTCGCCCACCGAGCGAACGCGACGGTTACCCAGATGGTCGATGTCGTCCACCGTACCAATGCCGTTGCGGATACTGATCAATTCGCGTAGCACATCGACAACATCCGACATGTTGTCGCCGTACTGCTGGTAATATTCGCGCCCTTCCTCGTCCGTGCGCTGGCTGAAGTAGCGCCCGTCATAGACCACACCCGGCCCTTCAATGGACTCTCGGCCCAGCCGGCGATTGAACTTCATTCGCCCCACACTGGACAGATCATAACGGTCCGAGGTAAAGAACAGATTCTGGAACAGCGTCTCGGCCGCGTCCTTGGTCGGCGGCTCGCCCGGACGCATCATGCGATAGATCTCGACCAGCGCTTCCAGCTGAGTCTTGGTCGGATCCTGGCGCAGCGTGTCCGAGATGAAGGGGCCATTGTCCAGATCATTGGTATACAGCGTCTCGAACCGGGTCACGCCCGCTTTCTGGAGTTTGCCCAGCACCTCATCGGTGATCTCGGTATTGCACTCCACCAGGATTTCGCCGCTGTCTTCATCCACCACGGAACGAGCCAGCACCTTGCCGTGCAAATATTCCGGCGGCACTTCCAGATATTCAATATTGGCGTTCTGCAGATGGCGGATATGGCGCGCGGTAATCCGGCGCCCACGTTCCACCACCAGTTCGTCACCGGCAAAAATGTCAAAGGTCGCGGTTTCACCGCGCAGACGCTCCGGGAATAGCCGCATTTGATAGGTGTCACCCTCGACCATGATCTCGTTCGTCTCGAAGAACATGTCGAGGATTTCGTCATTGGTATAACCGAGCGCACGCAACAGTATCGTAGCCGGCAGTTTGCGGCGCCGGTCGATGCGCACAAAAATGTTGTCACGCGGATCGAACTCGAAATCCAGCCAGGAACCGCGATAGGGGATGACCCGGGCGGAGTACAGCAGCTTGCCCGAACTGTGGGTTTTCCCCTTGTCGTGATCAAAGAACGCGCCCGGCGAGCGGTGAAGCTGGGAAACAATAACTCGCTCGGTACCATTGATCACAAACGTACCGTTTTCGGTCATGAGCGGAATCTCGCCCATGTACACCTGTTGTTCACGGATGTCCTTGATAGCGCCGGAAGATTCCTTGTCGTAAATCTTCAGACGGATGCGCACCCGCAGCGGAGCCGCGTAATTCGTGCCCCGGACCAGGGATTCGCGCACGTCAAAAGCCGGTTTTCCCAGCTCGTACCCGGCATACTCCAGCGCCGCGTTCCCGGAATAGCTGCTGATCGGGAATACGGAACTGAATGCAGCTTCCAGGCCTTCGTTGGCCCGCTCCTCGACGGTCTTGTCCTCCTGGAGGAACTTGCGGTACGAATCAAGCTGAATGGCCAGGAGATAAGGGATCTCCATGACCTTGGGAAGCTTGCCGAAATCTTTGCGGATCCGCTTTTTCTCGGTAAAAGAGTATGCCATCTGCATTCCTCGGCTGTTGGTCCATCACCCTGGGGCGATGCTTCCGCGCCTGGGCGTCACGCGGAAACGACAAAAGGCTGGCAGCCTCAGGGGCCGCCAGCCATCGCCTTTCCCGAACCCCCGGGAAAGGTTGAAGCGCCGCGAGCTTACTTGAGCTCGACGGTGGCGCCTGCTTCTTCGAGCTTGCTCTTGATCTCGTCGGCCTCGTCCTTCTCGGCACCTTCCTTGATCGCCGAGGGCGCGCCTTCCACGAGTTCCTTGGCCTCTTTCAGGCCCAGACCCGTCACTTCGCGCACGGCCTTGATAATGCCCACCTTCTTGTCACCAAAGGCGGTCAGCATGACGTCGAATTCGGTCTGCTCTTCAGCGGCATCGGCGCCTTCAGCCGGTGCTGCTGCGGGCGCGGCCGCGGGCGCGGCTGCCGCCGCTTCCACACCGAATTTTTCTTCCATCGCCTCGATGAGCTCTACAAGTTCCATGACGCTCATTTCGGCTACTGCGTTGAGAATATCGTCTTTGGACAAAGCCATTTCGTTGTCTCCTAACCTTTCGGATGAACCCTCGGGTTCGTAGTTCGTACCGCCCCGTGTTCAGGCGGCGTCCTGTTTCTGGTCCTTGAGAGCCACCAGGGTGCGCACAAACTTGACCGGCACCGCATTCGCGGTCCGCACAAACTTGCCCACCGGGGCCTGCATGGTTCCCATGAGCCGGGAGATCGCCTCATCGCGCGTCGGCAGCTTGGCCAGGACATCGATATCCTGCGCACCATAAAGCTTGCCGTTAACCGACAGGGCCTTGACTTCCAGCGCACTGTGTTCCTTGCCGAAATCCTTGATCAGCCGGGCCGCAGCGCCGGGATCTTCCTGGGAAAAGGCAAGCATGGTGGGACCGACCAGGGTCTCATCGATGCACTCGTACTCAGTGCCTTCGATGGCGCGCTTGGCCAGTGTGTTCTGAACCACTTTCAGATACACACCGGTTTCGCGAGCCTGGCGACGAAGATCGGTCATCTCCGCCACATTCAGACCACGATAGTCGGCAACCACGACAGACAGCGCTTCGGATGCCACAGCATTGACCGACGCTACAATCTCCCGTTTGCTCTCCAGTCGCAAAGGCACATTAACCTCCTGGAATCACAAACATGTGCCCTCCAGCCGCAACGCGACCCGACGACACGGTTGCCATGACCGGTTGCCCGATCTTGTATCGCGGAAGCCAGCCCCTGATCCACATCAGGACACGAACTACCGCGTCTGCGCAGGCGGTCACCCATTATCCCCGAAGGGACCTGCGGTCTTTGACGCCCCGACGGCGTTCAACCGCCAGGCTCAAAGATGGTGCCACCCCGCCGGGGTGGCTCATTCGCCGCGCCGACGCTTAAATCGCCAGCGAGGATTGATCAACGAACAGGCCCGGGCCCATGGTGCTCGACAGCGTGATCTTCTTGAGATACTGCCCCTTGGCCGTGGACGGCTTGGCCTTCTTCAGATCATTGATCAGTGTTTCCAGATTTTCCTTGATCGCCTCGGATCCGAAGCCTACCTGGCCGATGGTGCAGTGAATGACACCACCCTTGTCCGTGCGGTAGCGCACCTGACCGCCCTTGGCATTTTCCACGGCTTCGGCGATATCGTTGGTCACCGTGCCCACCTTGGGGTTGGGCATCAGACCACGCGGCCCCAGGATCGTGCCCAGCTTGCCCACCACGCGCATGGCGTCGGGCGCGGCCACGACCACATCGAAGTTGATCTCGCCCTGTTGAACCTGTTCCGCGAGATCATCCAGACCCACCACATCGGCACCGGCCTGGCGCGCTTCTTCGGCCTTGTCGCCCTGGGCAAAAACAGCCACCCGCACCGTCTTGCCGGTACCGTGGGGGAGCACGGAAGCACCCCGTACATTCTGGTCGGATTTGCGCGGGTCGACCCCCAGATTCACGGCCACATCAATGGACTCCGTGAAACGCACCCTGGAGAGCTTGTTAAGCAGATCCACGGCTTCGGTGACCGGATAGTGTTGGCCCGGCTCGATGGCCTCGCGGATCTCGCGAATACGCTTGGATACCTTCGCCATGATTCAGTCCTCCACGTCCAGGCCCATGGATAGGGCCGAGCCGGCAATGGTGCGAACCGCGGCGTCCATATCGGACGCGGTGAGGTCCGGATCCTTGGCACGCGCAATCTCTTCAAGCTGTTCGCGGGTAACCTTGCCCACCTTTTTCAGGTTGGGCTCGCCACTGCCGGTTTTGATGTTGGCGGCTTTCTTCAACAGATAGGACGCCGGTGGCGTCTTCATGGTGAAGGTGAAGCTGCGGTCACTATAAACCGTGATCACCACGGGCACCGGTGAACCCGGCTCCAGTTCCTGCGACTGGGCATTGAATGCCTTGCAGAATTCCATGATGTTCACGCCGTGCTGGCCCAGCGCCGGACCTACCGGCGGGCTGGGGTTGGCCTGCCCCGCAGGCACCTGCAGCTTGACGTAGGCATCGATTTTCTTCGCCATAATGGACTCCTTGGGTTCCAGCGCTCCGCTCGGCCGAACCGGCGTCGAGCTCCCCTCAGGTTGTTCCGGTCCGTCCCGTTACGGGACCCCTACAACGTCAGGACTTTTCGACCTGACTGAACTCCAGCTCCACCGGAGTGGAACGACCAAAGATAAGAACCGCCACCTGCAGACGGTTCTTCTCGTAATTCACTTCCTCGACCACGCCATTGAAATCGGCAAAAGGACCGTCGATAACCCGTACCACCTCGCCGGCCTCGAAAAGGGTCTTGGGCTTGGGCTTTTCGGTGCTGTCGTCCATGCGCTGAAGAATGGCATTGGCTTCCTTTTCCGAAATGGGCGAGACGTGACCCGGATTCTTCGGATCCTCGCCGATAAAGCCCATGACACGCGGCGTTTCCTTGACCAGATGCCAGGTCTCGTCGCGCATGTCCATGTTGACCAGCACATAGCCGGGGAAGAACTTGCGTTCCTGGCGGCGCTTTTGCCCTGCGCGCATCTCCATTACCTCTTCCGTGGGCACCATGATTTCACCGAAATCATCTTCCATTCCGTTGAGTTTGACGCGCTCTTCCAGGGCGCGTTTGACGTGTTTCTCAAAGCCTGAATAGGCATGTACCACATACCAGTGCTTTGCCATGTCCACCCCTTAACCGATGATCGCGGAGATCACTCCATTGAGAATCCAGTCGAGCACAAACAAAATCAGCGCGATCAAGACAACAAAGGCCAGCACAATCAGTGTGGTTTGCAGTGTTTCCCGGCGGGTCGGCCAGGTGATCTTGCGCATCTCCACCATGGCGTCCTTGCGCAGCTGATTAAAGCTGCGTCCCTGTTCGGTCTGCAGGGCCACAAAAGCGGCAGCCGCACCAATGGCGAGAACGCCCAGCGCCCGGTACAGCGGCGAGTAATCGCCGTAATAGCTGTTACCCCAGACGGCGACCGCCACCAATGCAGCGACCACCACCCATTTGGCGGTTTCCGCCGCGGAAAAACCGGATTGCCCTGATGCCTTGTTCGTCATGGTCTTGATTACACCCTGATCGCCGTCACGGCGATATCATGGGGACATTTGGCAGGCCAGGAGGGACTCGAACCCCCAACAGCCGGTTTTGGAGACCGGTGCTCTACCGATTGAACTACTGGCCTGTAACCCTGGTTGCTGAAACGCAACGAGCCGAGACGCCTTAGCGCCTCGGCCCTCGCGCCACGAAGCTTTGAGCCTTACTCGATAATCTTGCTCACCACGCCGGCGCCGACGGTGCGACCGCCTTCGCGGACCGCGAAACGCAGCCCTTCTTCCATGGCGATGGCGTGGATCAGCTCAACGCTCATCTGCACGTTGTCGCCCGGCATCACCATCTCCGTGCCCTCGGGCAGCGACACATTGCCGGTCACGTCCGTGGTACGGAAGTAAAACTGCGGGCGATAGCCGTTGAAAAACGGCGTGTGCCGGCCGCCTTCATCCTTGCTCAGGATATAGACCTCGCCCTCGAACTTGGTGTGCGGGGTGATCGAACCCGGCTTCGCCAGCACCTGGCCGCGCTCAACGTCGTCACGCTTGGTACCGCGCAGCAGCACGCCGATGTTCTCGCCCGCGCGACCCTCGTCGAGCAGCTTGCGGAACATTTCCACGCCCGTGCAGGTGGTCTTCTGCGTCTCGCGAATGCCCACAATCTCGATCTCTTCGCCCACCTTGAGCACACCGCGCTCAACACGGCCGGTCACAACGGTGCCCCGGCCCGAGATCGAGAACACGTCCTCGATGGGCATCAAAAAGGGCTGATCCACCGGGCGCTCGGGCTCGGGAATCGCTTCGTCCATGCTCTCGACAAGCTTCTGTACCGAGGGAATGCCGATCTCGCTGGTATCGCCCTCGAGCGCCTTCAGCGCCGAGCCCTTGATCACCGGCGCGTCGTCGCCCGGGAAATCATACTCGCTGAGCAACTCGCGTACTTCCATCTCAACGAGCTCAAGCAGCTCTTCGTCGTCGACCATGTCGGACTTGTTCAGATAGACCACAATCGACGGAACCCCCACCTGGCGCGACAGCAGAATGTGCTCGCGCGTCTGCGGCATGGGGCCATCCGCGGCCGAAACCACCAGAATCGCGCCGTCCATCTGCGCCGCGCCGGTAATCATGTTCTTTACATAGTCCGCGTGCCCCGGGCAGTCCACGTGCGCGTAGTGGCGGCTCGGCGAGTCGTATTCCACGTGAGAGGTCGCAATCGTGATACCGCGCTCTTTCTCTTCCGGCGCGTTGTCAATCTGGTCGAACGCACGCGACTCGCCCGTGCCCCAGGTCTCATGACAAACCTTGGTCATCGCCGCCGTCAGCGTCGTCTTGCCGTGGTCCACGTGACCAATCGTGCCTACGTTAATATGCGGCTTACTGCGCTCGAATTTTTCCTTTCCCACGATTCACACCTCTTCGCTCGATTATACGTTCCCGCCGTGCAACCAGCCGAAAATCAGCCCTTACGGCGGCTGCTCGCGAACGACTTTTCCGGCTTGCCCGGAGGACACCCCGGAGCTACCTGCCAACCCGGAAGCTGGAGCTCATGACCGGACTTGAACCGGTGACCTCATCCTTACCAAGGATGTGCTCTACCGACTGAGCTACATGAGCCTTGAACTCACCCGCAACCTTCTTCGCGCTCCAGCGCATCTGGAGCGGGCAGCGGGAATCGAACCCGCATTATCAGCTTGGAAGGCTGAGGTTCTACCGTTGAACTATGCCCGCCGATTCGCCTGCCACTCGAAACCCCGCACTGGACAGGGTTTTGGTTACTCCGCCTGCCCGCGCTCGCCCTTCGGGCCAGCACCGCTGCGCGGTGCTTTTCGGTCCGCCTTCGGCGGACACGTCGAACCTCTTATCGGTTCGAACCCTCCCGCCAGTGACTGGGAGGGCCTTTTTCGCCTTCGGAGGTCGGGTTCGCGGGCCGACCTCAACATGCCTGGTGGAGGCGGGAGGATTCGAACCTCCGAAGCGTAACGCGTCAGATTTACAGTCTGATCCCTTTGGCCACTTGGGTACGCCTCCGAAAAAGGGCCTATATTCTCTTTTTACGCCCCACGGATGTCAACAAGTTTCCCATGAAACTCGTGGGCCTGGCAGGTTCTTGCCCCGACCGGGCTGTCTCTGGAGCTGGCGAGAGGAGTCGAACCCCCGACCGGCTGATTACAAGTCAGCTGCTCTACCTACTGAGCTACGCCAGCCATGCCTCAAGGCGTGCCGGAAAACATCGCGACTATGCCTTGAGGCGGCGGATTGTAATGAAT
The DNA here is from genome assembly GCA_913055795.1 of uncultured Alcanivorax sp. Lineage (GTDB taxonomy): Bacteria > Pseudomonadota > Gammaproteobacteria > Pseudomonadales > Alcanivoracaceae > SLJS01. The sequence goes on along the minus strand of CAJXLA010000068.1, from coordinate 4,247 downwards.
CGCCGGCAGAGCTGCAATTCCCGTCAACGTCCGATCTCGGGGGTGGGGCCGTTGCAACTGCTGTGGTCCGCCTCCAGCCCTTGCCGGGATTGAAGGAACCGGCGCAGGGCCCGGCCATCGTCGTCAACGCTGGAGCTGTCCAAATAGACCCAGTACTCGGTCACTTGCTCGGCGGTTTCACGGATTTCAGCGGGATAGCCGGCCGTATTCATCTTGGAGCGCAGCCCCCGGGCGGAATCCTCGCTCTTGAAATAGCCCAGCGAAATGGCGTTGCGATCCTTGCCCTCACTAACCACAAAGCTGTCCACGCCCCGCGACTGCAGTTCGCGCAGGGTCCGAAGCGACTGCTCGCGGCTGTCCAGCGGCGGGATATAAACCCAGTGCAGGCGCTCCTTTGCCACCTCGATATCACGCACCCGACCCTGATACCCGGCGTCCGCCAGGACTTCCAGGGCCTGTTCGCCGTCCCCCCGGGTGTCGAAAGGACCGACGACGGGGCACAGGCGTTGTCGTTGCGCCGGAGCCGCAGAACCGTTACCCGCCGGCTGGCCGCCCTGCGCTTCCTCCAGCAGAGTAAGCTCGCGTGGCGCACTGGGCTGGGTCTGGTGGCTCTGCACGGGCTCCACCGAGGACGCGCCCAGATCCACCAGGCTCCAGACCAGATAGACCAGGTTCAGGATCAGCAGTGAATAGAAAACCCAGCGCATGCGTGTACCTAGCCCCCGTGGTCCCGGCGCCTCATGACGCGCTCCAGTCCATCCAGCACCAGCTCCGGCGCCAGCTCGGCTTCCAGGTCCAGCAGCGGTGCAATATGATGTGCGTCCCCGCCGGTCAGGAAGACCCTGCAAGTATCAGCAAGCCCCCGGCGCAGTTCAACCACCCCGTCACGAACAAAGGCGATTGTCATGCGAAGGATGCCGTGCCGCACGCCTTCGGCCGTACTTCGGCCCGGCGCCATGGCGTGAGCCGGATCTTCGTCGCCCACCTGCACTTCCGCGGTGCCCGCGGCCAGACTTTCGCGTAGCATGCCAAGGCCCGGCACGATATAGCCCCCCTGATGTAGCCCCAAGCTGTCCACCGCGTCCAGCGTCAAGGCGCTGCCACAATCAACGATGACCGCATCGCCGACGCGATGCCAGGCTTCAAGCATGGCGAGCCAGCGATCGACCCCCAGGCGCCGCGGTTCGGAATAGGCATTGGTAATGCCTTCGTCGCGCTCCCGGGAATAATAAAAATCAGGCCGAACCCCGAAGCCCGCCTCCAGCAGCCTGGCCAGTTCGTCATCCGCTGCACGTCCAGCTACCGAAGCCACCCAGACCCGATCCACGGATTCGCCCCACTCCGCTCGCAGGCCGTCCACCACCTCGCGCCAGCGCCGGTGGTGCAGGCAATCCCCCTGGGCTTTGCCCTGCTCATGGTGAACACGCCACTTCAACGCCGTGTTGCCCACATCCAGAACCAGGGTCATCCGTCCTCTCGCCACATCTCCGGCCCAAGCCTCAGGCTGACTTCGCCACCGTAAAAATGCTTCCGTTCTCCCTGAATGTTCACGACCAGCGCTCCCGTGTCCGTTACGTCTTCCGCCTGTCCATGATAGCTCTGATCGCCCACCTGAATGCTCACACCCTGCTCGCGGGCCAGATCAAAGGGTTGCCAGCGCGGCTTGATGCCACGGAATCCGTCCGCCGCGAACACGGGTAGCATTAAAGCCAGTTCCGACAACAAGCGCGCCACCAGAGCATTGCGATCCGGCACCGAGCCCAGCTCGCGACGCAGATCCGTCCATTCCTGATCAATTTCTTCACGCGCCGTATTCCCCAGATCCCCGTTTACACCGATACCGATGACAGCGCTGCACTGTCCATCCACATCACCGGCGAGTTCAATCAGGATGCCCGCCAGTTTCCGGCCCTCCACCAGGACATCATTGGGCCATTTCAAGCCCACTTGTTCGACCCCTTCCGAAGCAAGCTGCTCCGCCAGGATCGTGCCCACGGCCAGACTCAGTCCTTCGAGCTGCGCCGCGCCCCCACTGAAAGGCCAGGCAAGACTGACATACAGCGACCGGCCATAGGGCGACAACCAGGAGCGGCTGCGCCGGCCCCGACCGCTGTGCTGGTATTCCGCCACCAGCGCACGGGGCGGCTCCACGCCACGGCGCAAATCATCCAGAAGATCCGTGTTTGTGGAGCCCGTCATTTCTTCCACAGCCACAGGCAGGGACTGCGTGCGCGGATCCATGGCCGCCCGGATCCGTTCGGACTGCAACAGGTCCAGCCCACCCGGGATCCGATAACCCTTGCCCCGAATGCGCTCATATTCAAGGCCGAGCTCTTGCAGCCGCTGCAGGCGTTTCCAGACCGCTGCGCGCGAAACGCCCAGCCGGTCGCCGAGCTCCTGTCCGGAATGGAACTCGCCATCGGCCAACAACGGGATCAACTCACGATCCATGATCGGTCCCGTTCCGACCGGTCAATTTTACTCCTTTCGACCGAAGCCGCGACCAGGGATACATCATCAGGACCAGGCCCAGCCCCCAGGCGGCGTTCACCATGAGGCCCGCCGGCACCATCTCCAGACCGACTTCCCGTCCCTTCAGCGGGAAGACCACCAGCAGGGCCACGGCCGTGGGCCCGACCGCTCCCAGTCCGATACCGCCGAGCCAATAGCCGAACCCCCGGAATCGCTGGACAAACCACCAGACCGGGCACCCCCAGACACCGCCCCAGAAGGCCAGGGATATTACGGCCGGCACACCCAGCGGTGGCACCGGGTCCATCGCAAAGGGCGCCGAAGGTGCAAGGTCGGCCCAATACAACAGGCCTATTAATCCCTGATGGAAGACCAGAGTCGAAAGGAAACCGCCCGCGAATGCCAGAACCCATTGCATCATTCATGCTCCTCGCTTGATGCCCGCAAGCATATCAGAGTTATTCCCCGCGACGCCGAGCGAAGGCTTTCAAAAGTCCAGCTCAGCCCGGCTGCCGGCTTCAACCGCGCGCTCTTCCGCGTCGAGGAAACGGATGCTGTCTTGCAGGGCGGGATCGTCATTCAGAGCCTGACAGGTGAGTGCCAGGGTGTAGTCTCCTTCCGGTAAAAAGTCGACCCGGTATTCGTACACGCCGGTGTTCGTATTCTGCTGTACGGGTACGGCGGTGACCGGGTTATTCAGGCTGAGGGATTCGCCGGACTGGTTCAAATGGATATCACCGGCCACGGCATTGGCTCCGGAATACACATAGACCGCGTTTCCGCGATCACTGCCCGGATCATTGGTGCAACTGTTCTGCTCCAACAAGGAAGCCGCCACTTCGCCCCGGACGCCCCCCGCCTCTTCGGTGTCAACCACACGCAGTGCAGGGATAAGGATATAATGGTCTTCTGCGGGGATTTTCCAGAGCCCGCGGCGCAAATCCACATCAACCGCAATACGCGTATGCTCCCCGGCCTCGATCCGCACCTCACCTGTCACCTGAATCCCGTCCTGACTACCACTCGAGCCCGGTGCCTGGCCCGGCGTATAGAGTTCGAATTCGCCTCCGGTCCGTTCACGGACCAGCGAGTCCCCGTTACCCCCTACGATATGGAGGCGTACACGGTCATAAGTTCCGGAGGCAAGTGTCCGGTCATTGAGCAGGGTCCGTGTCTGGCCGTCCCGCAGTTGCAGCATATCCTCTATGGTAAAGCCGCCTTCCAGTTCCAGACGCTCGGTATCGCCTTCTTCGGAGACGAACTCCACTGCCTCGATCGTCAGACGCACCTGCTGAACATTGTCGACCGGTGCGTCAGTGACCAGAACCGTGACCCGGCCATCCTCGGCATTCCCGCCCAGCAATATCTCCCAGATACAGCCCGACACGAGAAACAAAAGCACAAAAACGATGCTGATACGTAAAACCGGAGCGTTCATGATCTTCCTCCGGGAATGTGTTTTCCTACTATAGTTCAGGAACCCCGGCGGGTCATGGGTTGGGCGGCACCGGCATCATTCACCGGGGGCATGGGTGAATTCCGGATATAGCTTAAGGTTATGAGCACGGAAGGCGACCAGGCTCCCTGCAGTTCCTGAGCGTGGGAGGCGGGCAACGCACGCTAAGACACTTTGAACGTGAGTGCTTTCGATCCGCGCACCGAGGCGCGTTGCCGGACGATGACCTACTGTGATGGCGGTCCTTCCCTGGACCGCCACCCTTCGGGCTCCCTTCGGTCGTCGCCAGTTGGCTCTCCTGCCATAAAATCGGCAGGAC
>CAJXLA010000067.1 GCA_913055795.1 uncultured Alcanivorax sp. | reverse complement strand
TCCGCCAGCGCCGGGCGCAGCGGGTTGCTGCGGCGCCGTGATCGCGGCGCGGCTGCACGAGTGCCCCGCCCCGCGACCGCAGGGCGCGCTGGCGGGGCGGATCAGCCGTCGAGGGTGAAGCCGATGACCAGCGTGACCTGCCAGTGGTCGATGCGCCCGTCGGCGATGTGCCCGCGCGTGTCCTTGACCTCGAACCAGCGCATGTTGTGCACGGTGCGGCTGGCCCGCTCGATGGCGTTCTGGACCGCCTTCTCCATGCTCTCCGCCGACGAGCCGGTCAACTCGATGTGCTTGTAGATGTGCTCGTGCTCGTTCATGTCGCTCTCCCGCGTTGTCGTGGTCAGCCCTTGCCGGCCAGCAGCGCGTTCCAGGGCCCCGAGCCGACCAGGCCGCCGCCGCCGTCGACGTCGAGCACCGTGCCCGAGACGTAGCCGGCGGCGCCCGAGGCGAGGTAGACCGCCGCCGCCCCGATGTCGACCGTCTGCCCCAGGCGCCCGAGCGGGACGATGCGCGCCGCCCGGTCGGCGGCCTCGCCCGGCAGCAGGCGGCGCACGCCCTCGGTGTCCGAGACCGGCCCCGGCACGATCGCGTTGCAGCGGATGCCGTACGGCCCCCACTCCAGCGCCAGGGTGCGCATGAGCTGTTCGACCCCCGCCTTGGCCGCGCCGACATGGGCCTGCCCGAGATAGGGCGCCGTGGCCTGCGGTGCGGAGATCATGAGGATCGAGCCGTCGGTCGAGCGCAGCTGCTCGAAGGCGGCGCGGCAGGCGTGGAAGCTGCCGTTCAAGTCGATGTCGACCACCGAGCGGAAGCCGTTCGGTGTGAGCTCCTGCGCTGCCGCCGCGAAGTTGCCGGCGGCCCCGCATACCAGCGTATCCAGCTCGCCGAGCGCCGCGTGCGCGGTCGCGAGCGCGGCCGTCACGGCCTCGGGGTCGCGTACGTCGGCCGCGGTGGTCGACACCGCGCGCGCACCGGCCTGCTCCAGGCGCACCCGGGCGTCGGCGAGGCGTTGCTCGTTGCGCCCGCAGAGGCCGACCGCCGCGCCCAGGCGGGCGAAGGCCACGGTGACCGCCGTGCTGGATGTGAGCCCGCCGAACACGGCGGTCAGCAACAGACCCGCGCGCGCGCCCAGAATGCGGATAGCGAAATAACCCACAAAGCCGATGCCCGCGATCAGCATGACCAACAGACCCAGCACACGCGGGTTGAGGCTGTTCCAGGGGCCGAGGTTCTGGTTGGGCAACAAGGGAATGACCACCAGCGCGATCAGCAGCAACTGCAGCGACGAGTGCAGTTCCCGACGGTCCAGTCGCGCCAGCGTGGAATGGATTTCGGCCTTGAAACCGAGCAGAAAAGCGGTAAGGACGGCGGCGGCCACGGCTTCCAGCCGATGGCCGGCCACCACAAGCACCCCCAGAATAAAGGTCAATAACAACGCGATTTCGGTGGTGGTGCCGTAATCACCTGATTGCTTCGAGGTGAGCGCGTAAGCGGCGGCGACGACGGCGCCGAAGATGAGCAGGCCGGCGGCGAGCACCAGTGCATGGGTTTCCGCGGCCGCCAGGGCCACCAGTCCGCCCAGCAGTCCGGACAAGGCGAAGGTGCGGATGCCACCGACGGTATGGTCTTCTTCCGGAGCGCTTTCGGGGAAGCGCCGGTGTTCGCTCTGGCGATTCCAGCCACGCTCGAAGCCGATGATCAGTCCCACGGCAAGCGCGAGCAGCAACGAAATCAGCTCTCCGGATTCGGATGCGATCAAGGACATCAACGCCGACCCTGGTTGTGTGTCTGCGGGCAGGTTTATCAGGATACATGAAGAACACCCAATGCAGGCATCGCCGGAACAGGGCCGTCGGTGCCGGCAATGTCAGGGTGTCGACGAGAAAGGCCGGTCCGTATCCGCGCGGGCCACCCTGCTCGCCTGTGTTCAGCCCGGGTTCAGGATGGTGTCCAGTTCTTCCAGTGCCTCGCCGGTATAAACGGCCAGGCGCTGCATGGAGGGCAGGGTGTCGCGGCAGCCGGTAAAGCCGAAATTGAGTGAACCGGCATAGCTCAGGCAGGTGATATTCAAAGCGCTGCCATGCGCCACCAGCGAAACCGGATACATGGCTTCCATTTGTGCGCCGTTGTAGTAGAGCGGCTCGTTCGGCCCCGGAACATTGGAAATGGTGACATTGAACACGGGGCGCGTCCGTCCGCCCAGCCCGGAGAGCAGCTGCGTGATATAGGGCGACATCAGCAGCATGGTGTATTGTGTCAGGGTGCTGCGCGGCAGGCTTTGCAGGTGGGCCTTGGCCGCGCGCGTGGAGGCCTTGATCGCTTCCAGCCGTTCGACGGGATCGGCTTCATCCGTGGCCAGGCTGGCGATCATGAAACTGATGGCGGTCCCCGTGCCCTCGTCGTCCGCCGGACGAATGTTCACCGGAATACCCGAGGTCAAGGGCTCGTCCGGCAGCGCGTTTTCTTCATTGAGGAACCGTCGCAGCGAGGTGCCGCACAGCCAGAGCACGATGTCGTTGAGCGAGGCGTCGGCCTTGTGCGCGAGATTGCGGAGCCGTTCCAGCGAATACTGCTGGGTGGCGAAACGCCGCTGGGGCGTGATGCGCTTGTTGAGAATGGATGACGGTGCCTCGAAAGGCGGCATGAGATCCGAGTGTTCCGTCCAGCCCGCCCGCGCGAGCCGGCCGAACGCGCGTGTCAGTTCCGGCGCAGAGCCTACTTGCTCCCGGACCGCTTCCAGCGCCTCCTGGAAAATCCCGCTCACCGAGGCGGGCCGGCTGGCCGGGTCGCCGCTGGCTGAACGCGGTTTGGGGCGCACCACCCAGGGCGGCTGCATATGGGTCTCGTCCGGATCATGGGAGAGGATGCGCTGCATCAGCCGCATGCCCGAGATGCCGTCGATCAGCGAATGGTGCATCTTGGCGTAGAGGGCGAAGCGGTTGTTTTCCAGCCCCTCGATGATGTGGCACTCCCACAACGGGCGTTTGAAATCCAGCGGATGACTGTGCAGGCGCGAGATCAGCACGCCCAGTTCCCGTTCGCCGCCGGGGCTGGGCAGCGCGGAGTGGCGCACATGGTAGTCCAGATCCAGGTGCGGATCCTCTTTCCAGAAGGGGGCCAGCATGCGGCCCAGTCGCCCGGGCCGCAGCAGCTTGTAGTCCCAGGGCGGCGCCATGTCGCGCACGGATTTCATGCGCGCGACCAGATCCTGCAGGTAACCCTCCGGGGCATTTTCGGGCAACTGGAAGATCATGAGGCTGCCCACATGCATGGGCGTGTCCTCGGATTCCACCATCAGCCAGGCGGCGTCCAGCGGACTCATGCGTTTCATCGCGCGCTCCTGCTCCGGTCCATGCCAGCTCGACCCCGGACCGTTCCGGGGCCGGTCATGGTACACCGTTCAACGGGATTTCTCGCGCCGAAAGCACTCGGAAAAGAGGCTGAAATTTACAGCCCCAGCCCCAGACGAATGCCCCAGGCCACAAGCGTCAGCGTGGCGACGCCGGCAGACCAGAGCGCGACGAACCAGAGCAAGCGTTGGAGCCGGGGCTTGGCTTGCCATGCCATGGTTAATGATACCCCTCGTCCGGATCCACCTTGCCCCGGAAGACCCAGTAGGCATAGCCGGTGTAAGCCAGGATCAGAGGAATCAGTATCAGCGCGCCCACCAGCAGGAAGGCCAGGCTGGAATCCGGCGCGGCCGCCTGTTCAATGGTGACATGCGGCGGCACCATCCAGGGATAGAAGCTGATCGCGATACCCAGAAAACCGAGCACGAAAAGGCCGATGGTCGCGAGGAAGGGATGGCTGTCATGGCCGCGCACCAGCCCACGCACGAATACGGCGATACAGGCCAGTAACAGCACCGGCATGAACAGGGTAAACAGCAGGGCGGGCCAGCTGAACCAGCGTTCCACGTAGTGCGGAAACAGGAAGGCGGAGCTCAGCGTGACCGCGCCCATCAGGACCAGCAGCGCGCCTCCCGTGAGCCAGGCCGCCGCTCGCGCCTGGCGCGCGAGCCCGTTTTCCGTTTTCATGAACAGCCAGGTGGCGCCGAGCAACGCGTAGCCCACCAGTACGGACAGGCCGGTCAACAGGGTGAAGGGCGTGAGCCAGTCCCACCAGCCGCCGGCATAGGCGCGATTGTCCACCTCGATGCCCTGTACCAGCGCGCCCAGGGTGATGCCCTGAGCCAGCGCGGCCACCATGGAGCCTCCGGCGAAGCCGACGTCCCAGAGCCAGCGGCCGCGTTCCGTCTTGCCCCGGAACTCGAAGGATACGCCCCGGAAAATCAGGCCCAGCAGCATGGCGATGATGGGGGCATAGAGCGCGGGCAGGAGTGTCGCGTAGGCGAGCGGGAAAACGGCCATGAGACCGCCGCCGCCCAGCACCAGCCAGGTTTCATTGCCGTCCCAGACCGGCGCGACTGAATTCATGGCCAGGTCCCGGTCGGCCTTGCTGTCCAGAAAGGGAAAGAGAATGCCGATGCCCAGATCAAAGCCATCCAGCACCACATAGGCGAGCACGGCAAAGGCGATGAGTCCGGCCCAGATCAGGGGCAGATCAATGCTCATGACGGTCTCCTTCACTTTCGCGCCGGCCCACTGCCGGTCCGGGCGTGATGCCCGCCGTGCGGGTAGGCCAGCCGATTTCGGTGCGCCCCGCCTGGGGTGGCTTGAGCATCAAACGCAGGATATAGAAAGTCCCGGACCCGAAGACCAGAAAATAGACTCCGATAAAGACCAGCAGGGAAATGCCCACCGCCGGCGCATCCAGCGGCGAAGCGGACTCGCTGGTCCGCAACAGACCGTACACCGTCCAGGGCTGGCGCCCCACCTCGGTGGTGATCCAGCCGGCCAGCACGGCGGCGAAGCCGGACGGTGTCATCAGGGCGGCGGCGCGCAGCAGCCACGGGGAGTCATAGAGTCGGCCGCGCCAGCGTGACCAGGCCGACCACAGTCCCAGCGCCACCATGGCCAGGCCGATGGCCACCATGATACGAAAAGTCCAGAAGATCAGCGCCGACGGGGGTCGTTCGTCCTCGGGGAAAGCCTTCAGGCCTTTGATCTTGCCATCCCATTCATGGGTCAGAATCATGGAGCCCAGTTTGGGGATCTTGACGCCATAGCGTGTTTTTTCCGCTTCGTCGTCCGGCAGGCCGAACAGATACAGCGGCGCACCTTCCCGGGTTTCATAGTGTCCCTCCATGGCCGCAACCTTGGCCGGTTGGTGCTCCAGGGTATTCAGGCCGTGCAGATCGCCGGCGACGATTTGCAGTGGTGCCACCAGCAACGCCATCCACATGGCCATGGAAAACATGATGCGTGCGCCCCGGTCACGGGTGTCGCGCAACAGATGCCAGGCTCCCACGCCGCCGACCACGAACGCCGTGGTGAGATAGGCGGCCAGAACCATGTGTACCAGCCGATAGGGAAAGGATGGATTGAAGATGATGGCCCACCAGTCCCGCGGCACGAACTGACCGGCTTCATTGACCCCATACCCGACGGGTGTGTGCATCCAGGAATTTACGGACAGGATCCAGAACGCGGACATGAGCGTGCCCGCCGCGACCATGAGGGTGGCGAAAAAATGCAGGCGCGGGCCCACGCGGTTGAGCCCGAAGAGCATCACGCCCAGGAAACCGGCTTCCAGGAAGAAGGCCGAAAGCACTTCATAGCCCATGAGCGGCCCGAGAATGGGCCCGGTCTTGTCGGAAAACACGCTCCAGTTGGTGCCGAACTGGTAGCTCATGACAATGCCGGAGACCACGCCCATACCGAAGACAATGGCAAAAATGGTCTTCCAGTACTCGAAGACCTGGAAATAGGCATCGTCCTTTTTCCAGAGCCAGAGTGCTTCCAGCACGGCCAGATAACTGGCCAGGCCGATGGAAAAGGCGGGAAAGATGATATGCGCGGAAACCGTGAACGCGAACTGGAAACGGGCCAGCTCGATCGCGGAGAACAGATCGATCATGGCGTACCTCCCTTCCGGACCGGAAGCGGCCCGAACTCCGCCTAGTCTATTTCATTATAAACTAATATTCAAAAAGAATACCGTTCCGCGCACCTCAGGGCAGCGACTCCCCCAGGGCCTCGCCCAGCCCCCGCGCTTGCAGGCCCAGGGCGCCGAAACCGGCGGCGTCGTCGGCGACCATATTGTCGGACTGCATCAGCAGCACCTGATCGCGCGTCAGAGGCGGGTTGGGCAGGACCTCCATGAGCAGCGCGAGCGCATGCCAGACCGGGAAGGGCACGGGCAGCAGGGGGCGCTTGCGGCCGCGGCTGGCGAGCACCTGTTCCACCACCTCCCGGTAGTGGTGACGCGAGGCACCCCCCAGTTCATAGGTCTGGCCCAGGGTATCCGGGCGCCGCAGGCACACCGCCACGGCCTGGGCTACATCCGCCGCATGGACCGGCTGGAGCAGGGTACGTCCACTGCCGAACAGCGGCACCACGGGCAGCCGGGTGACCTGGTCCAGGGTGGACAGGAAATCATCGCCCGGTCCGAACAGTACGCCGGGACGCAGCAGGGTGGCCCCCGTGGCGCCGCGGCGCACGGCTTGCTCGCCCCGGGTGCGTGCACGCACATATTTCGATGGATGCCGGCTGTCCACGCCGATACCGGAGATATGGACCAGGCGCGGAACCGACGCCTTTTCCGCCTCCTCGGCGAGAATGCGAGCCCCTTCGACATGGATTTCCTCGAAGCCCAGACGGCGGTGTTCGGTATACAGGGATACGGCGTTGACGGCGGCTTCCGCGCCTTCGAGCGCGCGCGCCACAGAGGCCCGGTCACGAATGTCCGCCTCGATGGACTCGACATGGGGTTCGTTCGGCCCGATGTCGCGCTGCCGGCGCGCGGCAATGCGCACATGCCAGCCGCTGTTCGTCAGGGCCTCAACGATTTCGTGGCCCAGAAAACCCGTACCGCCAAATACCGTCACCGTGGAGAGATTCATGCCGTCGAGCTCCGAGTTTTCGAGTGTCTGCCGTCCCGTTACGGCTCGGTCCGGATTACTGCAGATCCAGAGCCGCGATTTCTATCCGGGCGGCCGCGCCGAACAGTCGAGCAGCGTCGCCGTCCACGGTATCGCCCGGCGCCAGTTCAGGCCAGAGCGAATCCAGATCGGCCAGCAGTTGCTCCACGCGCGCTACCGCGCGCGGCGCGGTAGCGCGTTGCTCCGAGTCCAGATGATCCAGCCGGCGGCGTGCCAATTGCGTGAAGCCCCAGGCATCCTGATATTCATGGACATTGACCACGGTGCCGTCGCGCACGCCCACGGCATACTCTTCGCCGGCCGTGCGCACCAGATTCCTGATGCTGAGCAGGGTGGTGCGCAGCGACGGTTGTGCGCGCGCCTCCACCGCTTGAAGCGCCTCATCGAGGTTCTTGTACGCGCTTTTCACCTTGTCCATGTCCGCTTGTTTGGTCACAGCCTTGCTGAGCGCGGACAATTCCTCGGAAAAGGGTGGGGCGTTCCGGTGTTGCAGTGCCGCTTCCAGATTCGTGAAGAGTTCATCTTCGGGGTGTTTCATGTGCGTGGCCGCCATGTCCGCATGGCCCTGCTGATAGAGAGTAAAGCCGGCGAGTAGATGGCCCCGGATCAGCCCCAGACGCGACAGATAGGCCACATCACTGTGCTTGATATTCTGTTCCGGCGATTGCGTTCCTTCCCCTTCGCCTTCTCCCTCACCTTCGCCCAGGCCTTCGCCTTCGCCGCCGGCACGGGCCAGTGTGATCGCACGCGGCTGTACTTCGGCGAAGGTGGCGTTGTCGTCGGCGGCCGCGCCCTGGCTTCCCAGGCTGCTGAACAGGGCCACGCCCAGACTGAGCCAGTGTTTGCGAAATTCCTGCATGAGCTGTTTCTCTCTTGATGCCATGATAGTGTCCCGGATTCTTTCATGGCTGAGAATGAGTCTCAAATATGATCTTGCACATTGCGCAGGTGCTGGACCGGGCCGATCTGGATGCCCTGACTGAAGTGGCGGCGGCCGCCGAATTCGCCGATGGCCGTGCCACCGCCGGCAGTGCGGCGCAACAGGTCAAATACAATGAACAGGCCGAGCCTGAACACGTCACCGGCGCCTTGCGTCTTGTGGAGCAGCGCCTTCAGGCCTCGGAGCTCTTCAGCCAGGCGGCCCGGCCGTCCGCGTTCGTGCGTCTGCTGCTGAGCCGGTATGGTCCCGGCATGGCCTACGGGTCTCATGTCGACGAGGCGGTCATCGCGGAACAGCGTACCGATCTTTCTTTCACGCTCTTTCTCACCGAGCCGGCGTCCTATGACGGCGGCGAACTGGTCATGGAGGACAGCAGTGGTGAACGAGCCTGGAAGCTGCCGGCCGGGGATCTGCTGCTGTACCCTTCAACTTATGTGCACCGCGTCAATGAAGTCCGCGCGGGCGAGCGCCTGGCCGTGGTGGGCTGGGTGACGAGCCGTGTGCGTGACCCGCACCACCGCGAGTTGCTCTTCGAGCTGGACACGGCGGTGCGCACGGAATGGCGTGCGCGCGGCGACAGCGACCAGCTGGCGCGCCTGAATCGGGTTCGGAACAATCTGTTGCGCCAATGGCTGGATACATGAAACTGGGGCAAAAGCCGGGCCTGGTTATCCTGGCCCTATGGTTGCTGCATGGCTGCGGCTTCGCCGAGGCGGGGGACGCACGCGCTGATGATTTTCCGCGCATCCGTCTGGAATGGGCGGAGGGTTCCGCCCCGGCGCGGCTGGCGTACACCAGCCGGGAGCGTTCCATCGGGTATCGCCATATCGAACGGGAACAGGCACCACCCGCCATCTATTTCCGCTATCCCGAACCCCGCAAGGTACATTTTCACATGCTTGAGGTGGCCTTTCCCGTGCGTGCCTGGTGGCTGGATGCCGACGGCTGTGTGCTGGCCTTCACGGACATGGAGCCGGGCACCCAGGGCCATGTGCCGCCGGAACCCGTGATCGGGGTGCTGGAAGTGCCGTTGTTCCGGGTTCAGGACTACCCGGTGGAAACCGGGGACTGTATCGAGTGGTTCCGACAGCCGTGAAAAAGAAACCCCGCCGGAAGCGGGGTGGCAAGCAACCAGCCCAAGGAGCCGTCAGGCCAGATAGGGCGTGAGCCGGTACAGGATCGTCTTGCGCATGTCGTTGGCATCGAAGGGCGAGGCGTTGGTCAGTTGCGAGGGCAGCAGCCGATGCAGGTGCAGCACCGGCAGATCGCGCCGGAACGCGCGCAGGTCGCCCTTGGCGATCACCGGCAGGAAATAGTCCTCTTCGTTTTCATAGGCGCGCATGAGCGCGCGCAGACCACTGGCCAGCGGCACCGTCCGGGCCTTGCGGTTGTTGAAGGGGATGCGGATGTGCAGACCTTTCCCGCCGGCGAGTTCACCGGGCATGATCACGAACTTGGTGGGCCGCACGGCCTCCGGGTTCACCCGGTTGAAGGTATCGTGAAAGGCATAGGGGTTGGGGAGAATGATCAAGTTCTTCTCCAGATCCTGGGGCAGGGAGACATCATAGTTGGTATATAGCTGTTCCACGCCGCCGGAGTAGACACAGAGCGTATCCTGGAACTGGCGCACGAAGGACGCGGCCCGCTTGTGATTCTCGAATTCCTCCAGATCCCAGACCAGGTTGGGATCCTGATTCTGGTTGAATGCCTGATCGAAGATGGCCATGACGTTTGCCCTCCCGGAGTCCTTGACTCTGTCTACAGGGACACAGTAGCAATACTGATAGGATTGGCTAGGTCGATCTTCTGATTTCGTGCGAGGTTTCACCCGGTTTTCGTGAACAGCTTCCGGTGACTCTTGCTTTTCAGTACGGGCGTGCTGTACTTGCGTCGGCTCCGGTCCGGCAGTAGGCTTGCCGCCGAATTTCCCCTGAGGCTCGACCGCCGTGAATACCCTGCTGGAATGGCTGCTGCCTTATACCTTCTCACCCGGGACGGTGGCGTTTTTCGTGCTCGCGGCGGGCTGGTATGCGCGCGGTGTCCGGCGTTTGCGCGCAGAGGGTCGCGCCCCGTCCGGGTGGCGGCAACTGAGTTTCTGGCTGGGGCTGTTGCTGTGCTACGCAGTGCTGCACACGCGCTTTGATTATTTCGGTCAGTACATGTTTTTCATGCACCGGATCCAGCATCTGGTGTTGCATCACGTGGGCGCTTTCCTGATCGCGCTGGCCAACCCCTTGCCGGCTTTCCGCTCCGGTGCGCCGCAACGCTTCACGCCGGACCATCCGCTGGTGCGAGCCCTGCGCCCGCTGGCGCTGATCCTGCAGCAGCCGGCGGTGGCGGCTCTGCTGTTCGTGGGCCTGGTGTTCTTCTGGCTGATACCGGAAATCCATTTCGAGGCCATGCTCAGCCATAACCGCTACATGCTCATGAACTGGAGCATGTTTCTCGACGGGGTGCTGTTCTGGCTGTTGATTCTCGACCCGCGGCCTCCGAAGCAGACCGAACACATGCCGGGCCATGGCGTGCGTTTCGCCATGCTCTGGGCCACCGCTTTTCCCCAGATCATCCTCGGCGCCTGGATTACGCTGGGTCCGGCGGAGCTTTATGATGTCTACTCGGTGTGCGGGCGGGCCTGGCCCATGTCGCCGCATACCGACCAGGTGCTCGGCGGGGTCTTTACCTGGATCCCGCCGGGCATGATGACGGTGCTGGCCAGTCTGCTGGTATTGCGCATGGCCTTGCGCGATTCCGAGGCCGGCTCGTCCGCTACAGCGCAACGGAGAACATGATGATGACCAGGTTCCTGGCAAGCCTTGTTGTGTCCATGCTGATTCTGGCGGGCTGCGAACAGCAGCCGGAATGGAACGGGCGCGATATCAGCGGCCTGATGCCGCCGCTGGAATTCGGGCTCACGGGCGAGGACGGTGACCCCATCACCGAGGAGGCTTTCGCCGATCAGGTGGTGGCGCTGTTCTTCGGCTATACCCACTGTCCGGACGTTTGCCCGCCCACCCTGTCGCGGCTCGCCCAGGCAATCCAGCAATTGCCCGAGGAGAAACGGGACGATGTGCAGGTGCTGTTCGTATCCGTGGACCCGGAACGGGATACGCCGGAACACCTGAAGGAGTATACGGATTACTTTGGTGACCAGATCACGGGTGTGACGGGCGAAATCCCGCAACTGCGCAAGCTGGCCAAGCGCTACCGCACCACCTTCAGCCATGGCCAGCCGGACGAGGACGGCAACTATACCGTCTCCCACGGTCAGGCTGTCTATATCTTCGACCGTTCCGGCAAGGTGCGTTTAATGGCGCGCGACGAAATGTCCGTCGACGAACTGGCCTCCGATCTGGAGCGGCTCGCGGACAGTTAACAGCCTGGTAGGCCCCGACCGTTCGGCGACCGGCGCCGCCCATCACCAGGGGGTTGACCTGCTCAATCTTTACATTGGTTAATGTAAGTATTGAGCGAAACGACCGGGAGGTGGCCATGACAACCGCCGCAGCCGTGCTCCACTGGCGTGATCGCCGCCGCTAT
This sequence comes from uncultured Alcanivorax sp., assembly GCA_913055795.1. Classification (GTDB taxonomy): domain Bacteria; phylum Pseudomonadota; class Gammaproteobacteria; order Pseudomonadales; family Alcanivoracaceae; genus SLJS01. Next base: position 2,691 of record CAJXLA010000067.1, on the reverse strand, counting down.
CTGTGGTTGTTGGGTGTGCTGACCATGATGCTGCCGCTGGCGGCCCTGCGTCTGTACAACCTGACCGGTGAGGTGGCCTGGGTCTGGCTGGGACCGGTCTTTGTCTTTGGCGTGATTCCCCTGCTGGACCGGGTGCTGGGCGAGGATGACAACAATCCGCCCGAGGAAGCAGTCCCCCAACTGGAAAGTGATCCCTATTACCGTTTCGCGGTCTACCTGGCGGTGCCGGTGCAGTATCTGGCCTTTGTGGTCGCCGCCTGGGCCGCCGCTACCTGGCCCATGCCCGGATGGGGTTATCTGGGCCTGGCCATCACCACGGGCACGTCCATGGGCATTGCCATCAACACCGGCCATGAGCTGGGCCACAAGCGTGCTCGTCACGAGCGTTGGCTGGCCAAGCTGGCCCTGGCGCCGGTGGCCTATGGGCATTTCTATGTGGAACACAACCGCGGACATCACGTGCGGGTCTCCACGCCCGAGGATCCCGCGTCGTCGCGTTACGGGGAGAGTTTCTATCGTTTCCTCCCGCGTACGGTCATTGGCAGTTTGATCTCCGCATGGGAGCTGGAAAAGCAGCGCCTCGAGCGCCAGGGGCGTTCCGTATGGCACTGGAGCAATCACAACCTCAATGCCTGGGCGTTGACGGTGGCGTTGTGGACCGGGTTGATCGCCTGGCTGGGCTGGGTGGTGGTGCCTTTCCTGCTGATCCAGGCGGTGTTCGGCTTTCAGCTGCTGGAAGTGGTCAATTATCTGGAACACTATGGCTTGTTGCGGCAGAAACGGGACAATGGACGTTACGAGCGTTGCCGCCCGGAGCATTCCTGGAACAGTAACCGGCGCGTGACGAATCTCTTTCTCTATCAGCTGCAGCGTCACTCGGATCATCATGCCTGGCCCACACGCGGCTATCAGGCCCTGCGGCATTTCGACGAGTCGCCCCAGTTACCCGGCGGCTACGCCTCCATGATCCTCGTGGCCTGGATTCCGCCCCTGTGGTTCCGGATGATGGACTGGCGGGTGCGCGAGCATTACAACGGGGATCTGACCAAGGCGAATGTCGATCCGCGGATCAAGGAGCAAGGGGCGAGGAGCTAGGAGCGAGGCAACCCCTTGATCCTCCCCGTGGAAAGGGGAGAAAGAGCCTTGATCAGGCACCAAGGCCTTTCATTGCTTCTCCCCCTTTCCAGAGGGTGTCGCAAAAGGCATACCGTAGGGTGCGCTGTGCGCACCCTGGGGGGGTTGAAGGTGCGCACAGCGCACCCTACGGCTGGTTTGGTGACTCGAAGCACAAAATCCGAACCCTTTTGCGACACACTCTTTCAAGGGGGAGATCACAGAGGAGTTTTCTCGCACCTCGCTCCTATGCGTCGTTGTCACGTTCTTGGAAGTGTTCCAGCACGTTTTCGAGCCGGTCGACGAGCACCTTGGAGATCGCACGATCGAGCACCCGGGAGAGTTCCGTGCTGACCACCATGTCCGCTAGCGGGCGCACCCGGGTGATGAAGTCCGCCAGCCAGGGCACGTCCTCACCCTCGGGCAGGCCGTTCTCGCCGTATTTTTCGTCCACCAGGTGGTGCACGATCATGCTGATAAAGCGATCGGCGAGCTTGTCCACGTCCTTGCGCACCAGGTTGACCTGGGTGAGCAGGGAATCGAGCGGAATGCCCGCTTCCACCAGTTCCCGTCCGGCGTTGTAGATCCGCGGGTAGGGCACCCGCAAACGCATGCCCTCGGGAATGATGTAGCCCATTTTGACGGCCTTGGTCATGACATCGGGCGTGACTTCGTCACCGAAATCGCGCAGAAGATCCTGATAGTCCACATAATCCGGAATCTCGCGCGACTTCCACGAGGTGGCGGCCACCTCCAGGCCCAGAATATCGTCCAGATTCCGGCCTTCTTCCCAGGCTTCCACCAGATCGTGAATGTTCTTGAGGGTGTAGCCGCGTTCCAGCAGCTGGTTAATGATCTTCAGCCGGGCCAGATGGACATCGGTATAGATGCCGGTGCGGCCGCGTTTTTCCGGTGGCGGGAGCAGGCCGCGATCCTGATAGGCACGCACATTGCGCACCGTCGCGCCGGCTTCGCGGGCCAGCTGGTCGATGGTGAACTCGCGGCGTTCTTCCAGCGCCTGCTCTTCACCCTCGGGCGCATAATGGCGCAGGTCATCCAGCAGGCCTTCGGGGGTGCGGTGATGGTCCGTGTCCGTCATGGCCATGATGATAGTCCCCGCAATGGGTAATGACCACCGGGCCCGCGGACACGGACCCGGTTTTCAGGCCGCGTCGCGCTTTTCCAGCACGTCCGTCACCAGGGTGTCGATCTGTTCCAGGAAATGCCGATTGTCATGATCCCAGGGATGGAAGCCCGGGCGGAACCAGTCGAACCAGTTGGGCGTCATGAACCGGAAGATCCCCTTGCGGCCCCAGGTGTGACGCCAGACGCCGCGCCAGCCCTGAAGGTCGAAGAGACCGCCCTTGATCCGCACGTTGTGCAGATAATAGGGGATGAAGAGCGAGAAGAAGATGCCGGTGGCCAGCACCAGCGCAAAGGAACGCAGGGCATAGGCACTCGGGTTGGTATCCTCGCCCATGACGGTGCGATACACATCGAAGGCCACGGCCTTGTGCTCGGTTTCCTCCAGCGCGTGCCAGTTCCACAGTGCCTTGTAGTCCTCGTCGGCCCCGTCCA
>CAJXLA010000066.1 GCA_913055795.1 uncultured Alcanivorax sp. | reverse complement strand
AGGACAACCGCGGGGAAGGCTCCGTTGTTGACCAGGAGGTGGACATTGAGCATCTGGGACTGGTCGAGGAGGAGCAACTCGAGGCGGACGTGGCGCTGGAGAACATGGCCCGGCGGACGCGCGGCGAGTGTGACACGGCCCTGCGGCTGTTCAATTGCCGGGTGGAGCACCTGTATGAGAGCCGTTTTGATGTAGACCAGCAGATCTCGCCGCTGGATCCCCTCCAGGTGGCCGGTTGTTTCCAGGCCAATCTGGGCAAGATGGATCTGAATGTCCAGGACCGCCTCGTTCTGATGAAACTCTTCGAGCGGGGAGTGCTGGTGGAATTGCCCACGGTGGTGGACGAAGCCAACCAGGCCCTGGTGCGAGCCGGTGTGCTGCCGGATATGAAGAAGCCACCGGCGAAATCCGGCCAAGAACCGGAATCGGCACCGCCGGAGGCAAAGGACGACCCGGAACCGGCGCCGTCCACGGGCGAAGACGAAAAAGAGCCGGTGTTCGGCATGCTCCAGAACCTGTTGGGCAATATGCGCCAGGGCGGTGGTGATGAGGGTGCCGGCGGCGGTCCTTCGGATGCGCTGGCCGGGAAAGTGGGGCCCAGTCCGGAGAATATGGCCGTCATGCACAATGGCGTGCCCTATGTAAACGGTACCCCGGCGGAACCGGATGCGGTGATCCCGGTGCCGTCCCAGGATCTCAACAGCATGCTGGGCCGGCTACAGCAGCTGGAGCAGCAACTTCAGGCTACCGATGGCAAGCTGGACGAGCTCAACGTCAAGCAAGAGCTCTCCGGCCTGCTGGAACAGGAATACGGCAAGGAATCCCTCCATGCCCTGGAAGAGTCCGACGACGACGCCATCAACCTGGTGGCCATGCTCTTCGACTTCATCCTGGACGACGATGCCCTGCCCGCCGAGGTGCGCGCGCTCATCGGCCGGCTGCAGATTCCGCTGCTCAAGGTAGCCATCGCGGACAAGAACTTTTTCAACAACGAGCAGCATCCCGCGCGCGAATTGCTGAATCTGCTCGCCCGAGCGGGTAGTCAGTGGAGCCCGGAGCAAGGGCTCAACGACGAGTTGTACAAGAGCATCGAGGAGTCCGTGCACCGCATCCTCAACGAGTTCGACACGGACTCCGGCCTGTTTCAGGAACTGCTGCGGAGCATGGAGTCCTTCCTGGATCAGCAGGAAAACCGCCGCGAACGCGTGGAGGAGCGCGTGCGCGAGCAGGAAGAGGGCAAGGCCCGGGCCGCCGAAGCACAGCGCCGCGTTGACGAACTCGTGCGCAAGCGCATGGCGGGCCGGGATCTGCCGGAAGTGGTGGTGCGCATCATCCGGGACGCCTGGGAACAGGTGCTCTATCTCACCTGGATCCGCGAGGGCGAGGACAGCGATCTGTGGAAGAAACGCCTGCGCATGCTGGACGCGCTGGTCTGGAGTGTCTTGCCCCACCGCGACGAACAGGCCCTGAAAAAGCTCAAGGAGCTGAGCCCCAAACTGCTATCCGGGCTCAAGCACGGCCTCGAAGCGGTCAATCACGACCCGGTGGAAGCGCGCAAATTGCTGGTGGGGCTGCGGGATGAGCACCGCCGCTTGCTGCGCGGCCTGGAGGTCGAGCGCGTGCATGTGGACGACGACACCCAAGCCGAGGTGGATCCGACCGTGGATCAGGATACGCTGCCGGACGACCACCCGCGCGTGCGGGAAGCGGCACAGCTGCAGCCCGGCCAGTGGCTGGAGATCGGGCTGGGCGAGGGTGCGCGGCGTTGCAAGCTCGCCGCCAATATCCGCCACGGCGAGAAACTGGTTTTTATCAACCGGCGCGGGCTCAAGGTGGTCGAGCATACCGCGCAAAGTCTGGGACTGGCGCTGGAGCAGGGTGTGGCGCGGCTGATCGATCAGGGGGCGCTCTTCGACCGGGCCCTGGAATCCGTCATTGGCGATCTGCGCCGGGAACAGGAAAAGCAGGGCGAGGCACAGGACCACGGATAGGCCATGCAGTGCTAGGATGAACCCCACGACCCATTGCACGGAGTCTTGCTGCCTTGCTGACCTTGTCGCGCCACTGGGTGGATCAGGCCCGGCATCGGCCTTCGCCCAATTGCGGTGAACGGCCCGACCCGGACGACATCAGTCTTATCATTGTGCACAACATCAGCCTGCCGCCGGGCGAATTCGGGGGCGGTCATGTGGATGCCTTCTTCACCAACCGTCTGGATTGCACCGCCCATCCGTATTTCGGGCAACTGCAAGGCGTGCAGGTGTCCTCGCATTTTCTCATCGATCGCTCGGGCGGGCTGACACAATATGTGGCCTGTAACCGCCGGGCCTGGCATGCGGGCCGGTCCTGCTGGGCGGGGCGGGAAGAATGTAACGATTTCGCCATTGGCATCGAGCTGGAAGGCGCCGATGATGTTCCCTATGAACGGGCGCAATACCAGAGCCTGACGGAACTGGTAGCCTTGCTCCAGACGCATTACCCCCGTCTGGCGCCCGAGGCCGTGACGGGACATGAGGATGTGGCGCCGGGCCGCAAGACGGATCCGGGACCGGCCTTTGACTGGGCCCGGTTCTGGTCCGGGCTGGCGGCCCGGCGTGCTCCGGACAAGAGGGGAACCCCATGAAATTACTGATCCTGTTGCTGGTGCTGGGCCTGCGGCGCCTGGATGTTGCCTGGCCGGAATGGTCGCGCGCGCCCGTGCGCTTTGCGCGCCTTATGGTTCCGCTCGGGGATCTGGCGGGTGCGCTGAGACTGTCGGGAGCCCCGCGCTGGCTGGTCATGGTGGTGCTGCCCGTGGTGGTGATCGGCGGTCTTATCGCCTGGTTGCACTGCGTGCTGGCAGGAGTGCTGGGCTGGATTGCCGGAGGGGCGCTGCTGCTGTGGCTGCTGGGCCCGGACAGCGAGAACCGGCGCGTGGATGATCTGCTGGTGCGCGGCCGAATGCAGGATGGTGCCGGCGTTGCCGATGCCGCCACGGATTTCGGTGTCTCCGGCGAGCCCGGCGACGCCGGTTTCTTCAATGGTCTCTACAGCCGCATTCTCAGTCGCGAGGCCGAGAATCTGTTCGCGATCACCTTCTGGCTGATCGCGCTGGGCTACTGGGCGGCGCTGCTCTACACCCTGAATTACTTTCTCATGCGTGTGGAAGACGAGGACGAAGCCCTGGCGAACACCGCGCGTACCGTACACGTAGCCCTGTTCTGGTTGCCTGGACGCTTGCTGCTGGGCTGCATGGCTCTGGCCGGTGACTGGCGCCGCGTCAGCGAGACCCTGTCCGGGCGGGTCTGGACCCTGGAAGACGACGAGCGTTTGCTCGACGACGCCATGAATGCCGCCGTGGGCGCAGAGGACGACACGGAACCCCAGACCATGGACAAGGCCATGGACCGGCTGGAAAGCCGCCAGGGCCTGCTGCTGCGCTGTCTGGCCATCTGGCTGTTGCTGGCCGCCCTCTGGGTGCTGATCAGCTGATTTGCTTGACCACGCGGTCACGGCGGCTATCATACGACTATACGGCATGTTTACCCAGCATGCCGGGGCATGGGTTGCTCCTCGCTCGTTGAACCCGGCGGGTCGGCGGCTCATGCGGACTTGCGAATACAGGACGCCATCATGACCCAACGCAGTTTCTTCAATGACCAGGACCCCCGCGAAACCCGGGAATGGCTGGATGCTCTGGACTCGGTGGTGGAATTTGAAGGGGCCGAGCGCGCCAACTGGCTGCTCGATACCGTCACCGATATGGCCCAGGAACAGGGCATTTACCGTACGGATCTGAACACGCCCTATATCAACACCATTCCCACCCATGAAGAAGAACCCTTGCCCGGGGACATGTTCATGGAGCGGCGCCTGCGTTCGCTGGTGCGCTGGAACGCCATGGCCATGGTGATGCGCGCGAACCAGAACGACGACGAACTCGGCGGTCATATTGCCACCTTCGCCTCGTCCGCCACCCTCTATGACGTGGGCTTCAATTACTTCTTCCGCGCGCCCACCGATACCTTTGGCGGTGATCTGGTCTATTTCCAGGGCCATTCCGCGCCCGGTATCTATGCCCAGTCCTATCTGGAAGGCCGGCTGACCGAAGAGCAGATGGACAACTTCCGGCGCGAGGTGGACGGTCAGGGCCTGTCGTCCTATCCCCATCCCTGGCTGATGCCCAAGTACTGGCAGTTCCCCACGGTGTCCATGGGCCTGGGGCCGGTTCAGTCCATTTTCCAGGCCCACATCATGAAGTACATGGAAAACCGGGAACTGGTGCCGGAGCAGAACCGCAAGATCTGGACCTTCCTCGGCGATGGGGAAATGGATGAGCCCGAATCACTGGGGGCCATTTCCCTGGCCGGGCGCGAAAAACTGGACAACCTGGTCTTCGTGATCAACTGCAATCTGCAGCGCCTGGACGGGCCGGTGCGCGGCAACGGCAAGATCATTCAGGAACTCGAGGGTCTGTTCCGCGGCGCCGGCTGGAATGTCATCAAGGTGGTCTGGGGCCGGATGTGGGATCCGCTGATCGAGCGCGATACCAACGGCGTGCTGCGCCAGCGCATGGAGGAATGCGTGGACGGCGAATACCAGGCCTACAAGAAAAACGGCGGTGCCTATACCCGCGAGCACTTCTTCGGCAAGTATCCCGAGCTCCAGAAAATGGTGGAGCACCTCTCCGACGACGAGATCTATCGCCTCAATCGTGGCGGCCATGACCCGCACAAGGTCTATGCCGCCTATCACAAGGCCTTTCATCACAAGGGCCAGCCCACCGTGATCCTGGCCAAGACGGTCAAGGGCTATGCCACCGGCGCCGGCGAGGCGACCAACAAGACCCACCAGATGAAAAAGCTGGACCTGGACAGCCTCAAGGAATTCCGGGACCGCTTCGACATGCCGTTTTCGGACGAGCAGCTCAAGGACATTCCCTATTACCGGCCGTCCGAAGACTCGCCGGAAATGCGCTACCTGCGTGAGCGCCGCAAGAACCTCAACGGTTTTCTGCCCACGCGGCGCCAGGAAGCCGACGAGAAGCTGGAAGTGCCGGATCTGGGCCTGTTCGGCAACTTCCTGGAAGGCAGTGGTGACCGCGAGATCTCGACCACCATGGCCTTCGTGCGCATGCTCTCGTCGCTGGTGAAACAGAAGAACATGGGCGAACGCATTGTGCCCATTGTGCCGGACGAGGCACGGACCTTCGGCATGGAAGGGCTCTTCCGTCAGCTCGGCATCTACGCGTCCCAGGGCCAGCAGTACGAGCCCGAAGACGCGGGCCAGATGATGTATTACCGCGAAGACAAGAAAGGCCGGATTCTCGAGGAAGGCATCAACGAAGCCGGCTCCATGTCCGGCTGGATCGCCGCGGGCACGTCCTACAGCGTTCACAACTATCCGCTGATTCCCTTTTACATCTACTACTCCATGTTCGGGTATCAGCGCGTGGGCGATCTGATCTGGGCGGCCGGCGACAACCAGGCCAAGGGCTTTCTGCTGGGCGGCACGGCCGGCCGGACCACGCTCAACGGCGAGGGCCTGCAACACCAGGACGGCCACAGCCATGTGCTCATGTCCGTGGTGCCCAACTGTGTCTCCTATGATCCCTGCTATGCCTATGAGCTGGCGGTGATCCTGCAGGACGGGCTCAAGCGCATGTACCAGGACCAGGAGAAGGTGTTCTATTACATCACCCTGATGAACGAGAACTATCATCACGGCGCCATGCCCAAGGGCGCCGAGGAAGGCATCCGGCGTGGGCTCTATCTGTTGCGCGAAAGCGACAAGCGCGCGAAGAAAAAGCGGGTGCAGTTGATCGGGGCGGGCACGATCCTGCGCGAGGTGGAAGCGGCCGCGGAGATTCTGGAGAAGGACTTCAGCGTCGCCGCCGATATCTGGAGCGCCACCAGTTTCAACGAACTGCGCAAGGAGGGCCTGGAAATCGATCGCTGGAACATGATGCATCCGGATCAGGAGCCGAAGGAGTGCTGGGTGCGCACCTGTCTCAAGGATCGTTCCGGCCCGGTGATTGCATCCACGGATTACATCAAGACCTATGCGGACCAGATCCGGCCCTTTGTGGACGCGCCCTATCGGGTGCTGGGTACGGACGGTTTCGGGCGCAGCGATTCCCGGGCCAAGTTGCGCGAGTTTTTCGAGGTGGATCGGTATTTCGTGGTGGTGGCCGCGCTCACCGAACTGGCGAATACCGGCGCGGTGGAACGCAGCCAGGTCGGCGAAGCCATGAAGCGCTTCGGCATTGACCCGAACAAGCCCTATCCACCCAAAAATTAAGGAGTTGCCGGCTGCGGGCCGCAACCTTGCCAGACTAAGGAGAAGCGCGTGAGCGTGGAAACCATTCCGGTCCCCGATGTGGGCAGCGATGATCCGGTGGACGTGATCGAGGTGTCCGTTCAGGTGGGCGACACCATTGAACCGGAAGACACCATGGTCGTGCTGGAATCGGACAAGGCAACGCTGGAAGTGCCGGCGCCAAAGGGCGGCACGGTCAAGCAGCTGCTGGTACAGCAGGGCGACCGCGTCAAGGAAGGGGATGGCCTGCTGGAACTGGAGTCCGCCGAAGAACAGGATGCCGGGGCAGCGTCCGAACCGGAAGCATCCGGTGAAGAGCAGTCCGAAGCACCGGAGGAAACCGGATCCGCCGGCGCAGAAGAGAAAGCGCAACCAGCCGCCGCGTCGTCCGGTGAGACCCAGCTTCAGTCCGTACCCGTGCCCGAGTTGGGCGATATCGATGCCGCCGAACTGATTGAATTCAGTGTCAGCGAAGGCGACCGCGTGGACGCGGAACAGGTGATCGCTGTGCTGGAGTCGGACAAGGCCTCGCTGGAAATTCCGGCACCCGCCGCGGGCACGATCAACAAGCTGGTGGCGAAGGTGGGGGAAAAGCTCACCTCCGGTGATATCCTGCTGGAAATGGAAACGGCCGCGGCACCGGCGGCGGAGCCCGAACAGAAAACGGAAGAGTCCTCGGCGTCGGAGCAGCGGCCCGAAGAAACCGCGTCCGGGCCTTCGGAAACCTCAACGCCGGAGTCCGCGCCGGCCACACAGACGGAGCCGGCGCCGGCCCGGGATACGGAACCGTCGAAACAGGTCCATGCCGGTCCGGCCGTGCGCAAGCTGGCCCGCAAAATGGGCGTTGACCTGGCCGGAATCGGTCGTGGATCGGGCCCTCATGGGCGGATCCTCAAGGACGATGTGCATGGCCATGTGAAGAAACTGCTGACCGAGGACAAACCCGCCGACGGTGGGCCCGGCGCGGGCGTCGACCTGCCCGAGATCGATTTCAGTCAGTGGGGCGAAGTCGAACAGCTCGAGCGCAGCAAACTGCGCAAACTGAGTGCGGCGAACCTGCATCGCAGCTGGGTCACGATTCCCCATGTCACCCAGCACGACGAAGCGGATGTGACCGATCTGGAGGCCTTCCGCAAGGAACAGAACAAGGTTCTGGAAAAGGAGGGCGTCAAACTCACCATGCTCGCCTTCCTGGTGCAGGCCTGTGCGAAAACGCTGCGCGAATTCCCGGATGTGAATGCCTCGCTGTCACCGGATGGCGAAACCCTGATCCGCAAGCATTACATCCATATGGGCATTGCCGTGGATACGCCCAAAGGGCTGGTGGTGCCGGTGATCCGGGACGCGGACAAGAAGGGACTGGCGCAGATCGCCCGGGATCTGGATGAAGTCTCCACCAAGGCGCGGGACGGCAAGCTCGGTCCGAAGGACATGCAGGGCGGCACCTTCAGCATCTCCTCGCTGGGCGGCATCGGCGGTACCGCCTTTACGCCCGTGGTGAACTGGCCGGAAGCGGCGATTCTGGGGGTGAGCCGGATGGAGACCAAGCCCGTCTGGGATGGTCAGGCTTTTCAGCCCCGGCTCATGCTGCCGCTGTCGTTTTCCTATGACCACCGCATCGTGGATGGCGCCGAGGCCGTGCGTTTCACGACCTATCTGTCGGGATTGCTGAAAGATATGAGGCGCGCGTTGTTATAAAAAGTAGCAAGCTACAAGTGGCAAGTACCAAGAAATAAAGCGTGGCACTTCCAGCGCCCTCTTTTCGCTGCACCCCGAGGTAGGGTGCGCCGTGCGCACCTTTTATATCTCGACTTTCGTCTTTTATTTCGGCTCCCACATCGGTTCACCCTCACCGGCGTCCCGGTTGATGGCGCGCGCGAGCATGAAGAACAGATCCGACAGGCGATTGAGAAAGGGCAGGCTGGCGCTGCCGTCGGGTAGATCCGTGACGGGCACCAGCCGGCGTTCGACGCCGCGGGTCAGGGTGCGGCAGTAGTGACACCAGGCGCCTGACGGCGTACCGCCGGGCAGCACGAACTCCTGCAGCGGCGGCAGTTCCTGATTGAGGGTGTCGCACTGGGCGTCCAGTTCCGTGAGATGTTCGGCGGCGAGATAAAGACTGTCCGGAATGGCCAGCTCCGCGCCCACATCGAAGAGCCGTTGCTGAATCCAGCTCAGCAACGGCTGATGCCGGTTGTCGTCGTCCAGCAGGCTGCGCAGATAGCCGATGGCCGCGTTCAGTTCATCCACCGACCCCATGGCCTCGATGCGCGGGGCATCTTTCGGCTGGCGGGAACCGTCCGCCAGTCCGGTCTCGCCCTGGTCGCCGGAGCGGGTTACCACCCGGCTCAGGCGATGCTTGTCCGAGTCACTCATAGTTTGAATCCCACCGTCATGATTACGTGCTTGCCGGGCAGCGGCCAGGCGTCGTAGGTGTTCGCGCTCGTGCGGATACCGTAATCCGCCGCCCGATGGTCTTCCAGATTATAAACGCCCGCTTCGAGAAACAGGCCCTCGTCCTCGGCGCGCAGAATCAGATCGGAGCTGTGGTAACTGTCCAGGCGCCGGGACTGGTTGGCCGGGTCCTGATCCAGATAGCGTCGGCCTGTATACCGATGTGCCAGCGATACGCGCAGCCAGGGCAACGCCTGCCAGTCCGCGCGCATATAGGCGCTTTTGCCGGGCACCAGCGGCACCTCATTGCGCGCATAGCGACCGCCTTCAAAGACGGCGCGCTGGTAACTGCCGTTGAGGGTGAGCATGAGATCGTCGTCCAGTTCCCAGCGAGAGTTCAACGACACACCCTTGCGCAAGGTGGCATCGTCGAGATTGACGTAGCCGCCCGAACCGCCGCCGGCGTTGGGATCAAAGAGGATTTCGTTGGCAAAACGGCCCCGCCAGAAGGTCAGCCTGGAGTGCTGGTTGTCTTCGGACCAGCTGGCTCCGGCGGTATAGGTGTGTCCCGTCTGGGGCCGCAAGTTGGCCGGGTTGCTCGTGCGGATTTCGTCCGCGTCGGGAATGCGCACGCTGCGTTGCGCGCCGGCGAACAGGGCAAAGGTGTCCAGGGGGGCATAGCGCAGGCCGCCTTCGTACAGGGCCTCATCGGTTTCGGTGGTGTTCCGGTTGCCGGCGAGATCCTCGCTGTCCGTATCCACCCGCAATTCGCGCGCGCCCAGGCTCAGCGACCAGTGCTCGTCCAGCCGCATCAGATCATGCAGATACCAGCCGTGCTCTTCCTGCTCCACCTCGCTCAGCGACGCGGGCGAGGCGAGGCTGCTTTCCGCGGCGGCGTCCCGGTGCTTGTATTCATAGCGGTACTGATCCCAGCCCAGCGTCACATGGTTGCGCAGGCCGGCCGCTGAGCCTCGCACCACCAGACGCGGGTTCAGGTTATAGCTGTCTACATCGGTCTCCGAGTAGGGCGCGGCCCGGGCCGCTTGCCAGGCCTGGCGGGAACGATGCCGACGCGCGGCATCCAGATGCAGGGCCGCGTTTTCGCCCAGCGGGACCGTGGCGCGCGGGCTGAGCGTGAAGCTCTGCTGCTCGGCCCGATCACCGGGTGTGTCCGCACCCTCGGGATCATTTTCGAAATCCGTGTTGTTCGTGAGCCAGGAGGCGTTGCGGCCGCCGGGCAGCTCCAGTTCCTGCTCTTCGACTGTGCCCGTGAGCGCGAATTGCGCGCCCCCGGCCTCCGCCCGCAGGTCCATGAAACCGTTGTGCTGGCGGAGCTGATTGTTGTCCCGGTGGCCGTCGGTATTGACCACATCCGCGGCGAAGGCAGCCCCCAGGCTGTCACGGCGGCCGGTCGCCCAGGCGCCACCCGCCCGTCGGCCGAAATCCCCGGTGGATCCCCGGGCGCCGCCGGCGTTGCCGTAATCCTGACGGGTCACGATATTGATGGTCCCGCCCGCGGCGCCGCGCCCATAGAGCGCCGAGCCCGCGCCCGGCAGGATCTCGATGCGTTCGATAGCCGCCAGGGGCAGGGCATCCAGATCCGGCGCCGAGGCGTCGACATGGCTGTACCGTTGACCGTTCAGCAGGATCAGGGTGTTGCGGTGGGCGCCGGCGCCGAAGCCGTGCAGGTCGATGGCGGCGCGGCTGCCGTTCACGCCCAGGCGTTCGCGCATGGCGATGCCGCCGACCGAATCCAGCAGCTCCGCGAGATGGGTGGCTTCGGATTGCTCGATGGCGTCCCGCTCGAGCGTCATCGTTCCCGCCGGCAGGTGGGCGTTGAACCCGGTGCTGCGCGAGGCGGTCAGGCTCGCCGGGTCCACCCGGTTGTCGCGGGCCCCGGCCATGGTGCTGGCCGCCGCCAGAATCCCCATCAGCGCGTACAAGCGAGCTTTCATGATGTCTCTCCGGGGCGCGGCTCGGGTCGAGGATCGTGGATGTGAACAATCGAACGGACCCTAGCCGCGGCCCCGGCCCGGGTCAAGCTGAACCGCTCAGCCGGACAACGGCTTTTCCGTAATGCGGCGCAGTTCCCGGGATTCATCCAGACCTTGCTGGGCGCGCTCCAGCAGAGCGTCGGCTTCAATGGCATCCTTTTCGCCCGCAGCGCTGAGCGCGATACTCACCTCCAGCTGAATGAAACCGGCCGTGGTCTTGTAGGCGCGGTAGTTCAGGCTTTCGTGCAGGCGGCGGAAACTGCCCGTGGTGCAGCGGCCCATGTCCGGCTGATGGGTAATCAGCGCGAAATGTTCCGTGCCCATGCGCGCGACAATGTCCATGGGGCGCACCAGCTGCTTGAGCCGGCGGCTGAACGCCAGCAGCGCCTGGCGCACCAGCCCCTCGCCGTGATCGCGTTCCAGCTCCGCCAGGTTTTCCACGCGCATGATCAGCAGACAGGCGGCGCCGCCGCGCGCGTGCGCATGCTGGACGGCATCCTCCAGACGCTTGAGGCCGTAGCCGCGATTGCCGAACCCGGTCAGTGGATCCAGTACGCCCTGTTTTTTGAGGCGTGCATTGGCCTCGATCAGGCGCTGATTGTCCGCCAGCAGCCGGTTCTGCATCAGGACCAGCCGCTCGGCGGCATAGACCCGGTGCAGCAGTTGCTCGTTCATTACCGACTTGTTGATGAAATCGTCGATGCCCTGCTCAAAGGCGTGCTGGAGCGCGTTCGAACCTTCCTTGCCGGTGAGCAGGATGACATAGGTGTAGTGATTGGCGGATTCGTCAAACTGGCGAATCCGCTGCGTGAGTTCCAGCCCATCGATTTCCGGCATGAGCCAGTCGGCGATGACGATATCCGCCGGCCGGTGTTCCAGGGCCTGGAGCGCTTGCTGGGCTGAGCTCTCGTTACGGATATCACTATAGCCACCGGATTCCAGGGTGCGGCGCACCACGGCCGAGGAAAACTTGGCGTCGTCGACAATCAGGATGCTGAGATCAGGTTCGGGCATGTTGTTGTTCTTTCGCCGGTATTATGGCCCCGACTATAGCCCGTTTGGCCGGTGTTGCCATAGCCGCGATTCATTCCGCCCTTTCGACCGCGCGGGCCGGATCCCCCATCCGGTAGAGCAGTATCGACAGCACAATGGCGGGTACGCCGATCAATGCCGAGCACACGAAAAACCAGGCCCAGCCCACCTGATCGGCGAGCACCCCCGTAAACCCCCCCAGGAACTGGCCGGGCAGGGTCATCAGGGAACTGAGCAGCGCGTACTGCGTCGCCGTGTAGGCGCTGTTGGTAAGGCTGGACAGATAGGCGATGAACACCGAGATGGCCATGCCCCCGGTAAGGTTGTCCGCCGTGATGGTCATCACCAGTCCGCCCAGCTGCGGACCAATCAGCGCCAGCCAGGAGAAAAGCAGGTTGGTGACCGGGACCATCAGGGCGGTAAGAATCAGAATGGGCATGATGCCGTACCGCGCTACCAGCAGCCCCCCGGCGGCGGCGCCGGTCAGCGTCATGATGAGGCCGTAGAAGGCGGCGATATTGGCGATCTCGCCCTTGGAAAAGCCCAGATCCAGATAGAAGGGGTTGGCCATGACCCCCATGACGATATCGCTGATACGAAAGACCCCGACGAAGACCAGGATCAACAACGCCAGCCGGCCATAGCGCTGAAAGAATTCCGCGAAGGGGCAGAGGACCGCGCCGATGAACCAGGCATTGAAGTCCCGGCGCCAGCCGGTGTGCTCGGTGGCGTGAAGATAGTCCTGGACGCGCTGCTCGAGCCGCTCGGTACGCCGGTCCGTATTGGTGACCGGTTCCAGGATGATCAGGGTCGTGGTCAGGCCTACACCCATGAGCCCGGCCATGGTGGCGTAGGCCAGGGACCAGTTGCCGATATCGGCTATATGCAGGGCCCCCGCGCCGGCGGCCAGCAGGGCGATGCGGTAGCCGAAGACATAGGTGCTGGCCATGGCCCCCTGGCGGTCCACGGAGACCGCCTCGATACGGTAGGCATCGATGGCGATATCCTGGGTGGCCGAGCCGAAGGCCACCAGAATGGCCCAGACGGCGACCAGCCCGAGCGCCTCGTTGGGGTCGGTGAGGGCTATGCCGAGCAGGCCGCCGCCGATGGCCAGCTGGGCCGCCAGCATCCAGGCGCGGCGGCGCCCGAACCAGCGGGTGAGGCCGGGCAGCTCGAGCCGGTCCACGATGGGCGCCCAGAACACCTTGATGCTGTGCGCCATGCCCACCCAGCTGAGAAAGCCGATGGCGGCCAGCTCCACGCCCAGATCCTGAAGCCAGGCCGTGAAGGTGCCGCCCACCAGCAACAGGGGCAGTCCGGCGGAGAAACCCAGAAAGGCCATGCCCAGCACCCGGGGATGGCCGTACACCTGGAGGGCGTTACGCCAGCTGCGCCTGGGAGAGTCGCTCATGGGTGGGAAGCCCTGTTACCGCCTCGGCCGGCAAAAGGGAGCAGTATGCCTGTAAGGCGGGCAGCAGTCACGGAGGTGGTGGGTCAGGGCACCGCAGGAGGCGTTTCCCTGCGGCTCTGGAACAGTCGCAAGTAGCAAGTCGCAAGCTGAAAGATGGAATAATGAAGGGCGCCGTAGGCGCCCAGCTGTATTTCTTGCTACTTTCTACTTGCCTCTTTCGACTGTTCCAGAACGTCTGGAAGACCGCTGCGGGTGGCCATTTCCGCAAGGGCCGATTACCGCAACCCGCCGTCCATCTCGATACACCGACCGGTGAAGTAGTCGTTCTCGAAGATGAACTTCACCGAATTGGCGATATGCTCGGCCTCGCCGATCCGGCCCAGGGGAACGGCCTGGGTGAGCTTTTCGCGCGCCTCGGGCTTCATGGCCGCGATCATGTCGGTATTGATGGTACCCGGGGCAATGGCGCCGGTGCGGATATTGAACTTCGCCAGCTCGCGGGCCCAGACCTCGGCCAGCGTGGCTACGCCCGCCTTGGCGGCGGAATAGTTGGACTGGCCGAAGCTGCCCTGCTTGGCCAGCGAGGACATGTTCACGATCACGCCTTCGTCCACGCCCAGCTCCAGCATCTTGGCCGCCGCTTCGCGGCCGCACAGGAAAACGCCGGTGAGGTTCACGTCCATCACGGACTGCCATTCCTCCAGGCTCATCTTCTTCTGGACCTGGCCGTCCTTGAACTTGACCAGCAGGCCGTCGCGGGTAATACCGGCATTGTTCACGCAGCCGTCCAGACGGCCCAGATCCTGCGCCACGTCACTGAAGAGTTTCTCGACCTCTTCTTCCCGGGCCACATTGACCACATAGGCGTGGCCTCCGCCGCCGGCCTTCTCGCACAGGCTGACCGTTTCGGCGAGATCGTCCTCGTTGAGATCCACACAGGCGATGCGTGCGCCGGCGGCCGCCAGCCCCTCGGCGATGCCCCGGCCCAGGCCGCGACCGGCGCCGGTGACCACAATGACCTTGTTGTTGAGATCCATAACCTTCTCCCTCAGCAATAAACATACTGTTTAGCGCGGCATTATGACCACAAGGCCGAATGCAGGCAAACGCGCGCCCGGGTGCTCTTGAAAGCCGGCCCGGTGCCCCCACCTTGCGAGGCGGGGATGACCGGATGAGCTTGACTCTCCGGCGATTGTCCATACCATTAGCACTCACGAAGGAAGAGTGCTAGCAGGCTGTTGAAGAACCCTTTGGGCGCTGAGCACGCAGAGGGTTTTTCAACAGCCTGCTAGCTCTTCAGTGAGAGAGCTCAAACCTCAACGAGGAGACGAGAGGCAATGAAAATCCGTCCTTTGCATGATCGTGTAGTCATCAGGCGCGAGGAAGAA
>CAJXLA010000065.1 GCA_913055795.1 uncultured Alcanivorax sp. | reverse complement strand
ACCATGCCGTCTTCCAGCACCCAGGCCTCGTGGCGGCTGTGCTGGAAATACAGATCGGCATAGTCCACGTTGCCGGTGAGCGTACCACGCAGGGTGTCCTCGAGCTGGCCTTCGGCCAGCCCGGCCGGCGTCAGCAGGATCTGTTGCGCCAGATCGAAATGATCAGTGGGGCTGGATGTCATCGGGAAGGGATACTCCAAAACGTCGATGTTGGTGAACAGGCAAACGGTGCCGAATCTCCGCCTGCCTGGCAAGATCCAGACGTGCGCTCAGCACGCCCGTGCTGTCATCCAGAGCCGCTTCCACTTCCCCCCAGGGGTTGGCCAGCAGGCTGTGGCCGTGGCTCTGGCGGTGCCCGCCGTGATGGCCGGTCTGATCCACGCCCAGCACGAAACAGCCGGTTTCCACGGCCCGGGCGCGCAACAGCAGCGCCCAGTGGGCGGCGCCGGTTACCTCGGTAAAGGCACTGGGGTAGACCAGCAGATCGGCGCCCTGGTCGACCAAAGCGCGTGCGAGGCCGGGAAAACGCAAATCATAGCAAACCGCCAGCCCCACCCGCAGACCAGCCACGTCCACGGTGGTCAGGGTGTCGCCCGGTTCGAAGACATCGGATTCGCGGTAACGGGCCTGACGGTCCGCCACATCGGCATCGAAAAGATGCAGCTTGTCATAACGAGCCAGATCCGTGCCCTCGGCATCAAAAACACGACAGGCGGTACGCACGCGCGGCGTTGGCACGTCACTACCATCCGGGCGCTGAACCAGCGGCAGCGTGCCACCGATAATGGCCAGACCCAGCGCGCGCGCCTGGTCGGCCAGCCAGGCCTCCAACTCCTGTCCACGGCCTTCGGCCACGTTCCGGTAGTCCCCCCCATGGCAGGCGAAGTTCTCCGGTAGCACGGCCAGATCCGCGCCCTGATCGCGCGCGCGACGCAGCCCGCTGGCCGCCGCGTCCAGATTCACGTCCAGATCATCCGTGCTGCACAGCTGGATGCCCGCGATTGTCGGATGCTCATTCATGACTCATTCGACCTCAATCCGATTCGCCCAGTTCCCGCACTTTCGGGTCCCGCCAGGAGCCGGTCACACGGTAGGACAGGGTTGTCATCTTCTCCAGGTCACTGCCCCAGAGCCGGTCGAAGACAAAGATGCCGGCACAGGCGGCCGGACCCGCCAGGCAACCGGCGTAGAGATTGCTCGACAACGGCAGTGTAACGTCCATGCGGTGATCCAGGGTTTCGGCTTTCAGATTCAATTCGCCGCTGACACGGAATTCCGCCGAGGGGGACTCAATTACCAGATTATCGGTAGTGACCCGGGGGGCTTGCAGCTGAAAATCGCCGCTGATGCGGTCACAACTCAACCCCTTCTTGTACAGATCACTGAAATCCAGCCGCAGGCGCCGGGACAGACTACCCACATTCAGAATGCCCAGAACCCGCAGCGCGGAAGCCCCGCGGCTGGTTTCGGGAATACGGCACTCGCCGATATCCACGGACGCATGCCCATGGAGGGCGACAGGGTCGGCGTCCGTGGGCGCGCCCGGCCAGCGCAAATCCA
Source organism: uncultured Alcanivorax sp. (assembly GCA_913055795.1). Taxonomy (GTDB): domain Bacteria; phylum Pseudomonadota; class Gammaproteobacteria; order Pseudomonadales; family Alcanivoracaceae; genus SLJS01. The sequence continues at coordinate 13,063 of CAJXLA010000065.1, read as the reverse complement.
CCACGGAGCGGGCATCCTTGCTCTCGATCACCGCCTCCAGTCCCCAGGCCTGCAGTGCATGGTGCAGGCGTGCCGCGGTCACCCGACCCACGAAATGACTCTGTTGCCCCGCCGGGCTGGCCGTCCAGTTCAGGCGGCCATGGAAGTCCGTCTTGCGCCAGTTCCCCTCCAGGTCCTGGAAGACGACGCCCTGCTCCGTGGGCCGCAGGGCGAAGACCCAGCGGCCGTAGTCGGTGCCATTGACGCGCAGATTGCGCAGCTCCACATCGGCAATGGGCAAATCCCCGGGGGCCGGTTCCGCCGGCCCCGTGCCGAGCTGCAAATTCGCCCGGTCCACGGTCAGCTTCAGGGGCCGATCCCCGTCCACCCGGTATTCAGGCGGCACGCGCAGGCTCGCACCCAGTTCATTGCTGTCGAGCTCTACCTGCCAGCCCTGCTCCCGCGGCGCCAGGTTGAGCCGGCCGTTGTTTACCGTCAGCCCGTAAAGTTGCAGCGAAGCTACCGTCAGCGCCAGCTCATCCAGGGGCGGCGGCGCTTGTGCGTCCCGAGGCCTGTGCTCGCGCATCCAGTCCACCCAGTCGCTAGCGTCGACACGCGCCAGCTCGCCATCCACCCGCACCCCGGGTTGGTTGCGTACCTGCGCCGGGTCGCCGCCGAGGACCAGATGTCCGCGCACGAGCGCGCCCTGCTCCAGAAACACCAGTCCATCCAGCCGATCCCCGTAGCGAAACCGCAACGCATCCGCCGGACGGCCGCGATCCCAGTCCACCGACAGCGGCACCGACCGCCCGCCTTCCTTGCCCAGCGGATCCGGCGCATCCAGGGTCAACCCCGTCAGCGGTGAGCGCAACGATAGCGCCATTCGGTCGCCGTCGCGGGGCAGGGTCAAATCCGCCTCAAAGCCGGTGGTGCCCCGCATGGGCTCCAGCCAGGAACTGTCCGTATGCATGCGCAGATCCGCCGCCGAAACCTCGCCTTCCAGACGGACCCGGGTATCCTCACCGCTGGAGCGAATACGGCCCTCCAGGGCCCGGCCAAAGAGTTGGCCCGTGATCCGGTCCATGTTCAGCCCGCGACGCAACTCATAGCTGAAGGCCCCGCTCAAGTCGGTGGCGCTCACGTCGAAGCGCCGGGAAGCCAGCTCCGCACCGTTCAAGCGCCCTTGCCCCAGCAGCCGGGGTTCGCTGCCATTGGGACCCAGGGGCCAGTGCAGCATGAGCTCGGCGTCCAGTTCGCCGCCCGTGAGCCTCCAGTCCCGGACGGCCGGAGGCAGACGTTCACGCAACGGTGTGTTGTGAAAGATATGGGAGAGATCGTCGGGCGGTCCGCTCAAATCCCCCGACACCGTCAGCTCCGGCGTGGTACCGGGCGCCACCCCGGGCACGGCAAAGGCCAGGTTGTTCAGCCGCGTATCGCGCAAACGGCCGGACAGGTTGGTGCCTTCCACCCGCCGACCGTCCATTTCGACTCGCCCCTCCAGTTCCCGGATGGCGGGCCAGCCATCAAGAAAATGCAGGCGCAGATCTTCGAACCGAAACCCCATCTGCAGGGTCCGATCCTGCTGGCGCCCGGGATCGATGCGCACCGGCCCCTGGTAGAGAAAACGTCCACGCGTCACCCGCCCCCCTCGGAAGGCATCATCCAGCCACTCGCCCAGCCGGTCGTTCACCGGGGCGTCGGGGACATAGCGCGCGGCGGCCGTGGCGCGACCCTCGCGCAACTCCCCCACGAGCCGCAGCTCGGGCGTGTCACCCTCGCGCAGGTGGAGGCTCATGAGTGCATCGGCGCGCGCGTCGGGATTGCGCAGTTGCAGACGTCCGCTTTCAATTACCAGGCCCCGGTCATCGCGCGTCCATTGCAGCGCGCCCCGCGCTCGCGCTTCCAGGGTCTGATCATAGAGCCCGACCAGATCCAGGCTCAGTGCGTCACTATCCAGCTCTGCCACACCGCGCTCCGGCGTCCCGGCAAACCAGCCGGACACGCCGTCCAGTCCCGGAAGCCCGTCATGGGCGCGGCAGGCAAACCCCATGACCCGGCCACTGAAGGAGGCCACCTCCCGGCCCCGACCACTGATCCGGAATTCCTCTACCCGACCCTGCGGCGCCAGGTGCCGAAATGTCTCGGCGGCTTCGTCCAGAAAGGCCGGACGCACAAAGGGCACGGCCAGCAGCTGTTTCCGGCTAGCCGCCAGATCCAGATTGCGCGCCCGTACGCGCCAGCGCGATTCCTGGTCCCGCCGGCCGTTCCAGAAAAGGCCCAGTTCGCCCGCTCGCCACTCGCCCTGCGGTGAACGCAGCTGCATTTGCTGAATACTGAGCTGATACCCCGGCTCGCGCTGATCCAGACGCGCCAGCGCGGCGGCACTGGACAGGCGCCAATGGCTGTCATTGCGCCGGTCGCGCAACCCCAGCTCGTCCAGCGCCAGCTTCAGGACGGAGGACTTCGGTCGACCTCCTTCCAGATCCGCCCACACGGATACTTCACCATCCAGCTGCTCGGGCGAAATCGGTCCCAGGTCCAGATGTTCCAGCCAGCGCTGCCAGTTATCGCCTTCCAGTCGGGCGAAAAAATCGCCCCGGACCTGGGACCAGCGAAACGCATCCTGTTCCAGGCCCAGGCGCAAATCCAGCGCGCGCTCGCCATCCACGGAATCCGCGCGCACGGAGACGCGGTGATGGCGGCCCGAGTTGATCAGGGCCAGTTCCAGATCGCGGGTCTCGAGTCGAGGCAGGCCGGGCCAGTCCAGCCCCAGCCGCACTTCATCCAGTTCCACCCGATTCTGACGATAGACCCAGGCGAGCGCCCGGCGCAGCGACGGCGGTTCTCGCTCGGTTTCCAGCCCCCGGAAGGAAATATCGCCATCGTCGGAACGCGCCAGCTCCAGACTTGCCCCCCGAATCCGCAAACGCCGCAGGCGCGGCCGGCGCTCAATCAGCGAAGCCAGCACATCCAGGGTCAGCGTCACCTGTTCCAGCTCCAGCGGCGCTTCGGCCCCATCCACCGGCAAACGCAGCTGCCGAAGTTCAAACACCGGCGAGAGACCCTGCATGCGGCCGGACAGAGCGCCGACATCCAGCGCTGTGCCCAGTTGTTCTTCCAGCCGGGCTTCCAGCGGTTCCTGCCAGTGCGGCACCAGGGTCATGAGCTGCTGCGCCAGCACCACATAGGCAGCCACCGCCAGCAGGAGCACAGCGGCCAGCTGCCACAGCCGTGTCCGCAGACGTCTGCGGTGGAGGCCATGAGGACTTGGGGTTTGCGTTTTCGGGGTCACTACACGTGCTCTGATGTTGGCTGAGTCACGATCTTGCGCGCTCAGGGGCCGTCAGGTTTACCGGCCACCGAAGCGCCATGATCGCGGGGCTCGGGCAGCATCCATTGTGAATCAGCGCGTAGCAACCCGCCAGTAGGGCACTTCCGCCCAGTCCAGCAAGGGCCGCAGTTCCGCCAGGGGCAGGCCCACCACATTGCTGTAGCTGCCTTCGAGGGCCGCCACCAACACGGCCCCGAAGCCCTGGATACCGTAGGCGCCCGCCTTGTCCATGGGTTCGCCTGTGGCCACATAGGCCTGAATCAGGTCCTCACTGAGGTCCAGAAAATGAACCCCGGTTTCAACGAGCACTTCTCGGCACTGCGTGCCGCAGTAGAGGCAGACCGCCGACAACACCCGATGACGAGCGCCGGACAGCCGGCGCAGCAGGGTCGCCGCCGCCGCCTCGTCAGCCGGCTTGCCCAGAGGCTCGTCGCCGAAGACCACCGAGGTGTCCGCGCCCAGCACCACACCGGCTCCATCCCCGGCGCGCTGACGACCGGCCAAGGCCTTTTCCCGCGCCATGCGGCTGACATAGGCCCGGGGGGATTCGCCAGTCACCCTGCTTTCGTCGACATCCGGCGGTGCCAGCCGCTGATAGCTTGCACCGATCTGTTCCAGCAGCGCGGCGCGACGGGGGGAGGCGGAAGCGAGCTGCAATACGGCCATGGTCAGCGTACCCAGAACTGACGGCGCACCTGGCGCAACACGACGAAAACGGCACGCCAGAGCAGGGCCGACACCAGGGCCGGCAGCAACATCATCAACGGGCCCTGGACCGTCGTACCAGTCATGTTCTGTACCGTATAGGCCACCAGCACCGCCGTGCCCGTGAGCAGAAAGACGATGCCGCTCTGCTGCACCGGCGAGAACACCCGCAGACGCTTGTAGGCCAGCAGGGTGATATAAGCCACCAGGGCATAGGCGAGCGCGTGCTGGCCCAGCACCACCCCCATGAGCACATCCTGAAAGAGTCCCACGCCGAAGCCCCAGAAGACCCCCACGCGATGAGGCAAGGCAATAATCCAGTAAATCAGTACCAGCGCCAACCACTCCGGACGGGCCTGATCCAGCATCTCCGGAAGGGGGAACACTTCCAGCCAGGCGGCCAGGACCAGGGTAAGCACCACCACAGGGGTGCCTGCGGAACGGCTCCGGGGTTCATTCAGCATTGCCGCCCCCGGGTTGCTGCGCCTGAATCTCCGAACGCCGCACCAGCAGCACATGACTGAGCCGGCCCAGCCGGCCACGGGGCTTGGCGTCAATGCTTAAAAAGGCATGGCCGGGCTTGTGAGTAACGGAGGTGACTTCCGCCACCGGATAGCCATTGGGATAGCGCCCACCCAGGCCCGTACTGACCAGCAGATCGCCTTTCCGGACATCGGCCGTTTCCGGAACATAGCGCATCTCCAGCCGGTCGGCGCGCCCCGTGCCCGCAACAATGCTGCGCACGCCATTGCGGTTCACCTTCACCGACAAGGCATGATTGGCGTCGGTAATCAGCAGCACCCGCGAAGACACCGGGCCCACTTCCACGACCTGGCCGATCAGGCCCTGACTGTCCAGCACCGCCTGGCCCTGGTAGACATCACCGCCGGCCGAGCCCTGGTTGATTACCAGCTCGCGCCGGTTGGGATCCGGATCCGACCCAATTACCTCGGCCACCCGGACCTGTTCGTCCACACGTTCCGAGGAGTTGAGCAGTTCGCGCAAACGCACATTTTCCGCCTGCAACACGGCCAGACGCTGAGCTTTCTGTTCAAGAATCAGCAGGCGGCGCTCCAGCCGGGCGTTTTCCTGCTGGAGCTGAGCGCGGGTACGCAACTGCTGCTGCATCCAGCCGCCCGCGTCCAGGGGCCAGTGCGCGGCATAATGGAGGGGCGCGACCACCAGATTCAGGCCCTGCCGTACCGGATCCAGCCAGGACGTGCGCTGGTCCGCCAGCAACAACGCCGCGGCCAGCACCAGTGCCAGCACCAGGCGATAACCGGGTTGATCCGTGTTGGAAAACAGGGTGCTGATGAAACGCCTCCGCTATCGGGACAGTCCCGCCGCCATCGTACTCCGGAAAAGCCGGACTGCGGAACGGCCTCGCGGCAGCAGCACCGGAGGCCGGGAACGTCGGGCAAACAGCGGCTTCAGTCGGCGGCCAGGGACTCGAATCCCCCCGTGTCCATCAGCTCCAGGGCCTTGCCGCCACCCCGGGCTACACAGGTGAGTGGATTCTCGGCCACGATTACGGGCAAACCGGTTTCTTCGGAGAGCAACTTGTCGATATCGCGCAACAGCGCGCCGCCGCCGGTAATCACCAGGCCGCGCTCGGCGATATCGCTCGCCAGTTCCGGCGGACAGGCTTCCAGCGCATTCTTGAGCGAGTTGATGATGCCCTGGAGCGGCTCCCGGATGGCTTCCAGAATTTCCCCGCTGTTCAGCGTAAAACTGCGCGGTATGCCTTCCGCCAGGTTGCGCCCGCGTACGTCGATTTCGCGAATCTCGGAGCCGGACCAGGCGGTGCCGATTTCATGCTTGATGCGCTCGGCCGTGGATTCGCCGATCAGGCTGCCGTATTCCTTGCGCACGAAGGCGACAATGGCCTCGTCAAAACGGTCACCACCCAGCCGGGCGGAATCGGAATAAACCACACCGTTGAGCGAAATGACCGCGATCTCGCTGGTGCCACCACCGATATCAACCACCATGGACCCGTGCGCCTCTTCCACCGGCAACCCGGCACCGATGGCCGCGGCCATGGGCTCCTCGATGAGAAAGACCTCGCGCGCGCCGGCACCGAAGGCGGATTCGCGAATGGCGCGGCGTTCCACCTGGGTGGAAGTGCAGGGCACGCAGACCAGCACCCGCGGCGCCGGCGGGAAGAAGCCGGTCTCGTGCACCTTTTTGATGAAATACTGCAGCATCTTTTCCGTCACCTCGAAGTCGGCGATGACACCGTCCTTCAAGGGCCGGATGGCGGTAATATTGCCCGGCGTGCGGCCCAGCATGCGCTTGGCGTCGGCACCCACCGCCGCCACGCTCTTCTGCGCACCATGGTGACGAATGGCCACCACCGAGGGCTCATTCAGCACAATGCCCTTGTCACGCATATAAATCAGCGTATTGGCGGTCCCCAGATCAATGGAGAGGTCGGTGGAGAACATCCCCCGAACGCGCTTGAACATGGACATCCTGGCAACTTCCTGAGTCGATAGAGAAATGGATCAGGGATACGCCCCGAATACGGCGTCCCGCCGGCTCCCCCGAAATTCCTGCCGGTGGCGGGACCCGGTTCGGGCCCGGGGTCTCCCCCGCAATATCCGCGCGAGAATGGCGCGACTCTAGCAATGGCGGGGGCTTTCGGCAAGCTGGAACGACTGTTGTGTGGCCTGCATCAACGGCTCTGTGGTAGTTTTGCCGACTTTCCCGCGTGGGCCACGCATCGGGGACCAACCGGAGACGACCATGGCCATTGATCACACCACCGTGGAGCGCACCGCGCATCTCGCTCGCATTCGCCTGGAGGACGGCGACGCCGAGGATCTGTACGGCCGCCTCAACGAGATTCTGGGCCTGGTGGATCAGCTCCAGCAGGCGGACGTGGATGGCATCGAGCCCATGGCCCACCCGCTGGATCTCGACCAGCCCCTGCGTCCGGATGAAGTCACCGCCAGTGACAATCGCGACAAGATCCTGCGTCTGGCGCCGGCCGAAGAAGACGGCTGCTTCCTGGTGCCCCGAGTCATCGAATAACGGAACCCTCATGCACGACAAGACCCTGACCCAACTCAAGGCCGGCCTGGACGCGGGGGATTTCTCCGCCCGCGAGCTCACCGAGCACCTGCTCGCGCGCATCGAACAGCTCGACCCCCGGCTCAACAGCTTTGTCACGCGCACCGCGGAGCAGGCGCGGGCGCAGGCGGACGCCGCGGATCAGGCCCGCGCCGCGGGCACGAACGCCCCCCTCGCCGGCCTGCCCCTGGCGCACAAGGACATCTTCTGCACCGACGGGGTACGCACCGCCTGCGGCTCGCGCATGCTGGACAATTTCGTCGCCCCTTATGACGCCACCGTGGTGGAGAAGATGCAGGCCGCCGGCGCGGTCATGCTGGGCAAGACCAATATGGACGAGTTCGCCATGGGCTCATCCAACGAGACCAGCTATTACGGGCCGGCGCGCAACCCCTGGAACACGGACAAGGTACCCGGCGGCTCCTCGGGCGGTTCGGCGGCGGCCGTGGCCGCGCGTCTGACACCGGCGGCCACGGGCACGGACACCGGCGGCTCCATCCGCCAGCCCGCCGCACTGAACGGCCTGACCGGACTCAAGCCCACCTATGGCCGGGTCTCGCGCTGGGGCATGATCGCCTTCGCTTCCAGCCTGGACCAGGCCGGCCCATTGGCGCGCACGGCCGAAGACTGCGCCCTGCTGCTGGGTGCCATGGCCGGCCATGACCCGAAAGACTCCACCTGTGTCGACCGGCCGGTGGAGGACTACAGCGCCGCGCTGACCGGCGATATCCAGGGGCTCAAGATCGGCCTGCCGGAACAGTTCTTCCCGGAGCATCTCGACGGCCGCATTGGTGATGCCACCCGTGAGGCGGTGCGCGAGCTGGAAAAACGCGGCGCCAAGGTCCAGTGGGTGAGCCTGCCCCATCTGGACCTGTCCGTGCCCGCCTATTACGTCATTGCTCCGGCCGAGGCCTCGTCCAACCTGGCTCGCTTCGACGGCGTGCGCTACGGCTACCGCTGTGCCCAACCGCAAAGCCTGGAGGATCTGTACAAGCGCTCGCGTGCCGAGGGCTTCGGTTCCGAAGTAAAACGCCGGATTCTGGTAGGCACCTATGCCCTGTCCGAAGGGTATTACGAGGCCTATTACGGCCGCGCGCAGCGAGTACGCACACGGATCCGCGACGACTTTCAGAAGGCGCTGTCGGAGGTGGATGTCCTGCTGGGCCCGACGGCGCCGGAATGCGCCTTCGACATCGGCGCCAAGACGGATGATCCGGTAACGATGTACATGCAGGATGTCTTCACCATCGCGGTGAACCTGGCCGGGCTGCCGGCGCTGTCCATGCCCGCCGGTCTGGTGGACGGCCTGCCGGTGGGCGTACAGGCCATCGGCGATTACTTCCGGGAAGGCCGGATTCTCAACCTCGCCCACGCCTTTCAACAGGCCACCGACTGGCATGAAAAAGCACCGGCGTTCGGAGGTGAAGCATGAGCTGGGAAGCCGTCATCGGTCTGGAAGTCCATGTGCAGCTGGCTGCGGACTCCAAGATCTTCTCCGGCGCAAGCACGCGCTTCGGTTCCGAACCCAACAGTCAGGCCAGCCTTGTGGACCTGGGCATGCCCGGCACCCTGCCGGTGCTCAACGAAAAGGTGCTGGACATGGCTCTGCTGTTCGGCCTGGCCATTGATGCCGAAGTCACCGGACACTCGGTGTTCGCGCGCAAGAACTACTTCTACCCGGATCTGCCCAAGGGCTATCAGACCAGTCAGTTTGACCATCCGGTGGTGGGCAAGGGGCATCTCCGGATCGTGCTCGACGATGGCACCGAGAAAACCCTGGGCATTACGCGCGCACACCTGGAAGAAGACGCGGGCAAGAGCCTGCACGAGGGCTTCGGCGGCATGACCGGCATTGATCTCAACCGCGCCGGCACGCCCCTGCTGGAAATCGTGTCCGAACCGGACATGCGCTCGGGCACCGAGGCGGTGGCCTATCTCAAGAAACTACACTCCATTGTGCGCTATCTGGGCATCTCCGACGGCAACATGGCCGAAGGCTCCATGCGCTGCGACGCCAATGTGTCCGTGCGCCGCTCCGGCGAGACCGCATTCGGCCATCGCACCGAAATCAAGAACGTCAATTCCTTCCGTTTCGTGGACAAAGCCATCAACCACGAAATCGAGCGTCAGATCGATGTTCTGGAAGACGGCGGCCGCATCGAGCAGGAAACCCGGCTCTATGACGCGGACAAGAACGAAACCCGGTCCATGCGCACCAAGGAAGAAGCGGACGATTACCGCTACTTCCCCTGCCCGGACCTGCTGCCCGTACGTGTCACCGACGATGATCTCCAACGGCTGCGCGCGGACATGCCCGAACTGCCCGACAGCAAGCGCGCGCGTTTTGTCCATGATTATGAACTGAGCGCCTATGACGCGCATGTGCTCGTGGCCGAACGCGCCGTGGCGGAATATTTCGAGGCTACCGTCTCCGCGGCGGGCGGCGAGGCGAAGCTCAGCGCCAACTGGATTACCTCCGAACTGCTGGGCATGCTCAACCGGGAAGAGCTCTCCATTGAGCACGCGCGGATCACGCCGCAGCAGCTGGGCACCATTATCCGGCGCATCCAGGACGGCACCATCAGCTCGAAAATCGCCAAGCAGGTCTTCGAAGCCGTCTGGAACGACGAGGGCGATCCGGATACGGTGATTGAACAACAGGGCCTGAAACAGATGTCGGACAGCGGCGAACTGGAAGCCATTGTGGAGCAGGTGCTTGCGGACAATGCCGAACAGGTAGAAGCCTACAAGGCGGCCGAGCCCAAGAAACGCAAGAAGATGTTCGGTTTCTTCGTGGGTCAGGTGATGAAGGCCACGGGAGGCAAGGCCAATCCGCAACAGGCCAATGCCCTGATCGAGCAAAAACTGGAGCAATAAGTTTGGAGCAGGACGCTCCTGCCACAAACCACCAGGTCCTGTGGGAGGAGCATCCTGCTCCGATCCTTTCAACCCCGGACCATGAGGGGAAGCGGCCATGACCGAAACCACCACCTTCCGCGACCGCGTCGATCTCGCCATCGACCACGATATCGCCCAGGTACGGATGAACCGTCCGGACAAGCGCAACGGCCTGGACTGGGACATGATGCGCGCGCTGATCGACGCCGCGCGCCATATCCGCAAGGAGCGCGCGGTACGTGCCGTGATTCTGTCCGGCGAAGGCCAGGCGTTCTGCGCCGGGCTGGATTTCGCCAGCTTCACCAGCAAGCCCATGCGCATGGCGCGCGGGTTCACCAAATATGGGCTCAAGCGCACCAACATCTTTCAGGAAGTGGCCTGGTGCTGGCGCAAGCTGCCCGTGCCGGTGATCGCGGCGATCCACGGTCAGTGCTACGGCGGCGGTATGCAGATCGCGCTGGCGGCGGATTTTCGCATCGCCACCCCGGATGCGGATCTCTCCGTGATGGAAATCAAGTGGGGCCTGATTCCGGACATGACCGGATCCGTAACCCTGCGCGAACTGCTGCCCATGGACCGGGCGAAGGAACTCGCGCTGACCGGCCGACGGGTGTCGGGCACGGAGGCGGCCGAACTAAATCTGGTGACCCGGCTGAGCGAGGAACCGCTGAGCAAAGCCGGCGAACTGGCCGGAACCCTCACTACGCGTTCCCCGGATGCCGTGGCCGCGGGCAAGAAGCTCTTCCACCAGAGCTGGACCTGCGACGAAACCAGCGCCTTTGATACCGAGAGCCGGTTGCAGTTCCGGATTCTCGGACGGGCCAATCAGCGCGAGGCCATGCAGGCCAACCGGGAAGAGCGCACGCCGCAATGGCTTCCGCGGCGGTGGCGGTAGAGCAACAATGCCGGCGAACAAGGCCGTGATGCGTTCCCTGTTGCGTGTCGGCGATTTCCGCCATACTGCACGACAGTTACCGGTTTTGGGAGGCAATGCATGATCTCGCTCACGGAACCCGCGGGCGGCTTCGCGGGCCTGGTGCGTCAATACAAGCAGTTGACGCACGAACTGATGGGCAAGCTGGACATCACCGGCGAGACCGTGCAGCTCCAGCCCACCGAGGACGCACTTGACAACGGCCTGGACCACGAGCACAGCTATCTGGTCAAGGGCGGCATGCTGGGCGTGAAATGTCAGCAGCGCCGGCTTTTTCTCTGGGATGAAGGCGATCTGATCCTGCCGGATGCCGGCGGTCAGGATCTCACCTATTACGCCGAAAACAAAGTGCTGCTCACCAGCTACAACACCCTGGAACTGGTGCGCACCCTGCTCGCACGCGAGGACACGGCACGGCTATGGACCCGGCTGCTCACCATTCAGCAGGCCATGGTGGTGCGCATCCTGGCCGCCCATGTCGACGAGGACACCCAGACCACCCCCGGCTTCGCCTACTATCAGTCGGGCGATATCATCATTCAGCAGGGCGACCGCGCGGAATATGTGTTCAGCCTCTTCGAGGGCAGCGCGGATGTAATCGTCGACGGCGTGCCCGTGGGCGAGGTGGGCGAAGGCGAGGTACTGGGCGCCATGGCCCTGCTGACGGAATCGCCTCGCAGCGCCACCATCAAGGCCAGGGCACGCTGTTCCGTGGTCAAGGTACCCCGGGATCAGTTCAAGTCCCTGATCCGCACCAACCCCACCATGATCCACGGACTGCTCACGGACATGGCCAAGCAGATCAAGAGCCTGAATCAGCAGGTGGTGGACCTGTCCAACCCGGGCTGACCGGTAATCAACCGGTGTCGTCGCGCACCCGGGCCAGCAGCTCGAAGGAATGCCGCGTCGCTTCCGGATCCCAGGTCAGGGTCTGGACCATGAGCTCATCCGCACCCGTGGTCTCGATAAAGTTCGTCACCTCTTCGCGCACCCGTTGCACATCACCTACCGCCGAATAATGCAGCGCCCGGGCCACGCCCGCCTTCTCCATGGCCCCCCAGTGCGGACTCATATCCGCCACCGGCGGCGGAATGGGCCCGGCGCGGCCCCGGAACACCTCGCAGAACTGCTGCTGCGCCGAAGTGAACAGATACTCGGCCTGTTCCTGCGTATCCGCCGCCAGCACATTCAGGGCGGGCATGAACCAGGGCTGGTCCAGCTGTTCGGACGGTTCGAAACTGTCCCGGTAAAGTGCTGCCGCATCCATCAACTGATCCGGCGCGAAATGGGAGGCAAAGGCGTAGGGCAGGCCCAGCTTGCCGGCCAGCTCGGCACTGGACATACTCGAGCCCAGAATCCACAGGGGCACGCGCAACCCGGCGCCGGGCACGGCCCGGATGGCCTGCCCCGGCTTGGCCGGCTGGAAGTATTCCCGCAGCTCCGCCACGTCCCGGGGAAACTGTTCCGGCCCGCCCGCGCGGTCCCGACGCAACGCCCGCACCGTCTGTTGATCCGTCCCCGGCGCCCGGCCCAGGCCCAGATCAATGCGGCCCGGATGGAGCGCGGCCAGGGTGCCGAACTGCTCCGCCACCACCAGCGGACTGTGGTTGGGCAGCATGACCCCGCCCGAGCCCACGCGGATGCGCTCGGTGTGCTCGGCTACATGACCGATGAGCACGGCCGTGGCGGCACTGCCGATACCGGGCATGTTGTGGTGCTCTGCCAGCCAGTAGCGCTGATAGCCCAGCCCGTCTACATGACGTGCCAGTTCGCATGTGTTGCGAAAGGCGACGGCGACATCGCCGTCATCCTGACGAATGGGGGCAAGATCGAGCACGGAAAACGGGATCATGAATCACTCCGGAGCACCAGGGCGGGGCGTCGAATACGCCCGGCGGCTTGCCGGATGATCATCCTCGGCATCCCCGAAAGCTGTCAACATAGACGCTCCCGAGGCCGTTGCGTGCGCCGGCCTGATTCCACCGGCGGCTTTCCCGGGTTAGCAGGCTGTTGAAAAACCCTTTGCGTGCTCAGCGCGGCCTGAAGCGTGCAGCTGGTGTGCTTGGTTGCGACAGACAGGGTGATTCCCTTTCCGAGCGACAAAGTGCAGCAGATGGGCGCTTCAGGCCGCGCCCGGCGGG
>CAJXLA010000064.1 GCA_913055795.1 uncultured Alcanivorax sp. | reverse complement strand
CGGGGCCCTCGATGCCATGGCGACGGGCGGTCTCTACGACCACGTCGGCGGCGGCTTCCACCGCTACTGCGTCGACCCCGAGTGGGCGGTGCCCCACTTCGAGAAGATGCTCTATGACAACGCCGAGCTTCCACTCGCGTACCTGGCGGGCTATCAGGTCACGGGTGAGGATCGCTATGCCAACGTGGTCCGCGAGACGCTGGCCTTCCTCGACCGCGAGCTGGCCCACCCCGACGGGGGGTTCTACAGCACCCTCGACGCCCAGAGCGAGGGCGAGGAGGGCCGATTCTACGTCTGGCGCCCGGCGGACGTCGACGAGGCGATCGAGGACGACCGCGACGCGGAACTGTTCCGCGAGCGCTTCGGCGTCACGCCAGCTGCCGAAGGCCGGCGCCTCGCCAAAACCCGGCTGGTAAGGCTCGCTCAGCAGCTTCCCGAAAAAACCCCGCTCCGGGTGAACCCGGATATCCAGGTTGAGATGGTCCACCGCCTCACCGAGCACCATGCGCGAGCGGATCAGCTCGATCTCGGTCTGGGCCTCACTTTGCTGGACAAACATGTCCGACATCTCGGAAAAGCCGGGCAGGGTCTTCTGGTCCTTTTCCACCTGCAGCAGGGCACTGGCCTGATAGATGGGCGTGGCCTGGCTGAGATAAAGCACGCCCAGCACAAGTGCGGTCCCGACAAAGCCGGCCAGCCACCAGCGGTGATCCACCAGGATATCCCAGAGGCGCGCAAGATCGATCTCGTCGCCATCCATATCGGTGTAACCCTGGGCGGCGCTGTAGGACTGCCCATAGCCCGCACCGTATTTGCCGTACTGCGTCATACCGGTTCCGTCCGTTTGGCGGCTTTTTCGAAGAAAATATGCTCAGTCATCGATTTCACGCAGCCGGTCCTCTGTCAGAGCCCCGAAATACAACGTTCGTACCGTGGGGAGAATGTTCTGGATTACACGGTTCCAGCGGGAAATCGGGGCAGCGGTAACATAGACAATATCGCGGGGCTGCAACCGGAACTGATCGGCCATGACCAGCGCCGTGGCGTTCTTTGCATTCAACTGGTACAGGTCGATGGCCTGCTCGGCGTCTTCCGGCGCGCGGCGCATGACGAAAACGCCGGAGGCGTCGGCACTCATCTTGTCCAGACCGCCGGCCTCGGCCAGCGCGCCCGCCAGGCTCATGCCGCCACGCTTGATGATGACCGGGCTGGGTTTGATGACTTCACCCAGGACAAACACCTTGTTGTCGTCATTACGGGCCACATGGACCACATCGCCGGCCTGCAACAGCACATTGTGTTGCGGATTGCCCAGCTCATTGATGGCGCGCAGGGAGAGATCGTATTCGCGGCCGTCGCGGGTCAGGGTGACGTCGCGCCAGTTGGCCAGCTCGCTCACGCCGCCGGCGGCGTTGACGGCATCCAGCAGGCGCGTGGGGACATTGGTGATGGGAAAGGTGCCGGGTTTTCGTACCGCCCCGGTAACATAGACTTTCTGCGAGCGGAAGGCGGCGACGGTGACTTCCACCTGGGGGTCCTCGATGTATTCGGACAGGCGGCGGGTGATCAGTTCGCGGATCTCGCTGACGCGCAAGCCGGCCACTTCCACCTTGCCCACATAGGGATAGAAGATGGTGCCGTCGCTGTGCACCCAGTTGCCCGCTTCTTCCGCGCTGCGTTCGGAACCCTGGGGAATGGTCAGTTCGGGATGGCCCCAGACGGTGATGTTGAGGACATCGCCCGCCCCTACCACATAGTCATAGTTTTTGGCCGAGTGCTGGAGACGGTCCGAGACGGCAAGATCCGTGCTTCGCTCGCCCCGCTCCAGCGTGGACGGGCCCACTTCATGCACCCAGACCACGTCGGGCAGATCCTGGTCGCTGGGGTCCGGTTCGTCCGCCGACCAGGGCGCGGACAGATGCGAGCCCGGCGCGAAGGCGCACCCCTGCAGCATCAGCACCAGCAAGGCCAGTGCAACTCGCTGGATGGGGACCCTGTTCCCGATCCGCGGGCTGACCCGATCTGGCTGGGGCGGTTTCTGGCGGTTGGGGTTCAAAAGCTCCAATCCCTTTTCCAACTGATCATCAACGTCGTCCGTTCGCGTGGAGCGGAACGAGTTACGGCCGCTTCCGTCCAGTTCGCGCGGGCGCTCACCTCACCGCCCAGCAAGGGCCGACGGTAATCCAGCGCGGCGATCCAGACCGTGCGGTCCCGGACCGGTTCCAGGGAAGCGCCCCCGGAAAAGCCGGGCATTCTAGCATCCCGATTGAAGCTCGCACGGGAAATCGTGATACCGACTGTTGCGTCGTCCGGGCGGATATCGCGCATGCCCAGGGTCGCCACCCGGGCATCGCCCCCAGGTGGAAGCCAGGGGCCGGTCGCGGTAGCGCCAGCCGGTTTGATAGGTGCCGTATGCGAACCCGGTATTGTAATGCTCATCCCCGGAGAAGGCGCCGGCGGTGGTATCCGTGGCTTCCAGATAGAGCAGGCCCGGACCACCGAGATGGGGGGAGCGCCTGCTTTTTCGGGCCTTTCCAAGTCGTAGGGTGCGCTGTGCGCACCATTGGTGTTTAAAGGTGCGCACGGCGCACCCTACAACTGTGTTCTGTCCTCCTTGGCGAGTTTGAAGGTGCGCACGGCGCATCCTACCTCCTCTTTGGCGCGAGCTTCCCGCTGGAAGGAAAACGCGGGCCCGTGTCGCCACGAGCCCGCGCAAAGGGGCAGGGTTATTGTACCTGGATGCGATCGACGTTGTTGTCCAGTGTGACGGAGCCAATGCCATCGACCGAGGTGAGTTCCTGCGGGGATTCGAAACCGCCATTCTTTTCGCGGTAATCGATAATGGATTTCGCCTTGGTGTCCCCCACGCCGTCCAGGGCTTCAGCCAGCTCCTGGGGACCGGCCTGGTTGATGTTGACCCTGGGTTCGGCGTCGATATCCGGTTCGCCTTCGGCGGCCCAGGCGGCGGGCGCCAGGATCAGGGCAAACAGCAGGACCAGCAGGCCCGGGATCTCCTTGCGGTATTGCATTGTGCACCTCCTTGGTGGTTGAACGAGCTGCTCACTCTAAGGCGGAACCGCGGCGCTGCCTGTAAGAGATTTTGGTAAACATTTGCCCGAAAAATATTGCCGGTGCGTCAGACATCAGCGTATCGCGGGGTAAGAAAGGGGCGAGGGGCGAGGGGCGAGGAGCGAACAAGGATGTTTCAGTTGAGAGGTTCGTCAAGTCACGGATCTGGGAAAAAAGCGCCGGAGGCGCCCTGTTCTCGTTTCTTGCTACTTGCGTCTTTGCAGAGCCTCTGGAATCAAACCCTAGCGAAGTCATTCCCCGCACCGGATCAGTTCAACTCCCCGAGGATCGCATCCACCGCCGCGGCCGGATCTTCGGCTTGCGTGACCGGGCGGCCGATGACGAGGTCGTCAACGCCGGCGGCACGGGCGGCGCCCGGGGTCTGGACCCGGCTCTGATCATCCTCGCTGCTGCCCGCGGGCCGGATGCCGGGGGCGACCAGGCGAAAGTCGGGCCCCAGTTCGGCGCGCAGGGCTTCGGCTTCCCGGGCCGAGCAGACCACCCCATCCAGGCCCGCCCGCTGCGCCAGCCGGGCCAGCCGGTGCACCTGAACCCCGGGCGAATCCGCGACGCCCACTTCGTGCAGCTCGTCCGCGCCCAGATGGGTGAGTACGGTTACCGCTGTCACCATTGGCCGCGAGGACCCGGCGCCGGCCGCGGCGTCGCGTGCCGCTTCCATCATGCGCAATCCGCCACCGGCATGGACATTGACCATCCAGACGCCGCGCGCGGCGGCCGCGCGCACCGCTGCCGCCACGGTGTTGGGGATATCGTGGAACTTCAGATCCAGAAAGACTTCAAAGCCCAGTTCGTGCAGTTCGTCCAGCACGGCCGGGCCGGTGGCGGTGAAAAGCTCCTTGCCCACCTTGACCCGTACCCGCGCGGGGTCCAGTCGACGGGCCATGGCCAGCGCCGCGTCCGCGTCCGGGTAATCCAGGGCAATGATCAGCGGCGACGGGTGGGACACAGAGGTCTCCTTTTCGGCTGTGGCCATTCGGTTCGACGATCGGGTATGCAACGGGGTTTTATTCCGGACCCGCAATGGGTCCGTGTGTCGAGCCTTCCACTTCCGCTTCAGCCGGGCGCACGGTTCCCCACTGCTTGCAGCCCGGACATTGCCAATGCAGTGAACGCGCCTCGAACCCACAGGCATGACACTGGTAACTGCTCTGCTCCGAGAGCAGCCGGTCGGTGAGCCGCTGGAGGATATCCAGATGCTCGCGGGTCTGGCCGTCGGTGTCGGCGAGATTCATTTCCACGATGCGCTGCAGCCCGCGCACGGACGGGTGCGCCTTCATGTACTGGGCGATGAACAACGAGGCCTCGCGCTCGCCGTAGCGCGCGCGCAGGCGTTCGGCGAGCTTGAGGATCACGCCCGTGGACGGCTGCTCCACGCTGCAGCGGGTAAGGAATTCCACCAGTTCGGACTCGCGGTCCAGGGCGTCGTAACAGGCGGCCACGTCATCCAGCACCTCGTCGAAGAGTGCGGCGTCCTGTTCGCGCAGGCGCTTGAACGCGCGCAGGGCATGTTCCGGATTGCCGGCATTCAGCTCCAGACGGCCCTGCAGAAAGCTCGCGCGGGCGCACTGCGCGTCGAAGGTGAGCGCGCGGCGCAGGGTCCGCCGCGCGGCATTGCGCTCGTCGTCCCGGGTCATGCCCGCGGCCAGTTCACAGCAGTAATGCGCCAGCACGGGCGCGACCGCCTCATCGCGGCGAACCAGCTTTTCGCCGATGGCCAGGGCATTGTTCCAGTCCCGTTCCTGCTCGAACAGGCTCAGCAACTTGTGCATGGCGGTGACGCTGTGGCGCGATTCGCGTTCGACCATGCGCTGGAAGATCATTTCCGCCCGGTCGAAAAGACCGCCGGTCATGTAATCACAGGCCAGTTCCAGCTCCACGTCCTCGCGCGCATCCACGGGCAGACTGCCCGCGGCGAGCAGATGCTGATGCACCCGGGTGGCGCGGTCCAGTTCGCCGCGCTTGCGGAACAGGCGCCCCAGGGCCAGGTGGGTTTCCAGGGTGTGCTCGCCCACTTCCAGGCTGTTCACCAGGGTTTCCACCGCCTGATCGGGCTGTTCGTTGAGCAGGAAGTTCAGGCCCCGGACATAGTCCCGACTGAGTCCGGCCATGCGCTTGCGCTGACGCCGTCGGCCTTCAAAGCGGCCCAGGCCATAGCCGATGCCGATAGCGACGAAGAACAGGGGCCAGAGCCACACGTCCGGGGTCATGATTTCCCCCGCCCGAGGCGCAGCAGCCCCTTCAGACCCAGACCGGTCACCAGCCCCAGCAAAAGGCCCAGCACCAGCACAGTCACCACAAGCACGCCGGAGCTGACCGACCATTGCCAGCCGGGCCAGAGCAGATCCAGGGTTACGGGAACATCATTGAGGGAAACAAAGGCGAAGCCCAGCGCGAAGCCGGCCAGGGCGATGACCAGAGCCAGAACTCCGCGCAGCGCTCGCATGGGCATCTCCGGTCAGGATCCGCCGCCGGCGGACAGGCGCGGTTGCTCTTCCTCGCCGCCGGCTTCGGTCTCCCCGGATGCGTCACGGGCCTGTTGTTCACGCCACATGGCGTTATTGACCCGTTCGCGCAGTTCCTTGCCCGGTTTGAAATGCGGGACATACTTGCCGTGCAGCTCCACGGAAGCACCCGTCTTGGGGTTGCGGCCCACGCGAGGCGCGCGGAAATGCAGCGAAAAGCTGCCGAATCCGCGAATCTCGATGCGCCCCCCATCGGCCAGGGTGTCGGCCATTTCCTCGATCATGGTCTTGACCGCGAGTTCCACGTCCCGGGGCGAGAGCTGACTCTGCCGGGACGTGATTCGCTCGATCAGTTCTGACTTGGTCAATGCCATCACACACCCCCGCTAAGCTCCGGCGCGGGCCGGCCCATCCGGCCCTGGGGGAGCTTTATTCTTCGCCGCTGCTCTCCATTTGCTGCTTGATCAGATCGCCGATGGTGCGAGGAGATTCTTCCTCCTCACCGCCACCCTCTTCACCGGAGCTGGTCTTGCTGCGCCGGGTAAGCTGGATGGTGCGATTCTTGCGATCAATGGAGGCAATACGTGCATCCACTTCGTCGCCTTCCTGGAATACCTCGGTGGCATCCTCGACACGCTCGTCGCTGATCTCGCCCACCTTGAGCTCGGCCTCGACTTCGTCGGCCAGCTCCACGGTTACACTCTTGGGCTCCACAGCCTTGACGGTGCCGCTCACCGCGGTACCCCGGTCATTGGAAGCAACATACTGAGCGAAGGGATCATCTGTCAACTGCTTGATTCCGAGGGAAATTCTCTCGCGCTCGGCATCGATGGACAGAATCACGGTCTCGATCTCGTCGCCCTTGGAGAAATCGCGCACGGCTTCCTCGCCGCTTTGCTCCCAGGAGATGTCCGACAGATGCACCAGACCATCGATACCGCCTTCCAGGCCGATGAAGATGCCGAAGTCGGTAATGGACTTGATCTTGCCGGTGACCCGGTCGCCCTTCTGATACTTCTCCTCGAAGGCTTCCCAGGGGTTGGCCTGGCATTGCTTGATGCCCAGCGAGATCCGGCGGCGCTCCTGATCGATGTCGAGGATCATCACCTCCACTTCGTCGCCGATCTCGACCACCTTGGAGGGATGGATGTTCTTGTTGGTCCAGTCCATCTCGGACACGTGCACCAGGCCCTCGACGCCCTCCTCGATTTCGGCGAAGCAGCCGTAATCGGTGAGATTGGTGACCTTGGCCTTGACCCGGGCGTTCTCGGGATAGCGCTGAACAATATCGTGCCAGGGATCCTCGCCCAGTTGCTTGAGGCCCAGCGACACGCGCATCTTGTCACGATCGAACTTGAGGACCTTGACTTCGATTTCCTGCCCGACTTCCACGATCTCGGACGGATGCTTGATACGCTTCCAGGCCATGTCGGTGATGTGGAGCAGGCCGTCGATGCCGCCGAGATCCACAAAGGCGCCATAGTCGGTGAGGTTCTTGACGATGCCGGTAATGACCTGGCCTTCCTGCAGGCTTTCCAGCAGGGCTTCGCGCTCGGCGCTGTGCTCGGCTTCCATGACCGCGCGGCGCGAGACGACCACATTGTTGCGCTTGGCGTCCAGCTTGATGACCTTGAAGTCCAGATCCTTGCCCTCGAGATGCGCCACGTCGCGCACCGGGCGAATATCCACCAGAGAGCCCGGCAGGAAAGCCCGGATGGGGCCGATGTCGACGGTAAAACCGCCCTTGACCTTGCCGGAGAGCTGGCCGGTGACCACCTCTTCGTTTTCGAAGGCCTTTTCCAGCTCGCCCCAGACCTCGGCGCGCTTGGCCTTCTCGCGCGACAGGCGCGTATAGCCCATGCCGTCATCAATGGCATCGACCGCAACCTCGACTTCGTCGCCCTCGGCGATCTCGAGCTCGCCTTCCTCGTTGACGAATTCGTTGCGGGGAATGATGCCTTCGGACTTCAGGCCCGCGTTCACGGTTACCCAGTCGTTGTCGATGCTTACCACGGTACCGGTAATCACCGAGCCACGGGTTACGTCCAGGTCCTTCAGGCTCTCTTCAAATAGTTCTGCGAAACTTTCGGTCATCTAGGCTGTATCCTCGAATAGTGATCGCCATGCCAACCAGCAGGCACGGGGTTGTGAACAAAACTGTATCCGCCGCTTGCTGGTTTCCGCGACGAATACATGGTACGGCTGTTCCGGCCCTGTGCGGAACGGCCATTGCCAGCTTTACGTCAGGCCGCGCCGGCCCGCTTCATCCAGAATGTCCGCCACCACGGCATCCACCGAACGCGTGGTGCTGTCCAGCTCCACCGCGTCCGACGCCGGGCGCAGCGGCGCCACGGCGCGATTGTAATCGCGTTCGTCGCGATCACGGATCTCCTCGATGAGGGCGGCGAGGTTAGCACCAATACCCTTGTCATTCAACTGCTTATAACGCCTGCGGGCGCGCTCCTCGGCGCTCGCCGTGAGAAAGACCTTGAGCGGCGCCCGGGGGAAAACCACGGTGCCCATATCACGGCCGTCAGCCACCAGGCCCGGCGCCTCGGCAAAGCCGTGCTGGCGCTCCAGCAGCGCCGCGCGCACCGATTCCAGCGCCGCCACACGCGAGGCCAGATTACTGACGTCCTGCTCGCGGATGCGCCGGCTCACGTCCTCGCCCTCGAGCTCCACCACGGTGTCCGCGTCCTGCTCCACGAAGCGCACGGGCAGATGCCGGGCCAGTTCGGCCAGCGATGCCTCGTCCTCCGGAGCCACCCCACGCCGATACGCATGGAGCCCCAGCACCCGGTAGAGCGCGCCCGAATCCAGCAGATGCCAGCCCAGCGCCCGGGCCAGCTCCCGCGCCACGGTGCCCTTGCCCGACGAAACCGGGCCGTCAATGGTGATTACCGGTACCGTCATGCAGCCAGCCTCCAGCCTGGACGTACAGCGGGGGAACGCAAAGTGCGCGGATTGTACAGCGGAAACCGCACCGGCACGAGCGTCCGAGCGCTCATGATGGCCTCAGCGCCCGCACTGCTTCCCCCACCCGGGCAATACTGTCGTCGTCCAGATAGGGATGCATGGGCAGGCTGAGCACTTCATCGGCTGCGGCCTCCGACCGGGGCCGCGACAACGGCCGCTCATAGGCCGGCTGGCGGTGCAGCGGCCGGGGATAATGCACCGCGGTAGGTATATCCCGTTCACGCAATCCGGCGATCAGGCCATCCCGATCCGAAGCGCGCAGGGTATATTGCGCCCAGGCGCAGCTATTGGCCGGATCGATCACCGGCCGGGTGACCGCGGCGCCTTCCAGCACGCGATGGTACGCTTGCGCCACGCGCTCGCGCGCCTGCAGTTCGTCCGGGAAAATGGCCAGCTTTTCCAGCAGTATGGCCGCCTGCAGCGTATCCAGGCGCGAATTCATGCCCACGCGATCGTGGTGGTAACGCTCCTTTTCTCCGTGCCGGGCAATCGATCGGGCCAGGCGGGCATATTCGTCGTCGTCGGTAAACACGGCCCCGCCGTCGCCGTAGCCGCCCAGGGGCTTGGCGGGAAAGAAACTGGTGCAGCCCAGGGTCGCCAGGGCGCCGGAACGCCGCCCGTGCCGCGTGGCCCCCAGGCTCTGGGCGCCATCCTCGATCACCGGCAGGCCATGCCGGGCGGCGACGGTGTTGATGGTGTCGAAGTCCGCGCACTGACCGTACAGGGACACGGGCATGATGGCGCGGGTGCGTTCCGTGATCGCCGCCTCCAGGGCCTGAGTGTCGATATTGAAGGTGTCCGGATCAATATCCACGAACACCGGCGTGGCACCGGTCAGCACCACCGCTTCGGCCGTGGCCACGAAGGAAAAGGCGGGCACAATGACTTCATCGCCGGAGCCGACCCCCACCGCCATGAGCGCGATCTGCAGGGCATCGGTGCCATTGGCGCAACTCACGCAATGACGCACGCCCACGAAATCCGCCAGTTTTTCCTCCAGCTCATCTACCTCCGGGCCCAGTAGATAGCGGCCGTGGTCCAGCACCGCGGCGATGCGCCGGTCAATGCGCTCGCGGATGCGCGCCTGCTGGGTTTTCAGGTCGATAAAGTCCAAGAACACCTCCTCAGGTCAGTCCTGTTCGTCCAGCCGCAATCCCACGCCGCGGGCCAGTTGGGCAAAGTCCGGAAAGGATGTAGCCACATTGGCGCAGTCGCGGATCCGGATGGGGCCACTGGCCCGGAGCCCCGCCATGGCGAAACTCATGGCCACACGATGGTCGCCGTGACTGTCCACTTCCCCGCCGGTGAGCGCGCCGCCGACAATGCGGATGCCGTCCGGGCGCGGCTCGGCCTCGATGCCCAGGTTCGCGAGACCATCCGCCATGACCTGAATCCGGTCGGATTCCTTGACCCGCAGCTCTTGCGCGCCGGTGAGCAGGGTTTCGCCCTGGGCACAGGCGGCGGCAATGAACAGGGCCGGGAACTCGTCAATGGCCAGCGGCACCAGCTCTTCCGGGATCCGGATGCCCCGGAGCGGGCCGCCGCGCACGCGCAGATCCGCCACCGGTTCGCCGCCGCTGCTGTCCTCGTTTTCCAGGCGGATATCCGCGCCCATGAGCCGCAGGATCTCGATCACCCCGATCCGGGTAGAGTTCACCCCCACCCGGGGCAGGACCAGCTCCGAGCCTTCGGCGATGGCCGCGCCCACCAGGAAAAAGGCCGCCGAGGAAATATCGGCGGGCACGTCGATGGGGCCGCCCTGCATTCGACCGCCGCCGCGCAGGCGGCAGGTGGCGCCGTCGCACTCCACGGGATAGCCAAAGCCGGTCAGCATGCGTTCGGTGTGATCCCGGGTAGGTGCGGGTTCCGTCACCGCCGTCTCACCTTCGGCATAGAGGCCGGCGAGCAGCACGGCGGATTTCACCTGGGCCGAGGCTACGGGCAGATCATAATGAACCCCCCGCAGAGGCTGGCCGCCGCGCACACGCAGGGGCGGCGTGCCGCCCTCGGCGGTGTCGATCACCGTACCCATTTGCCGCAGGGGTTCGGCCACGCGTTCCATGGGCCGGCGGTTGAGCGAGGCGTCGCCGGTGAGTTCGGTATCAAAGGACTGGCCCGCCAGCAAGCCGGTGAGCAGGCGCATGGAGGTACCGGAGTTGCCCATGTACAGGGCGCCGTCGGGCGCTTGCAGTCCCTGAAGGCCCACCCCGTGCACCACGACCCGGCCGTTGTGCGGGCCTTCGATCACCACCCCCAGATCGCGGAACGCCTGCAGGCTCGCCAGCGCATCCTCGCCTTCCAGAAAACCGTCAATGGTGGTCCGGCCCTCGGCCAGCGCGCCCAGCATGATGGCGCGATGCGAGATGGACTTGTCGCCGGGTACGCGCACCGTGCCGCTCAGGGTCCCGCCCGGCTCCACCCGGAAATCCCGATTCCGGGGCTCGGCGTCGCCTTCCCAGGCCTGGACGAAGGACGTGCCTTCATTCACGGCGAGAAAGTGCTCCCGGGCCGTATTGGCCCGGGTCATGGCCGCGAGCATGGCCTCGCTGTCATCACGCTCCACCGCGGCGCGGAAGTCATCCAGACCGCCGCGGAACAGATCGACGGCGGCCAGGACCGCGTCGCGGTTTTCGCGGAAAATGTCGTGCCACATGACCGGATCACTGGACGCGATCCGGGTGAAATCCCGGAAGCCGCCGGCCGCATAACGAAAGATGTCACTGGAATCGCCTTGCCGCGCCAGGGTGTCCACCAGCGAGAAGGCCAGCAGATGAGGCAGATGGCTGGTTTCCGCCAGCACGCGGTCGTGTTCGGCCGGGGCCATGGTCAGCACCCGCGCCCCCAGTGCCTGCCAGAGCGCGCGCACACGCTCCAGGGCCTGCGCCTCGGTGGCCTCCGTGGGCGCAAGGATTACGCGGTGATCGCGGTAGAGTTCGGCGTCGGCGGCATCCACGCCGCTGGATTCCTTGCCGGCAATGGGATGCGCCGGGACAAAACGCGCGAAATGGCGGCCCAGCGAGCGCTCGGCGGCAGCGATGACCGCCTGCTTGACGCTGCCGCCATCGGTGATGATGGCGTCATCGGCCAGCGCGGGCGCCAGCGTCTCCATGACGGTTTCCATGGCCGACACGGGCACGGCCAGAAAGACCAGATCCGCGTCCCGCACGGCGTCCGCCGGATCCTGATGGATCTCATCCACCAGCCCCAGCGCCAGGCCGCGCTCCAGGGTCCGGGCCGAGCGTGAGCCGGCCACCACGGTGTCCGCCAGGCCCTGGCGCTTGAGCGCGCCGCCCAGCGAACCACCGATCAGGCCCAGCCCGATAATGGCCACACGGCGGAATCGGGGTTCGCCCGGGTCCAGAGCGCCCTTCATCGAGCGCCTCCGGAGTGTTCAACCGCCCGTGCCGGCAGGGAGGCTGCTCCCGCGAATCCGTCGTTCCCCCCCGGAGGCGTTGCTCCCGCGGGGTAGGCCGGCACCAGGCTCACGATTTCAGGACCTTTTTCAGCGCGGTCAGGAAACGCTCGTTTTCCTCCGGCAGTCCGGTGGACACGCGCAGGTGCTCGGGCATGGCGTAGCCGCCCAGCGGGCGCACGATCATACCTTCGCGCAGCAATCCCTCGTAGATGGCTTGCGCGTCCGGACCGGCCCGAAAGCTGAGGAAGTTGGCCACGGAGGGAATATAGTCCAGCCCCAGCTGATCCAGGCCTTCGACGAGTTGCACCAGCCCGGAGGTGTTCAGGCTGCGGCTGTCCTCGACATAATCGTTGTCGCTCAGCGCCGCCAGGGCCGCCGCCTGGCCCGCCGTATTCACATTGAAGGGCTGACGAATCCGGTTGAGCACATCGGCGATCTCCGGACTGGACACCGCATAGCCGATACGCAGACCCGCCAGGCCGTGAATCTTGGAAAAACTGCGCGTGACGATCAGATTGGGATAACGCTCAAGCAGGCGGATGCCGTCGGGGTAAGGGCTTTCCTCGACATATTCGAAATAGGCCTCGTCCAGCACCACGAGCACGTCCTCGGGCACCTCGTCGAGAAAGGTTTCGATGGCGTGCTGGTGATGCCAGGTACCCGTGGGATTGTTGGGATTGGCCACATAGATCACGCGCGTGCGCTCGGTCACCGCCGCGGCCATGGCTTCGAGATCATGGCCGAACAGCGCCGCCGGCACTTCGAACGGGTTGGCGGACACGGCGCGCGCGACAATGGGATAGACGGCAAAGGCATACTGGCTGTAAATGATGCGATCGCCCGGCGCCACCCAGGCGCGGGCAATCAGCTCCAGCACGTCGTTGGAACCATTGCCCAGCGTGATCTGCTCGGTGGTCACGCCCAGCCGTTCCGCCAGCCCCGCCTTGAGGTCATGGCCGTGACCGTCCGGATAACGATGCAGATCCTCCACGGCATGGCGTACCGCCTCGCGCGCCTCGTGCCCCGGCCCGCGCGGATTCTCGTTGCTCGCCAGCTTGATCACATCCCGGATGCCCAGCTCGCGCTTGAGCTCGTCCACCGGCTTGCCCGGTTCATAGGGCTGCAGTTGCTGCACGCCCGGATTGGCCTGTTGGCGGAAATCACAGGTCATGGTCTGCCCCCGGTATCAGAGAACGGCTCGCGGATAGGAGCCGAGAAAACGAATGGTCATGCCTTGCTGATCCAGCTCACTGAGCGCCTGTTGCGCCGCCGGATCCGCGCGGTGGCCCTCGAAATCGATAAAGAAGACATAGCTCCAGTTGCCCGTCAGCGACGGACGCGATTCCAGGCGCGTGAGGTTGATGCTGTGCTTCTGGAAGGGCTCGAGCACATGATAGAGCAGGCCCGGGCGGTTCTTGCCGCTGACCAGCAGGCTGGTCTTGTCGTTGCCCGTGGGCAACACATCCTGACGGCCGATAATGATGAAGCGCGTGGTGTTGTCCGGATTGTCCTCGATATTGCGCTGCAGCGACTCCAGGCCATAGATCTCGGCAGCCACATCGCCGGCAATGGCGGCGGCGTTCCACTCGCCGCGCACGCGTTTGGCCGCGTCGGCATTGGAGCTCACCGCCACCCGTTCGGCACCGGGCATGTGCGCATCCAGCCACTTGCGACACTGCGCCAGCGTCTGCTGGTGCGAATACACCCGCGAGATCTTGTCGCGCTGGGTGTTCGGACCCATGAGCAGATGATGGTGGATGCGCTGCTCCACTTCGCCACAGATCTGCAGCGTGGAAGTCATGAACGAATCCAGGGTGTGATTGACCACCCCCTCGGTGGAATTTTCCACGGGCACTACACCATAGTGCGCCGCGCCCGCTTCCACTTCCCGGAAGACCTCGTCGATGGCGCCCAGCGGACGCGCCTCCACCGCATGGCCGAAGTGCTTGAGCACGGCCTGCTGGGTGAAGGTGCCCTCGGGGCCCAGAAAGGCCACCTGGATCTGCTGTTCCAGCGCCAGGCACTCGGACATGATCTCGCGGAACACACGCGCCACGGCCTCGCCGTCCAGCGGGCCCTGGTTGCGTTCCTTGATGCGCTCCAGCACCCGGGCCTCACGCTCGGGCCGGTAAAAGGCGTCCGTGCCTTGCTGCTCGCGCTTGACCCGCGCCACCTCGTGCGCGAGTTCCGCGCGCCGGTTCAACAGGCGCTGCAGTTCCTCGTCGACACCGTCGATCTGCTCGCGCAGCTGGTCCAGGGAAGCACTCATCAGCCGTTCTTCCGCGCGAAGTCGTCCATGAATTCGATCAGGGCATCGATGGCCGCCTCGGGGACGGCGTTGTAGATGCTCGCGCGCATGCCGCCCACGGAGCGGTGGCCCTTGAGGTTGAGCAGGCCCGCCTGTTCGGACTCCTCCAGGAACTGCTTGTCCAGACTGTCATCGGCCAGCACGAAGGGCACATTCATGAGCGAACGGTCCTTCTCGCGCACCGGATTGCGGTAGAAATCGCTGGCATCAATGTAGTCGTAGAGCTTTTTCGCCTTGCGCTCGTTGATTTTCTGCATGCCTTCCAGACCGCCCTGCTCCTTGAGCCACTGGAACACCAGGCCCGCCAGGTAGAGGGCAAAGGTCGGCGGGGTGTTGTACATGGACGCCGCGTCCGCCTGGGTCTTGTAGTGCAGCATGGAGGGCGTGTTCGACGGCGCCCGATCCAGCAGATCCTTGCGCACGATCACGACGGTCACGCCGGCCGGGCCGATGTTTTTCTGCGCGCCGGCATAAATCAGCCCGTACTGCGAAACATCCATGGGCCGGGACAGAATGGTCGAGGACATGTCCGCCACCAGCGGCTTGTCCGTTTGCGGGACATAGGGAAATTCCACGCCCCCGATGGTTTCGTTCGGGGTGTAATGCAGATAGGCGGCATCGTCCGAGAGGTTCAGCTGGGACTGCTCGGGCGC
>CAJXLA010000063.1 GCA_913055795.1 uncultured Alcanivorax sp. | reverse complement strand
AAGCGCATACTGAAGCACAGGCCGGTTAACTGTTCCCGCCACCTTGAAATGTCCGAGGCGAGGCGCCCACGGGTGACGGCGTTTCACACTCTGGAGGCCGGCTGACAGGTTCCAGGCCGGAAATATTTGGGGGTGTCCCAAATGTCTTTCGATGGAGGTCCGTGCAGCTCACCGCAGTAACCCATCACCTACCTTCTCGGGGCACAGTCGGGCGTGTATTCTTGGACCGTATAGGCGTTCTTTTTCCGGAGGCGGCCATGACCGACAACGAAATCCTCGATCAGATCCTGCGCCTCGAACCGGCCCGCCGCTTCGCGCTCGTCGAGGAAATCCTGCGCAGCCTGGACCACCCCGACCCCGAGATCGAGAAGGAGTGGCTCGAGGAAGCCCAGCGTCGGCTGGCCGAGTACCGGGCGGGCAACACGGTAGCCGTTTCCGCTGAACAAGCCGTTGGCCCTTTGTGATAAATATCAGGCTACTGGGAATCCGCGAGAGACTTGATTAGTAACACCCCCGAGTTTTGATTATAGCGGGGCCGAACGGAGCGGGGAAATTTTGATTGCTGCCGGGTAAATGCTTATAAGCCGGGAAGGGTGCAGCCCGATGGACGAGGTGAATTTCCAACTGCCGGATTGCTTGAATGAATGACAAGGAAAAGGATATTCAGGACCGGGCACTGGCTTTTGCCCGGAAGAACAAGAAAGCAATAGCGAAACGTTTAACGCATACGGGCGTCTACCCTCCGGAGGAAAATCCCGTATCCGTGTTCATGGCCGGATCACCGGGTGCGGGCAAGACAGAGGCTTCGATTGAATTGCTGGAATCCCTGCGAACCAGCGAGGACTGGCCCGTGTTGCGTGTGGACCCGGACGACCTGAGAGACGAATTCGAGGAATATTGCGGCGATAATTCATGGCTCTTCCAGCCCGCGGTCTCGATACTCGTGGAAAAGATTCTGGACCTTGCGTTTAAACACCATCAGAGCTTCCTGCTGGACGGAACCCTGGCGAACCCGGACCTGGCCGCCCGGAATATTGAGCGTTCGCTGAGAAAGCGCCGGTTCGTACAGATCCTCTATGTCTACCAGGATCCCCTTCTGGCGTGGCGGTTCGTGCAGGCGCGCGAGAAGGCCGAGGGCCGCAATATACGTCGGGAGGACTTCATCGCGCAGTACTTCGCGGCCCGCGACGTCGTAAACGGCCTCAAGGCCCGATTCGGAAGGGACGTAAGTGTGGACTTACTAACCAAGAATATGGACGGCTCCGGGCGTTCCTACAAGGCCAATATTGACCGAATTGACAACCATGTGCCCGAAAAATACACTCCCGAATCCCTTGAGAAAGCCCTTTTCGAGCGCTAGATTGGAAACATGATCAAGTCTTCCCGGCACAACACGGTGGCCTCGACGCCCCTTTCGGATTTTCTGCGCACCGCTTCTTCCAGGGAAAAGAAGCGCGTGTACCGTGATGTGCTTACAAAAGCCTCGGAGCGTCAAAATCGAATCCTGAAAGAAGCCGAGCGCGACCAGTAAAGCTGGCCGCTCCCTCTCTGGAAGGCACCAAACAGATCTCTAAGTGAAAATCCCGGCGGGGCTGATCACGTTATCCCGTTATCCAGGACACCCCCAAATTTCCCCATCACTGACGGAGGGGATTTCATCAAATGACTGACCATCTGGAGTTACCCAATGATCCGGATCTCAGGGGTGCGATGGATGCGCTGCGGCGTGCCGCAAAAGATGCGCGCCAGTTGGAACTAAGAACCGGAACACGGCTGATCGTCGTCCAGGAAGGCGAACTCCGTTATATCGAACCTCAAGGTATGGGTGTAGCAGAGCCTCGCGCTTACGATCCAGATCGCTCTTGAAGAATCCGCCATATCGATTCCCATATAATCCTTTAACGGTCAGAGTGATGAGGCTGGCTGCGCTTATATACGATCAGGACTCCATGCTGCACCTGATGGGATTGCTCGAAGGGTTATCCCGGGGCGAGAAGGCGGTGCTGGAAGGCAGGACTCTGACCCAGCGTGAGGCACGCGAGACCATGAGCCAATGGTTGAGGTGATCAGCTCGATTCAGTCTTCGCCCAGCTGTACAACGTCCCCCAACACATCGGCCTCCACAATCGGGACAGCGCCTCTCATCCGGTCGAGTGCGTTTTCGAGGCTACCGAGCGCCTAGCCGAATTCCCCGACTCGGGTCGACGGCCGCCGGAATTGGTGGATTCTGTATATCGTGAGTTGGTGGTTCCGCCCTGCCGTATATTCTACCGTCGCGAGGAAGAATACCTATATATCCTGTATGTATTGCGGCAAGAACAGGAAATACGCTACTACCTCGGCTGCTCTGAATAATGCCTACCGGGTGGCACCGAATAAGCAGCGTAGCGCCGTAAGTGGAACAATTGGGGGTTCCTCACCGCCGTCCACGACCTCAGCGGATCTCAGACATCGCACCACGGGTCCGTTTATCCGGCCCCACAAGGCCGGTTTGACGAGCGATCAATTCGACGAGGTATTCTGTGCCTCTGCCGCCTGCAGCTGTTGGTACAGTTCATCGGCTTCCACACGAATCTGGGCTGAGCTACGCAGGTCTCCGTTACGCTCGTAAAACATGGCCTTTTCCAGTTTCGCCTGGTAGGCCTGCTGCAATTTTTTGACCGGATCCTTCTTGAATAGACCGAACATCTCGCCTCACTCCTTTCCAAAGGTTTTGAAGCTAAAGCGAAGGGCGAGAATGCGCCGTGAAAGCGGGCGCGTGCTGTACGGCGGGATCTCAGCCGCCACCTGGATGCTCGCGCAAGCCGCTGTCCGGGGCGGCGAGGCTGGTTGTTCCGGCCCGGCTGCTAATTGCAATCCCGGGTACTCAAACCCGGATTCTGCTGCGCCTTACGGAAGGTTACACCCTCTCTTCGAGAAACGGCGCCTTGTCCGGGTTGCGAACCGGCCTGAAAGCCTGAGCCCGCAAGGGGTTTTTCAACAGCCTGCTAGCCCGGCTGAAGGCCAACAGCGTCGACAGGAGTTCGGCGTCCCGGACAGCATCACGATGACTGCTTCTGGCGATACGCCCCGGGTGAGCAGCCCATCCAGCGGCGGAAGGCCCGGGTAAAACTCGCGGTGTCGGTGTAGCCCAGATGAATGGCGACTTCGTCCAGTCTCATGTCGCTGCCGGTGAGCAGCTGCAGGGCGAGCTCGCGGCGTTCATCCTCCACCAGGGTGCGGAAACTGGTGCCTTCCTGATCCAGTTTGCGGCGCAGACTGCGCTGGGACAGCCCGAGTGCGTGCGCAATCTCGTCCAGCGAAGCCAGCAGACCAGCTGATCCGTGCAGCTTCTGGCGCACCTGCCCGGCCAGGGTGCTCGTTTGAAGACGCTCGAGGCGCTGGCGGCATTGATCGTCGAGCATGCGGACCAGGTGCGGGTCATAGGTGGGCAGCGGCTGGTCCGCCGTCTCGGCGTGGACCTGGATGCTGTTGCGTTCATGCCCGGCCACGGGCGCAATGCCGCAAAGCCGCTCGATCTGCGGTGCATGTCCGTCAGGCAGCTCGCGGAAGGTCAGCGCCAAAATGTCGACGCTGGACAGGCTCAATTCCTTCAGCAGGTGGACGGCCGTGGCCATGTCCCGCTCCAGGAGAAACTGGCGCAGATGATCGGGGATGCGGGTCGGGTCCATGCCGATGCTGAACCGGTCGGCTTCAGCAAACTCGAAGATATGGCAGTAGGCGGTGCTCAGCGGCAGGTAGCGCATGGCCCGGGCCACGGCCTCGCGCAGGGTCCGGCTGGTGCGCAGGGCAAAGCCCCAGGTGCCGAAGGTGGCGAGGTTGTACTCCAGACCCAGACGGAACCCCAGGGCGGGTTCGTCCGGCAGGGCGAGTATGAGGTTCTCGACCAGGCGCATCTCCTGACCCCGGGTGATCAGCGCCTCGCCATCCTGGAGATCCGCGTCCGTGATGCCCGTGCCCAGCAGGCAGGTCTCGCGGTCGACGCCCAGGCCGGCGGCAAAATTGACCATGACGTGGCTGATCGCCACCGGGTGGAGGGTGCTTTCAAATTCGGCCATGCGGAAAGTTTAGCAGGCTGTTGAAGAACCCGTTGCGCACTCAGGCTTTCAGGACAGCCAGTGGCCGGAAATGCCATGGGCATGGCCATTGCGGTTCTGTCCGCCTGTGGGGCTGCCGGATAAACTGCCATCAATAACCAACACAACCCGGAGCTGTACGATGTCCGACCATCTCGCCGCCCTCAACAAAGAGGCGATCGCCGCCGCCCGTGGCCACATGGGTGCCGTGGCCTGGCCCACTGTGGCCCTCAGCCTGGGCACGTTCGCCGGCTATGTGCTGAATCTGGCGCTCTTCGCCGCGGGCGTGATGCCGGCCTGGGCGGCGCTGCTGCTGCTCGCCGGGCTGACCTATTTTGCCTATACCCCGCTCCACGAAGCGGTTCATGGCAATATCAACGGCGAGCATGAGCGACTGAAATGGCTGAACGACCTGTGTGGTTACCTGATGGCGCCCATGATCGCCATTCCCTACAGCTCGCACCGGGTGGAGCACTTTACCCATCACCGCTATACCAATCAGCCGGACAAGGATCCGGATTACCTGATGCGCGAGATGCGCCAGGGCTTCTGGCCGGCGCTGGCCACGGTGCTGAAATTTTTCTGGATTCAGAACACCTTTTTCGCCAAGCAGAACTGGGCTACCGCCCCGGTGCGTGAACGCGTCCTTTATATCCTGGAAGTGCTGGTCTCCGTGGGCTGGCGCGTGGCGTTCATGGTCGCGGTTGCGCGGCCGGGGACGTGGAGCGTCATTCTGCTCGGTTATCTGCTGGGCGGCTTTTTTACGGCGTACTGGTTCGCCTACCGGCCGCACCTGCCCTATGAAGATTCCAGGCGTTACCGCAATACGAATAGTCTGATCATGCCCCAGTGGATGAAGCCTGTGGAATGGTTCTGGTTGGGCCAGAACCTGCACTCCATCCACCATCTGTTCCCGCGCGTGCCCTTCTACCGCTATCACGCGCTCCATCGCGAAATCGAGTCCATTCTTCGCGCTCACGGCACGCCCATTGTCGGCATCTTCAGCCGGGCACCGGTTGAGCCTGACTACGCCGGAAATCAGCAAGGTTCCTGCCGGTAGTCAGCGGTCCGGGAAGAAACTATAGGTTTCCACTACGGCCTGGTTTCTCCCGCTAACCTTTGCCTGGTACATGAGCCGGTCGGCTGCCTCGACGATGTCGTCTATGGCGACGCTGTGATCGAGACCGGTATTGATGACGCCGATGCTGGCACCCACGGTCAGGCTGTTGTCGCCGGCGGTGATATCGGCTATGGAGCGCACCATGCGGTCTGCGGCCTCCTGAGCGTCGAAGGTTGCGTCCACATCGGCGTAACAGACCAGGAATTCATCGCCACCGATGCGGCTAACGAGATCGTCCCGGCGAACATGGGCGTTGATCTGTGCAGCCACCTGCTTGAGCAGTTCGTCGCCCAGCGCATGGCCGAATCGGTCGTTGGTGGCCTTGAACCCGTCCAGATCCATGAACATGACCACGATGCGGGACTGATGACGGATGACCGTTTTCCGCAGAACCTCCACTTGTTCCAGAAAGAGGCGGCGGTTGGGCAGATGGGTCAGCGGGTCCCGGTAGGCGGCTGTGCGCAATTCCTCGTTGTGCAGCTCCAGCGCTTCCACCCGACGGCGGTCGGAAATGTCGGTGATCGAGGCGAGCACCAGCGTCTGGCCGTCCACGTCGACCGGCGAAAGTCCCACCTCGAGGTCGATTTCGCGGCCGTCTCGGGTGAGGCCCTTGAGCGCCTGGCCGCTGCGCATGGGACGGGGCGTGGCGCCGCGGAAATAGGTATGCACGTACTCGGGATGGCCGGCGCGAAAGCGCTCGGGCATCAGCTGTTCGAGGCTCAGACGGACCAGCGTATGGGCGTCATGGCCGAAGATGGTCTGCGCCCTGGCGTTGGCGAAGACGATACGGTGCTGCTCATCCACCAGCAGCATGCCGATGGGTGAGGCCTGAATAATGGAGGACAAAAGGCCGTCGGGGAGTTCAAGTCCGCCGAAGGTTGCCCCGTCACCCTGACTGGTATGCATAACACTTGTGATTATGGACGAAATGATGTGCAAACTCTTTCACATTTTGCAGGGTTCATGTTGGGGCGGCGTCTGTCTGTCGAACAATGTTCTGGCGTTCGCTGCAGAACGGAATCATTGTTATTTCTCTTCTTGTCGCGACTCTCGCATGCAATGTCCAGCCGCGACCACGCTGGCCGCCTCTTGTGGCCGTGATTGCGGTAGAGCTCGAACTCCGAACGTGCCGGATGGATCCGTGGGCCAGGCGGCGTGCCCGTTGATCCCGTGTTTGAGCACGGGCTGTCTGGTAGCCTCAAAACGGGAAAAACAACCGGCCTGATGCGATACCGGTGCACGGCTACTCAGGCCCATTCGTTGAAGGAGATGACCATGCGCATCCGTTTGCAACTACTATTCGCTGTCCTGATAACCACCTTTGTCCTGACGGGCTGTTCCGATCATGAATCGGATCCGCAAGGTTCCGCCGACGCGGACCAGGTGAAAGATGAGCCAAGTCAGAAGACATCATCCCTGGACGACGATCAGGCCATGTCCGGAGAAGCCGCGGAGAGCACTGAAGACGGCGCAGAAGAGAACGCCATGTCCGGCATGAAGCGCACCAGCGCGCCGAAGGATGCGAGCGCGGCGATCATCGCTCCGAAAGACGGCGCCACGGTCACGACTCCGGTGATGGTGAAATTCGGGCTGGACGGCATGGAGGTGGCGCCCGCGGGTACGGATAAGCCAAACACCGGCCATCATCATCTGCTGGTGGACATGGAGCAAATGCCGGCCATGAACAAGCCGTTGCCGTCGACGGATCAGCTGCTCCATTTCGGCAAGGGGCAGACCGAAACGAAGCTGGAGCTGGAGCCGGGCCAGCATACGCTGCAGCTCTTGCTCGGGGACCATCGTCATGTACCGCACCAGCCGGCGGTGACCTCTGAAACGATCACCATCACGGTGGAAAAGTAACCACGGTTCTACCGGCCGAGGCGACCCGAAGCAGGTCATGCGCGTGTTTCGGGTTGGCGTTTCCTTCCTGCGCGGCGGTTCCGGCTTACGCGAGCGGAGAAAGCGCGCAACATCGATCCCGCGGGCCGGAGCAAGGGCAGGCCTTCAATGTCCGGGTTGCTGCAATTCGGAAATGGATCAAAGGAAGGAGTGCCCGACGTCCGGCTTCGGAAAGCCGGGTGGCCCATCCTTTGGCCCGTCGGGTAAGCCTAGTCTCGG
Source organism: uncultured Alcanivorax sp. (assembly GCA_913055795.1). Taxonomy (GTDB): domain Bacteria; phylum Pseudomonadota; class Gammaproteobacteria; order Pseudomonadales; family Alcanivoracaceae; genus SLJS01. The sequence goes on along the minus strand of CAJXLA010000063.1, from coordinate 7,620 downwards.
GTCTATCGCCCGGCGCTGACTATCAGCATGCGCGCAAAATCGCGTGCGTTATCGCTTACAACCTTTTTCTTGGTCCGATAAAGGGTTATCGAGCGTCCTCTACCATGATCTCCTTCAACGCCTGGTCAAAGTCCCGATTCCGGAACTTCAGCTCCCGTTCGGCCTTGCGGTTATCGGTGCGGATGCGAATGGGTAACGGGAGAGGAAGAATACGCGGGCCCTTGCCCCGGGCGCGGACCACGGCGCACAGGAAGTTCGCGAGCTGCTGGCTGTCACCCCCCAGGTTGTAGGCCTGGCCGACGGTCTGGTCGTTGGCGAGCGCGTTTACGGTGGCATCCGCCACGTCGCCGGCATAGGCCAGGGGGAAACCGATGCTGGGCAGAGCCAGGAAGGGCCACTGCATAACCCGGTAGATCATGGCCATGGTGTTCGGGTCCCGGGCGCCGTAGACGGCGGTGGGGCGGACCACGGTGAGTTTCAGGCCCAGCTCGTGGGCCAGTTTCCAGGCCAGGTCTTCGCTGATCTGTTTGGTGGCGCGGTAGGCGCCGCCCTTGCGTTTTTCGCCGGCTACTTGCGGTGACTCCTCGTGCAGGGGCCGGAACACCGACCAGCGATAAACGCCAAAGGTGCTGATGTGGACAATGCGGGTTACGCCCGCCCGGGAGGCCGATTCGAAAACATTGCTGGTGCCTTCCACATTCGCGCGCCTGTGGGCCTGCCAGGCGCCGAAGCTCTTCGTGGCCACGTACATGGCGGCGTTGGAAATCACGGCGTCGCAGCCTTCGAAGGCGTCTTCCAGCGAGATCGGGTCCTTGAGATCCGCCTTGCGGAACGTTACACCCTCGTCTTCGAGAAACGGCGCCTTGTCCGGGCTGCGGACCACGCCCACGACATGGGCGCCGGCGGCGAGCAGGCTGCGGCACAGGTAGGTGCCCAGCATGCCACTGGCACCGGTGACGGCTATGGTCTTGCCTTTCAGATCCATGCGGCTTGCTCCTTGCTCGTTCGCAATTGGCGCCACAGCATAGCCCGAGAGTCCGCGTGAAGGCCATCGAGGAGTGCCGATCCGCGGACCACGAATCGGGGCGGGACTACGCCTCGCCGTGTTCCAATAGCCGCTGACGCATCCACTGGTGCGCCTGATCCGCCTGAAGCGAGCGCGGCCAGATCAGATAGACGGGCACGGATTGTACCGGCGCGGGAAACGGGTAGACCTTCAGGCCGAAGGCCGAGGCGTATTTCGCGGCCAGGCTTTCCGGCACCGTGCCGATGGCGTTGGCGTTCTGGCACACGGCCAGCATCCCCGCCATCTGCGATACCCGGGCGCCGATGCGGCGTTGCCAGCCCGGTTCCTGCAGCAGGCGCTCCAGCGGCAAGCGCCGGTCGCGCTCGGGCAGCACCACATGCTCAGCCTCGAGGAAGCGCTTGCGCGTGAGCCGTCGGCCCAGATGCGGGTGGTCCCTGCGCGCGATCACCACCAGGCGTTCCCGCGTGAGGATCTCGCGTTCGAGGCGGTCGTCGTCCGGGGGCAGGGCATCGGTGGCGAAGTCCGCGCCCGCGTGCGCCAGGCTCGCCAGGTTGTCGTCGGTCGTGGGCAGCGTCTGGATCACCACAGCGGGGGCGGTTTCGCGCAGGCGGCCGAGCAGCTCCGGCAGCACCACCATTTCGCCATAGTCGCCGCCGACCAGCCGAAAATGGCGGGTGCTGGTGGCCGGGTCGAAGGCCTCGGCCGGGTCCAGGCTGTGGCGCAGCTGATCCAGGGCCGCGCGGATCTCCGGGTGAAGCTCCCGGGCCCGGGGCGTGGGCGTGAGTCCGTGACGGGTGCGCACGAAGAGTTCATCGCCCAGGGTGGTACGCAGCCGCTGCAGGGCGGCGCTCAGCGCCGGCTGACTCATGCCCAGTTGCTCGCCGGCCCGGGAGAGCTGGCCCGCGTCCATAATGGCGTCGAACACCGGCAGGAGGTTGAGATCCACGCTTCGCAGGTTGAGGCGCACGGCGACTCCGGATATCCATATGATCAATATTTCAATTCAAGAATATCAATTTGGCAAATCCGTCGCCCGGGTGCATCTTGGCGGTAGAAGAACGACAACGCGACGGAGACGAAGGACCATGGATACCCGGATGGATCACCCCGGCAGGCACCGCCGCCCATTGCCAACCCGCACGCGTTTCGCGTTTGCCTTGGTGGCCCTTTTTGCCCTGGCCGCCTGTGGCGACGGCGGCCGTGATTACAAGCCCGAACCGGGCGCGGATGCGCAGGGGCATACGGCGCCCACCGAGGCCACGGCGCGGGCCAACGCGCGCGTGCGCGACGAGCTGCCGTTGGCGGATCCGGGCGATTTCGACGCCGCCCGGCGCGGGCTGATCGCGCGTGATTCCGCGCTGCAGGTCAAAGACGATGGCGAGGTTGTGTGGGACATGCCCGCCTATGCCTTCATGGAGGGCGAGGCCCCGGCGAGCGTGAACCCCAGCCTCTGGCGCCAGGGCCGGCTCAACAACATCCACGGGCTTTTCGAGGTGACCGACGGCATCTATCAGCTGCGCGGCTATGACCTTTCGAACATGACCCTGATCGAGGGCGATACGGGCTGGATCGTGGTGGATCCGCTGACCAGCCGGGAAACCGCCTCCGCCGCCTGGGATTTCGCCGAGCAGCACCTCGTCGATGACAAGCCCATCACGGCCGTGCTCTTCACCCACAGTCACCTGGACCACTTTGGCGGGGTCCAGGGTTTGCCGCTGCCCGAGGACGTGCGCGTGATCGCGCCCGCTGGGTTCATGGACGAAGCAAGCAGCGAAAACCTCATGGCCGGTCCGGCCATGGGCCGGCGCGCGGTCTTCATGTACGGCTACAATCTGGCGCGCAGTCCGCGCGGGCATGTGGGGTCCGGGCTGGGCAAGTCGCCGCCGGCCGGGCGGTACGGCATCCTCGAGCCCACCGAAACCGTGGATCACACCGGGCAGACGCTGACCATTGATGGCGTCGATTTCGAATTCCAGTATGCGCCGGAGTCCGAGGCGCCGGCGGAATTCACCTTCTATCTGCCCGAGCATCGCGCATTTTGCGGCGCGGAGATCGTCAGCCGGAATCTGCACAACGTCTATACGCCGCGCGGCGCCAAGGTCCGCGACGCGCTCAAGTGGAGTCATTACATCGGCGAAGCGGCGGAGCTCTTCGGCGACCGGAGCGAAGTACTGTTCAACAGCCACCACTGGCCGGTCTGGGGCGGGGACGACATCGCCGACTTTCTGACGGTGCAGCGCGACACCTACAAGTACATCCATGATCAGACGCTGCGCATGGCCAATCAGGGCCATAGCCCCGAAGAAATCGCCGAACGCCTGGAACTGCCGCCGTCCTTGCGCAAGGCCTTCCACAACCGCGGCTACTACGGCACCGTCAGCCACAACGCCAAGGCGGTGTATCAGCGCTACTTCGGCTGGTTCGACGGCAACCCGGCGAACCTCAATCCCCTGCCGCCGGAACCGGCCGCGGAGCGCTACGTCGAGTTCATGGGCGGCGCCGATGCCGTGGTCGAGAAGGCCCAGGGGTCCTTTGACGAAGGCGAATACCGCTGGACGGCCGAGGTGCTCAACCATGTGATCTTTGCCCAACCGGATCATGAAGGCGCCCGCAAACTGCTGGCAAAGGCCTATGATCAGCTTGGTTACCGTGCCGAGTCCGGTCCCTGGCGCGATTTCTATCTCACCGGTGCCTATGAGCTGCGCCACGGCAGCCAGGGCTCGGCCATGGACATGAAGCGGGCGAAAGGGCTGCTCGAACAGGTGCCCATCGAACGCTTTCTGGACACCATGGCCACGCGGCTGAAGGGCCCGGACGCGGAGGACACGGATCTGTCCATCAACTTCCATTTCACCGACCTGGACCAGAACCACAAGCTCTGGATCGAAAACGCCGTTCTTCACCACAAGCGCGCACCGGTGGACACGGAAGCGGTGGATGTGACCATGCACATGAGGCGTTCCTTTTTACTCAAGCTGATCACGCGCGAGGCCGGACTCAAGGAGCTGATTTTCTCGGATGAGCTGGACGTGGACGGCAGCCGGGTGAAGCTGTTGAAGTTCTTCTCGCTGCTCGACAGCCCCGACGGGGAATTCAATATCGTCACCCCTTGAGACCGAACAAGAGGCCGGCCAGGGAGGCCGCCCGCTGAAGAACACCATTCCGCATGGGCGGGGCTAAAGCCCCCGACCATTTACTCGCCGCGACCACGTCGCGGATCTCCCTGTCGCCTTGGGTCTCCATGCTGTAGTTGGCAGCTTTTCTGTGAATGGGCCGGCAGCACATCAAGGCGTCTTCCGGCTCTACATGGGTTCAAACTCCCGCTTATTCCGCCTCAACAGGTTTGAGGGTTCCATTGTTGTTTTCCCATGAATAAGCCACCTGCTTCACCGAGGGCTCGGCGCGCATGAAACCCACCATGACGAGCTCCACGTCCTTTCGCATCGCCAGGGATTCGCGGGCGATTTCCTTCGCCAGGGCGGTTCGTTGTTCATTGTTCATTTCAAACGCGGGTGCACTGGAAATCTGAAAGACGATCTGTCCGAATTGGTGCATGGCCAGCACCTGCTCTGCTTCAACCCTTTCCGACGCCATCGCCTCCAGTTCCTTGTCCCGGCCCGGATCAAACGAGCAAGCGCCCGCAACAACCAGTGTCGTCAGCAGCAGCGCCTTCCAGTCCATTGCCCATGCTCCCCTACCTTGTTGCAGCAATCGTATTGTTCTACCCGCCGAGCCCCGGGTGTGGGATCGGTTGCAACCGGTTAAGCCAGCTTTGCGGACAGCGGGGATTCCCGGCGAAAACACCGCTTCCCTATTCCTCCTCGAAAGAGCGATAGAATGCAACCAGTTCGTCAATGAGGGTGCGCACCGCGGGCAGCTGTCCGCGGCGGGATGGAAAGACGGCATGGATGATATCGCTGCGCGGTTCCCAGTCATCGAGCACCTTGATCAGGGTGCCGTCCTGCAGCTCCCGGCGAACCATCAAAGCGGGTAGCTGGACGATGCCCAGGCCCGCCACGGCGGCCTGGCGCAGCGCGATCATGTCGTCGGTGACATAGCGGGGTTCATGCCGGATACGGGTCTCCCCCTGGTCCGGCCCGAAGAGGATCCATTCCGGTTCCTGCTGGGGCGTACCCAGGCAAAGGCTCGGGAATCGGTCGAGTTGCTCGGGACCGGATGGCGCGCCCAGCGCCTGGATCAGATCCGGACTCGCGACCAGCCAGGTGCCGCGGTCGGACAGAACGCGATGTGCGAGTTCGCTGTCTTCGAGCGGCGCGGGGCGGGCGCGCAGCGCTACATCGACGCCTTCCCCCATAACGTCCACGCGCCGGTTGGTGGCCTCCAGGTCCACGGTCACGGCCGGGTAGCGGTGCATGAAATCCGCCAGAAAATCGGCCATGTGCACATGCAGTAGCGTGACGGGGCAGGTAAGGCGGATGGTTCCGCGGGGCTCCGCCTGGACCACGTCGATGGCTTCCTGGGCCGCCTCTGCTTCCACCAGCATCGCCCGGCAATGCTGGTAATAGGTCCGGCCCACCTCGGTCAGCGAAAAATGGCGGGTGGAGCGGTGGATCAGCCGCACGCCCAGCCGTTCCTCCAGCCCGGCCAGCCGCCGGCTCAGCTTTGACTTGGGGACGCCCGAGACCCGCTCCGCGGGCGTGACACCGCCGTTTTCCACGATCTGGACGTAGTAATAGAGGTCGTTGAGGTCCTGCACGCTATTGTTCCATTAGCAGGATAATGATTCCCGGAATCCATGCTACCGGAGGGATCGTTCCGTTGACAGTATAAAAATCGGAGCGGCGGTCCCCCCGGACCGGGGCGAGGGCGCCAATCAATGGGAACGGAACAAGGAGACCGAAATGGGTCAGCAATACAACCGTCTCGACAAGGACAATGCCGCCGTGCTGCTGGTGGACCACCAGGCCGGGCTATTGTCCCTGGTACGGGACATGAACCCGGATACCTTCAAGAACAATGTGCTGGCGGTCGCGGATCTGGCGAAGTACTTCGATCTGCCCACCGTGCTCACCACCAGCTTCGAGGACGGGCCCAACGGGCCGCTCGTGCCGGAGCTGAAGGAAACGCTGCCGGAGGCGCCCTTTATTCCCCGTCCAGGGCAGATCAATGCCTGGGACAACGAGGACTTCGTGCAGGCTGTGAAGGCCACGGGCAAGAAGCAGCTCATCATTGCCGGCGTGGTCACCGAGGTCTGTGTTGCCTTCCCGGCGCTGTCCGCGCTGGAAGAGGACTTCGAGGTCTTTGTGGTGACCGACGCTTCCGGTACCTTTAACGAGATCACCCGGGACTCGGCCTGGCGGCGCATGGCCGATGCCGGTGCCCAGTTGATGACTTGGTTCGGCGCGGCCTGCGAGCTGCACCGGGACTGGCGCAACGACGTGGAAGGCCTGGGGGCCTTGTTCTCCAGCCATATTCCGGATTACCGGAATCTGATCACGTCGTACACTGCGATGAAAGCGGGTGGCTGAACCGAAGGACAGCCTTGATCGGACACTGGCCCGGGTTTCCGGGCCGGTGTCGGCGCAACGGGAGACATTCATGAGTAACACGACCCTGGAGGTGGAGCAGTCCTGCGAGACGAGCACCCCCTGCGCCGCCATGGATCTGCTGATCCGTCCGCGCGACAAGGATCTGGGCGGATTTTCGGTGCGCCGGGTTCTGCCGACGCAAGAACGCAAGATGGTGGGCCCCTGGATCTTCTTTGATCACATGGGGCCGGCGGATTTTCCCGCGGGCGAAGGCGTGGATGTACGGCCCCATCCCCATGTGAATCTCGCCACGGTCACCTATCTTTTCGAGGGCGAGATGGTGCACCGGGATTCGGTGGGCAGTTACCAGATCATCCGGCCGGGCGACATCAACCTGATGGTGGCCGGCAGCGGCATCGCCCATTCCGAGCGCGAGACGCCCGAGACGCACAACAGCGAACACCGCGCCCACGGGCTTCAGTTGTGGCTGGCGCTGCCGGAGGCGGACGAGGAAACCGAACCGTCCTTTCATCATTATTCCTCGGATGACATTCCCGGCGTTGATGTGGATGGGGTGGCCGTGCGTGTCATGATGGGCTCCGCGTTCGGGGTCACATCGCCGGTGCGCACCGTCGCCCAGACCCTCTATCTGGAAGCCACGCTGCAAGCGGGCCAGTCGCTGGAGCTGCCCGAGGTGGCCGAGCGCGCGGTCTATGTGGTCAGCGGCTCGCTCAATGCGCAGGGTACGGAGATCCCGGAACACAGCATGGCGATCTTTCAGGCCGGGCCGGGCATTACGGTGACGGCGGCCGAGGACGCGCGCATCGCGGTGGTCGGCGGTGAACCGCTGGGCCACCGCTATATCGAATGGAACTTCGTCTCCAGCCGCAGGGAGCGCATCGAGCAGGCGAAGGCGGACTGGCAGGCCGGGCGTTTTCCGGAGATTCCGGATGACCATGAAGAACACATTCCACTGCCCTGAGGAAGCCGGATGCAAAGCTTTCTGACCGACGCGGCGATCTATCTCACCGCCGCTCTCGTCGTACGCTTCGGAAAGAAATCATGGGTAAAAACGTCATTTTTCTGTCACCAATTTTTTGTCAA
>CAJXLA010000062.1 GCA_913055795.1 uncultured Alcanivorax sp. | reverse complement strand
CCGCCTTCAAAAGGGCGCCTCGATTGCGAACCAGCCTGAAAGCCTGAGCGCGCAAGGGGTTTTTCAACAGCCTGTTAGGGCGTCAGCGAGATCCGGATTCATTTCGGTCCGGGCTATCGGATCTATTTCACCCGTCGCGGCGAGGAATTGATCATCCTGCTGTGCGGTGGCGACAAGAGCTCCCAGCAGCGGGATATCCGGAAAGCCGTCCGATTGGCGAAGGAGCTGGAGGACGAAGGATGGTAGAGCTTTATGACCATGATCCGGCCGAGGTGCTGGACACGCCTGAGGGCATCGCGGCGTTTCTTACCGATGCCCTTGAATCCGGCGACCGGGCCTTCATTGCCCATGCGCTGGGCGTGGCGGCGCGCGCCAAAGGCATGACCGAACTGGCGCGGGAGACGGGCCTGTCCCGCTCCAATCTTTATGATGCGTTCAACGAAGAGGGCAATCCCACCTTGGATACGACCCTCAAACTGCTCAAGGCCTTCGGCGTGGACCTAGCGGCCAAACCCCATGAAGCAGCGGCCGATTGAAGACGCTTTTCTCAACGGTCTGGGCGTTCCTGTTGATTCCCTGATTTGCCCCGACGTGCTGGGTTTCTGCGGGTAACGATTTCGACGCCCCTGCCAGCTCGTCTGCGACTGCTGCTAAATCCCCGGGTGTTCAACTTTTGCACTGTAAATTGGACAGATTTCGCCCTGAAAACCCAAAAAGAAACCAATTTGAAACCGTGAAGAGGCCCGGCCATGGCCAACGTGACCGTCAAGAACATCCCGGATGATCTCTACGAGCAATTGAAGCAGGCCGCCGAAGCGCATCACAGAAGCGTGAACAGCGAGTTGATTCATTGCCTCGAGCAAACCTTCAGCCCAATCCGGGTCTCCGCCACGGAACTGGCCGACCGGGCCCGGGCCCTGCGCAGCCGCGTGGGCGCCGAGCGGCTCGATACCGGGGAAATTAACGCCGCCCGGGATCAGGGCCGGGAATGATTGTAGCGGACACCAACACGATCGCGTACCTCTACCTGCCCACGGACCAAATCGACAGCGTTGTTTCCCTGCTGCACAAGGACCCGCACTGGATCGCTCCCTTGCTGTGGCGTAGTGAATTGCGGAACGCCGGTTCCATGGACGTTTTGAAACGGGCCACCAAAACCGGGTGCTCGGCCTATGACTGTGAATTCGTAGCCCTGGCGAAATCGCTGAATACAAATCTGGTAACCGGAGACCAGAAACTGGTGCAAACCTTCCCGGAGTATGCCCTGACGGTTGCGGATTACTTGCGCACCTGACCCCACCGTGATCTACCCTCATTGCGTTGCAACGTCCGTTTCCACAAGCCTCTCTGGCAGTCTACCAATGCCCGGTACCCGGCTCGCCTTTCCAGGGGCCGACCAGTTCACGGGTCACCCAGCCGCCGTAATAAGTCCCGGCCTGGGCATCGATGGACTCACCACCAACGTAGCACTCAATGCGTTCGGGATAGCAGGAACGCCAGCCGGCGATGGACTCCGCACCGCTCAGGGGCGCTCGATAGGTCCAGACCGCCGCCTCGATGACGCCCTCCTCGGTGACGACATCGAAGTATTCCGCCTCGCCCTTCCATTCACAGAAAGTGCGCACGGGCGAGGCCCGGAGCAGGGCGTCATCAAAGGCCTCCGGCGGCAGGTAGAAGGCCGGCGGACTGCCCGTCTCCAGCACCCGGATGCTGTAAGGACCCTCGGCCAGGATGCGACCGCCCGCGCGGATCTCGACCCGGCGATCGTCGGTGGCATAGGCCGGCGGGCGCGGATAGTCCCAGACGGACTCCTGGCCGGGTCCGGGCGCCACGGCGAAATCCGGCCGCGCCTGCCCGCGATGCTGCCAGGCGGCCCGGCGGGCCTCGAGATCCTTATCGGTCATGGACGTTGCCCTCGAATTGCGTCCCGAAATGATTGTGGCCCGGCGCCCGGGCGGGATCAATCGAAGGACCTGGGCCGGACGAGTGGTGCGGGCTGTTCAGCCAGCCACACCCTTCGTATGATCGAGCTGGACAGGAAACATCAACGGCCCGGCCTCGCCTCCCAGCCGCGTCCGGTCCGGGCAAGCCACTGAATGACCTTTCGGGTGCAGCGGACATGGAAAAAGACTGGAAGCTGGACATCGTCTTTTCCAACAGTGTGGCCATCTTTCGTGGCCATGTGGGGCCTAACAAGGTCCACAGCCACTGGGCGTCCCAGCTGACCATTGCCCTGGACGGGGAGCTGGAATTCGAAGCGGGGGACTCCGGGCGGCGCCGTGCCAAGGCCGTGTTCCTGTCGTCCAAGGTCAGGCATCAGTTATTCGCCGGCTTCGTCTGCTCGATCTATTTTGATCCGTTGACGCAAGCCCCGCTCAAAAGGCTGGGGGAGGGGAGCGCTGCCGGCTGGGTCGCGCTGACGGCCGAGAAGCTGCCCCAGCCCCTCCAAAACCTGTCGGCGGCCACCGATCTGCGCGCGCTGCTGGAATCGGATCTGCTCGCGGTGACCGGCCCCGACTCCGTATCGGACGAGCGTTTCCCGCGCATCACCGAGGAAATCGCGCGGCAGCTGCGCGACGGGCAGGATCTGGACCGGGAGGCCCTGGCGCGCATGGTGAACCTCTCGCCCAGCCGGTTTTCCCACTGGTTCGTGGAGCAATCGGGGATTCCGCTGCGCAGCTACAAGAAGTGGCTCAAGCTGCGGATGGCCATGGACGCCCTGCTGGACGGGGCAACCCCCATGGACGCCGCCATGCAGGCCGGTTTCAGCGATCTGGCTCACATGAGCCGGGCCTTTTCGGAGTCCTTCGGTCTCACCTACATGGATGCGCTGCACGCCTGGCAGCAGGCACAGCAGCACTAGCAGGCTGTTCAAAAACCCCTTGCGCACTCAGCGTGACCTGAAGGGTTCAGCAGGTGTGCTTGGTCGCAGAGGACAGGGGAGCTCCCTTTCCGAGCGGCCAGGTGCAGCAGATGGGCGCTTCAGGCAGCGCCCTGCGGGGCTTTCAGGCTGGTCCGCATTCATCGTTGCCCTTTTTCGACGGGCGGACGCCCGCCTTCAAAAGGGCGCCTCGATTGCGAACCAGCCTGAAAGCCTGAGCGCGCAAGGGGTTTTTCAACAGCCTGCTTAGCTCTTTCGTTCAATACGACCTCGGGGTTCATCGCTACGCTGTACCCATCAGCTTTCAGGAGCGCGTAATGAAACGAACCGAACAGATTGAAATCTGGTCCCGAGCCTTCGGGCGAGGCGTATTCCCGCACCAACTTGCCTGGTTTCTTGATCTTCCGGGTCGTGGCCTGATCATGTCGGCCCAAACGGTGGCGGAACGCCTGCCAGTCAAGCCGGATGCTTGTGTGCTTGAAGTCGGCTCGGGCTCCGGCTACTACAGCGTAAAGGTCGCCAAACGCATTCCGGAAGGATCCCTGACGCTGCTCGACATCCAGGAGAAGATGCTGGAGGAGAGCGCGAAAAAGCTTTCCGCAGAAGGCATTACCAATTTCTCCACCCGGCAGGCTGATGGAAAATCGCTGCCGTTCGAAAGCGGCGTATTCGATGCATTGTTCCTGGTCACGGTGTTGGGCGAGATTGAGGACCGGGCCTCGTTTCTGGAGGAAGCGGCACGGGTTTTGAAGAAAGACGGCGTGCTGTCCATTACCGAGCACCACCCCGATCCCGATTTCGAAAATGCCGAGAAGCTTGCCGCGTCGCTTGAAGAACATGGCTTTGTCCCCTTGCAGAAGCTGGGCTGGCGTTGGGCCTACACGCTGAACGCGTCAAAGTCCGGCACCCAATAGGGTTATTAGGAGCGTATTCGACCCGGTGCCGTCGGCGGCCATCGTCGCCTGAAAAGGGAGATCTCTGGTGAGCTATCCGGAATACGAAGCCGATCTGCAACGGATCCATGAATCGGAAATCTACGGCAGGGCCGTCTTTGATACTGCGGCACGCCTGACCTGACAGCCTGTTAATCCCGCGCGCAAGCAGAAATGGCTCACGCTCAAGCAGCTGGAAGAGCAGGCTCTGTAGCGCTTTCGGATTACATGGCACGCACCGGCCAGAAGGTTGTCGAGCCCGGGGGCCGGGCATTGAGGGGCCGCGCGGAGTGAGCCGCCCTGAGCCGGATGCCCTGGCGCCTGGCCATGAAAATGGTCCGCGACGCCACGGCCCGTTCCACGCGACCTTTCTGCGCCTGAAGCAGAACACAGAGGGCGACGAAGGCCAGGCGTTCTTCGATTATGTCTACGCCCACGAGAAAGCCCTTGAGGCGTTCGTGCAAAAGGAGCTGGACAGGGAATCGGATAGCGTCCAGGCAGTGGAGCGCCTGTTGTTTGATCACAGCTAACCGGCGCCAGAATTGTTGATTGTCCTGAATTCCGCGGATTCCGGGTTATACTTCGGTTGGCGATGGTGAGACGGTTCTTGTCTGGACGGACCGATCCCGGGCCTACACACGCTTTTCTGCACGAGGTGTGACTTGTTTTCCGAGCTGGATGAATCAGCGCTGATTGAACGGGCGGGTGAAGGCGCGTTCGAGCGTGGTCTTTCCTATTACCGCAACGGCCATGTGACTGAGCTGCACACTCGTGCCGGAAAGGCCAGCGCCATTGTGATGGGCACATCGATCTACGGTTCTTCCCTGTGGTGGCAGGGCGAGCGGCTGGTCTGGGATTGTGACTGCCCGGCAGCGGAGGAAGGGGATTTCTGCAAGCACCTGGTGGCGGTAGCCCTGGCCGCCGGGGTCGGAGAGCAAGCGCCGGCACAACCCGATACCCTGAAATCCGCCGGCGACGATGACCTGCTCACGGCACTCCGGGCGCAATCGACTGAAACCCTTGCGAGCTGGCTCCACGAGCTGGCCTCCAACGATCCGGTACTGGAACAGAGCCTGCGTGCGCGGCTTTCACTGGTTTCGCCGTCGGCGCTCAAGGAGATCCTTCGGAATGCGCTGAATACGGGCGGTTTTCTGGATTATCGCCGCAGCATGGATTTCGCCGATCAGCTGGACGGTCCCCTGGCCCTGCTGGAGGACATCCTGGAAACCGAACCGGCTGAGTGCGCCGCGCTGTGCGAATACGCCGTCAAGCGCCTACTGACGGTCTACGGGCGAGCCGATGATTCCTCCGGCGCCATCGGCGAGCAGACCCACCGTTTCGCCGAGCTCCACGCCCGCGCCATTCGCCAGAGCGGCAAAGGCGGGCGCAAGCTGGCCACGACGCTGTACAAACTGAAGATCAAGGACGAATGGGGACTCTTCCCCCTGGAAGCGTACTGGGAGACGCTCGGCGATGCCGGACAGCGCCAGTACGCTGACAAGGTGGAACAGGACTACGCCGCCTTGCCGCCCGCCACCCGCGACCGGGCCGAGGCCTACCGGTCCGGGGAGTTCGGTGTGCTGCGCCGCCGGGAGGAACTGGCCTATCAGCGCGGCGAACTGGACGTACTGGAAGAGCTCTACGGCCGTAGCTTGCCCCATGGCTTCGGTTATGTCCGGATCATCGAGGCTTGCCGGCACTTCGGCTATTACGACCGGGCCCGCGCGTGGGCCGAAGAAGGCGTCCGCGAAAATCCCCGGGACAGCCGGCTGCTTGAAATGCTGGCGGAGGAATATGAACGAGCGGGGCTTCATGAGCAGGCCATGGCCAGCCTTTGGGAGGCTTTCCGCCGGAGCCCGTTTGGCTCGCGGTGGCAGTCGCTGAAAGCGTTCGCCGGCGACGACTGGCCGGCCTGGCGTGAACAGGCCCTGTCGTTTCTGGCCGCACTGGAGACGGAGCTGGCGGATGGCCGCCGCAATATCTCGGATCGGCTGATGTTGTTGATGGGCGATGACGAGATCGACGCGGCCGTACAGCTGGCCCGGGAGCAGGCCGCGCATCCGCAGCTGCTGCAGCGCCTCGCCGAAGTCTGCCGCGACACGCATCCGGGCGACGCCGCCGCCTTCCTGCGCCGCTGCGTGGATGTGGATATCCAGCCCGCCGAGTCCAAACGCTACCCGGCCCTGGTACGATTGATGAAACAGGCCCGCGATCTCGACCCGGGAGCCGACACCGAGACCTGGCTTCGGCGGTTACGCGAACAATATGGTCGCCGCCCGGCCTTGATGAGCCGAATGGACAAGGCCGGGCTCTGACTCCGTCTTCGCGGCATTGCCCGGCGGCGCTGGCGCGGATTATGCTTTGACATCCATTCTCCGTCGGCCCCGGACACCGTCATGCAACCGGACCAACCCCTTTCGGAAAGCGAACAGGACGAGCTCGATGACTTCCTCAAGGCCCGGGCGCCGGACCCGGACACCCTGGACCCGGAAACCGAGGCGTCGTCACAGCCCATTGTCTCGCTGACGGAACTGGACGGCTTTCTCACCGCCGTCGTCTGTGGTCCGGAAACCCTGATGCCGTCCACCTGGCTGCCCGTCATCTTTGGCGGCGAGATGCCGGCATTCGAAGACCGGGATCAGGCAGATCATCTGATGCAGCTGATCATGCGCCACATGAACGAGATCTCGGGCTTGCTCATGGAACGCCCCGAAAAGTACGCACCCCTGATCATTACGGTCGACGATGAACAGGGTGACCCCCATTTCGAGGCACGGCCCTGGTGCGCCGGCTTTCTGCGTGGTGTCAGCCTGAACCCTGAAGCCTGGGAAGAAGTGCTGGGCGAGCCCGAGGATATTGATCATCCTCTGGGCGTGATCTGGTTTCTGGGCACCAACGGCGTGGCCGAAATGCCGGAAGACGAGGAGGGCGGGCCGCTCGAGGTTCAAGACAAGCTGGCGGAGGGACTGGCCGAGCCGGTGCTCGAAATGCATCGGATTTTTCTGGAACAGCGCCAGCAGGCGCCGATGGGGCCCGCGGCCGAAGGTAATCCCGGACGAGCGGGCGATGCCCTTCGCCGCGAGGGCCCGCGCGTGGGCCGCAACGATCCCTGCCCCTGCGGCAGCGGCCGCAAGTACAAGAAGTGCTGTTTGCAGTGAGGTAAATTTGGGGGTGTCCCGGCTGGCGTTGCAGTAGCGGTGTACGATCATGATCCGGCCGAGGGGCTGGATACGCCCGAAGGCATCGCGGCGTTTCTTTGCGATGCCTTTGCATCCCGCGACCGGGCTTTTTTTGCTCATGCGCTGGATGTGGCCGCACGCGCCCGGGGGGATGACCGAGCTCGCCCGGGAAACGGGCCTGTCCCGCTCCAACCTCTATGAGGCATTCAACGAAGAAGGCAATCCCAGCCTTGAGACGACCCTGAAGCTGTTGAAAGCCTTCGCAGTTGACCTCGCGGCCAAACCGCATAGTGAGCCCGAAGCGGACTGAAGGCGCGTGGCCCGGAAATTCCGGTTCCGCGATTTTCTTCGGCAGACTACCAGTGCCCGGTACCCGGCTCGCCCTTCCAGGGGCCGACCAGTTCACGGGTCACCCAGCCGCCGTAATAAGCCCCCGCCTGGGCATCGATGGGCTCGCCGCGAACGTAGCACTCGAGGCGTTCGGGATAGCAGGAACACCAGCCGGCGATGGACTCCGCACCACTGAGGGGCGCCCGGTAGGTCCAGACCGCCGCCTCGATGATGCCCTCATCGGTGACGACATCGAAATATTCCGCCTCACCCTTCCACTCACAGAAGGTGCGAACCGATGCTGCCCGCAGCAGGCTGTCATCGAAGGCCTCCGGCGGCAGGTAGAAGGCCGGCGGACTGCCCGTCTCCAGCACCCGGATGCTGTGAGGACTCCGGGCCAGGATGCGACCGCCCGCGCGGATCTCGACCCGGCGATCGTCGGTGACATAGGCCGGCGGGCGCGGATAGTCCCAGACGGACTCCTGGCCGGGCCCGGGCGCCACGGCGAAATCCGGCCGCGCCTGCCCGCGATGCTGCCAGCCCGCCCGGCGGGCCTCGAGATCCTTGTCGCTCATTGGGAAGCTACCTCGCAATACGTCTCGAAATGATTGTGGAGCGGCGCCCGGGCGGGATCAATCAACAGGTAGTCGCTCCAGAAGCACGAAACAAGTGCCTTCACTTGAGGTTCACGTCATCATGCTTGTCATGGGTTATCGAGCGGCGTGACGGAGGCTTTGCCGCTGTCTGGTCGGTGGAAATACGTTCCGGGGTCGGCCTGGAAAGCGCAACGGAGATCCTGATGCAGAACACGCTGGTGGAACGGCTGAAAACCGGATGCGCCGAAGAATGGCGCGCCTATGTCGAGCATGAATTCACGCGCAATCTGGCGGACGGCACGCTTTCGGAAGCGGCATTCAAGCACTATCTGATCCAGGACTATCTCTTTCTCAAACACTTCAGCCGGGCCTGGGCGCTCATGGTGTACAAGGCGGAAGACGTCGCCGCCATGCAGTCGGCCGTGGCCGTTCTGGACGGCCTGCTGAACCACGAGATGGCGCTGCATCGCGACTACTGCACGCAATGGGGCATCGAGCCGGACGAGCTCGAGGCCGCACCCGAGGCACGCGCCAACATGGCGTACACCCGCTATGTGCTGGATGCGGGCATGGCCGGCGACCGGCTCGATCTGCTCACCACCCTGGCGCCCTGTGTCGTGGGCTACGCCGAGATCGGGCTCGAATGCGCCCGGAAGAATGAAGGAGGCCTGGAGCAACACCCTTACGCCCACTGGATCAAGACCTACAGTGACGACGAATTCCAGGACCTTGCGCGCAGCGTGCGCGAGCAGATGGATACACTCTTCAGCGCGCGCGGCGGCGAACACCGGCTACCGTCCCTGCAAAGACTCTTCAGCGACGCCACCCGGCTGGAGCAGTCCTTCTGGGACATGGGCCTGCACCAGAGCCAGTGAGCCCGGGCGTCGCACGCCCGTATCGACGCCTTACCTCGCCGACCGGTGTCGATGGGGGCTGACGCTGTTCCCGCAATCGCCGCGTGTGTCCAATTCGCCCGTACCAATCAGCATCGGGACAAGATCCAGGGGTGCTCGAATTCGCCGTTTTGAGGCCTGCGAAAAGGACAGGGGGGATGCCGGACGTCCAGCTCGGAGGCTGGACGGCCAATCCGTTGACCCGCCGGGCTGGAAATATTCTGGTCGATCCCGGCTTTGTTGCCATTCAAAGAATGCGGTAATCGCGTGTGCGCTGTCGCGTACAACGGCTCATTTGCGGGGGCAACGAATGCCCGCCCTGGACCTGGTCTGAAGGCCTGATCTTCCGCCATTTCAGGGGGCTTATAGCAGATCGACCCCTTCCGAAGGGCTTGGCTGATTTGTGGGTGTCACAAAATCCGCCCGGGGTCATCAGTGTGGATGCCAGCAAGGTCACGTCCACCGGACCGCAGCCCAGTCCGTGGAGCTCTTCACGTTCAATGAACGTCATCACTTCATCCCAGCTCGCCTGCTGCGCACGCTGTAACAGCCCGATATCGGCCAGTGTCTGTTCCCGGGGCGCCGGGGGTGTGCCGCAGGCCAGCTCGCCCAGGACCATGGGGTGGGTGAGGCCGTCATCCCGAAGGAGCAGCGCGGCTAGCGCTTCGTTTGTCCGCCGGAAATGATCCACCCATACCGAGGTGTCAATCAGCACACTCATGGTGTGTCAGGCTGATCCCGATGCCTGGGGATATCGTCCATATCGGGCGCGCTGCCACCCAGCGCCGCCAGGCGCTTGGCGGCCTGCACCCGGATGAAGGTCTGGATGGCCTCGCGGAACAGATCGGCCCTGTTCAGATCCGGGTCCGCAACTTCCAGCGCTTTCCGGTAGAGCTCGTCATCAATGGTCACCGTGGTGCGCATGGCCAACTCCTGAATAAAATCGGATGCATGCCTGCATCATGTTCGGCATCAACGGTGTTCGCAAATCAGGTCAATGAGCGACTCGAGCAACCCCGGTGCCCTGCAGCGACTGCTTGCGGACAGTGGCCTCGTAATGCGCTCTGCCGGCGAGCATTCGATACCATTGTGGCTGATTTCTGGGTGTCACAAACTCCGCGCTCTGTACCGTTCATCTTTTTACAGCTCCTGTTAGCCGAGCGTTTACAGGACTGTAGCCGCCCTGTGAGGGGCGGGGTCAGCAGGGTCGGACCGCATCCGCTGCAAGAACGGATCCATGCGCCCGAGCGGCTTGTTGGCTCATTTGAAAAGCAGTCCGGCCTTCTGACAGGCCTCGGCGACGACGGCTTGTGTGGCGTGCTCGCGGAAGGTGACCTGGCGTGCCTCAAAGTCGATCGAGCGGATCTGATGGATCAGGGCAACACCTGTGGTGTCGCCGTCTTCGATGTCCACCTCCATCCCGTGGCCGCGTTTGGTATTGGTAATCGGGGCCATTACGGCCATGCCGGTTTTCTCCTGGAAGACATGAGGACTCAGCACGAGCGCAGGCCTGTGGTGGGCCTGCTCGTGGCCGGCGACCGGGTTGAAGTTACACATGACAATATCGCCCCGCTGGGGCAAATAGGCCTTTGAACCGGGCATTACCAGACCTCTCGGCCCACGGGCTCGCTGTCGAGCCAGGTTTCGTCCTCGGGAACACGGAAGTCTTCCTTCGAGGCACCTTCCAGGAGTTCCTCCAGGGACGCCGGCTCCTCGTCCACCGGCTCCACAATCAGCTTGCCCTCGCGGACGGACAGCGAGACCTTGCTGGCTTCGTGCAGCCCCAGCTCTTCCAGCATGGTGCCCGGGATCCGCAGGGCATTGGCGTTGCCCCAGCGGGCGATGGTCTTTACTACAGCCATGATGCACTCCCGTCAGGCGTATTTACATTGAAGATACTACCACGCGAGCAATAATGTATCTACATTGTAGAGCCTTACGTAGTATCTCAGGCGACTCTCATCTCGTTGATTCGCGGGCAAGTTTGCCATGGGGGCCGGAACAGTGCTGTCAGCCCGGCCTGGCCGTAGCGGTAAGCGATCGCTTACATCCGGTGGGGTGTGAAATTCGAGGTCTGACCCCGTTTTACCTCTCCGTTGAGAGTTTCTTTAACGGCCATCAAGAGGCTGCTAACCTGCGGGGCTCGAGGAGATGTCATGCCCAGTAACCGGCCGGATGTAGCCCCGGAAGTCAAACGCCAGGAGATTCGTAGCGCTGCGCGGAGCCTGTTCTTCAGCGAGGGGTTCGACAAGACCAGTGTGGCGCGCATCGCCCGGGCGGCGGGCGTCACGCCGAATACTCTGTACTGGTATTACGCCGGCAAGGAGCAGCTCTTCGCCGCCGTGGTCGAGGAACTGACCGCGCTTTTCTTCATGGGGCTCGAAAACCGTGATCCCCAGGAGCCGGTCCGGGAGACGTTGGCGTGGGTGATAGAGGCCATGGACGCGGCCCAGCCGCTGATCGTGACCCTGCACGAAAAGGCCCGCACCTCGGACGCCATTGCCGCCGTGCATGAGCGCTTCCACACCGAAGTGGCGACACTGATCGGGGAGCGGCTGCGGGCGCGCGGCGTGGACGAGGCGCGCATGCCCGCCATCATCCATATCGTCTCTTTCTCCGTGGAAGGCCTGCTCATGCATGAGCTGGCGCCGGCCGAGCGCCAGGCGGTGATCGACGAGATGGCGGCCCGATTGTTCGTCTGACCCGGCCCCACGCCCGGCACGTCCCCTTTGGAAAACACACCCGAGCCCCGCGCTCCCCGCCCGCGGCCAGGCTCGATGGCGACTTGTGGCCACCTCTTGAATGGTGATCAAGAAATGCACTAGAATTTTCTTAAATACCAATTAAGAGAGTTGCCCGTATGACTGATCACATCGACCCCTTCAGCCCGACGCGCCAGGACGTCAGCTTCACCAGCCAGGGCAGCCTCTGCCGTGGCTGGCTCACCTATCCGGCCTCCGGCACCGGGCGGGTACCGCTGGTGATCATGGCGCATGGGTTCGCGGGCACCCGAGAGCTGGGTCTTGAGGCCTTTGCCGAGCGCTTCCATGCCGCCGGCATCGCGACCCTGATCTTCGACTACCGGCACTTTGGCGCCAGCGAAGGTGAGCCCCGGCAACTGATGGCACCTGCCCGCCAGATCCGGGACTGGCACGCGGCGCTGGAGTTTGCCCGCGAGCTCCCCGGCATCGATGCCGGGCGCATCGCGTTGTGGGGCACCTCCTTTGCCGGCGGCCTGGTGATCACGGTGGCGGCCCAGGACGGCCACGTAGCGGCCACGGTGAGTCAGTGCCCCATGCTGGATGGCGTTCCCACGCTCGCCGCCCTGGCGCACTATGGCGGCCTTGCGAATCTGCTGCGGGTGAGCGCCCATGGCGTGCTGGATACGCTGCGCGCCGGCGTGGGGGCGTCCCCGCATTACATCCCCGCGGTGGCCGAGCCCGGGAATCTCGGCGCCATGACCAGCGACGAGGCCATTGCCGCCTTTCACCGAATGGCCGAGGAGATCACCGTCCCGGATCTCCGCGTGACGGCGCGTTCCGGTCTGCTGGTGCCTTTGTACCGGCCCACCCGCGATGCCCAACGGGTGCGGTGCCCGTCGCTATTGCAGCTGTGCGAACAGGACACGGTCGCGCCACCCGCCGCCGGCGAGCGAGCCGCCCGGCGCATGCCGCAAGCGGAAGTGGTGCGCTATCCGCTGGGGCATTTCGATGTGTACTTTGATGCGGCCTTCGAGCGCAGTGTGGCCGACCAGGAAGCGTTCCTTCGACGGCATCTCTTGTGAGCGCGAGTAGCTCCCGGCACCGGGCGGGGGCAGCAGCCAGAGCAAGGACAAATTGTGGGTGTCTGGAATTTCGGACCGACCCATGTCCGGGACCTCCATGTCGTTGATTTTACGGGAAGTCCGGCATCCCGATTTGGTACGGCGCGAGCCTGTGGCAAACTGTACACACCCGCATACAGAGGATTTCGCCATGGCCGAGTCGACCACCATGACCATTCGGGTGCCGCCCGAGCTCAAGGCCAGCCTGGACAAACTCGCCGGCGCTACCCGGCGCAGCAAGTCCTTTCTGGCCGCTGAAGCCATCCGCGAGTACGTTGAGCTCAACGAATGGCAGATCAACGAACTGCAGAACGCGCTTGGCGAGGCGGACGCAGGGGATTTTGCCTCGGAAGAGGAAGTCGGGGCCGTCATGAACAAGTGGAGCGCGAAAGGAAGCGCGAATGGAAGTTAGATGGCTACGGAAAGCCCTGCAAAACCTGGATCAGGAAGCCGAATACATTGCCCAGGATGACCCGGAAGCGGCCCGGCAGGTGGTCCACCGCGTCCAGCACGCCGTAGCCCTGCTGGCGGACAACCCGGCCATGGGCCACGCTGGCCGCCTGCCCGACACGCGCGAGCTCGTCGTCCCCGGCACCCGCTACATCATTCCCTATCGGGTCCGGCCCCGCGCGGGCCGTATCGAGATCCTGCGGGTCTTTCATGCGTCGCGGCGATTGCCGTCGCGGTGGTGACGCAGCTCCTGAGCAGTCTGTGGGCGGGCTGGATTGGCCGGATTCTTTCCGGAATTTTCATATCGTTGATTTCAGGGAGGAGCCTCGCATCGGCGTCCCGATCCCGTATGTAACTAGGGGCAAATTTTCCAACAGCCTGCTAGCTGACACCTCCGCCAACGGACTTCGCGTCCCCGATCAGCCCGTGGGCCAGCCGGGCCACGCGGTTGGCGATCACGGCCCGCGCCCGAACGTCCTTCAGCTTGCGCTCCCACCGCGCATAGGTCCGCGTTGTTCATAGGGTCAGCATAGCAAAACTGTCTACTGAAGTGGACACTCTTGTAGCCTGCGTCTGTCCCACCCGAAGAGGTTCGAGGGGCAGAGGCTCTTAACCGGGGCGGATCGCCGCCGGCCGACCATCGCCGCAGCCCGCGTGGAGCCTGGCAAAGCTACGGATACCCCAGAGCCAGGCCCGCCCGACCGCGTCGGCGAATCGCCGCATCGCGGACTCCGCGCCGAGCGCCTGCAACTGGTGGTTCTTTCGCGGCCGCATGTGATGCATCCAGGTATCGGCATCGATTTCCAGGCGTTGCAACACCGGCAACGCCCCGGAAGGAATGGCCCCGCGCTTGTCCTCGCGCAGGGCCCGGCCGGTCTGGTCGACCAGCTCCAGATAATCCATGAGCCGGATTGCTCCGATGCCGTCGGGTTCGGCGTCGTCGACGGTATCCCCGGTTACCAGCGGCGCCAGCGCGGGCGCTTCTTCCGGTGCCTCTTCGTCAGCCGGGGACGAAGAGACGGCGACTTCGCGGCTGCGCTGCTGCACCGAGGTGTAGTCGGAATCCTCCGGCGTCTCGGCCATCCCGGCCCGGACCGGGTTGAGATCCACATAGGCCATGCAGGTCAGCACCGCCCGCTCGTCCAGCAGCGCCTGGCTCTTGAAGCGGCCCTCCCAGAAGCGGCCCTTGCAGCCATCCTCCCGGTTGGCTTCCTTCGCGATCGCCTCATTGAGGCAGCGCATGAACCAGCTGATATCGCAAAGGCGCTCCCGCCAGAGTGCGGCCACACGGCTCACTTCATCGCTTTCCGCCGGCGAGAGTTCCTCGCCGGCCAGATAAATCCGCACCGGCTCCGGGCCCTTGAACAGCCGTGTCCAGCGGCGAAGGACCTCGTCATCGCTCCAATCTCCCGCGCGCTGTGCGTCCACCCGCAGCACCACATGGTAGTGGTTGGACATGATGGCGTAGGCGTAGAGATCGATGGCGAAAATCTCCACCAGCTCCGCCATCCTCGCCCGGATCCAGCCGCGGCGGTGCTCATAGTCCCGGTCGGCGTAGCGGTCATAGCCGCACAGAAAAGCGCGGCGCACACAGCGACTTATGCAGTGGTAGTAGGGCGTGTCGCCCAGCGAGATCTGTTCGCGTCTTGCACGGGTCATGGGGAGGTCCTTTTCCAGCTCTTGTCCCGTGGGTCAGCCTACCGGGCCCACCGCAGCCCGCTATCAGCGATCGCTGGAAAAAAGCGTAGGCCATGGATTAAATTTGGGGGTGTCCCAGAAATTCGCGTGTGCGCTGTGGCGTACAACCGCTTATTTGCAGGTGCAACGAATTTCCGCCCTGGCCCTGCGCTGAAGGGCTAACATCCCGCCATTTCAGGGGTTTATAAGCGACCGACGCGTTTCGAAGGGGGTGACTGATTTGTGGGTGTCACAAATTCCCCGTGGTTTATGTATATAGTTGTTAACACTCAGCGATAAGGTGATTTGTGG
>CAJXLA010000061.1 GCA_913055795.1 uncultured Alcanivorax sp. | reverse complement strand
GTGATCAGCGAATCCACATGTTCACCCAGCTCCTTGATACCGTCGTCGGAGACCTGCATGCGCTTGCGTCCCTCGAACGGGAAGGGTTTGGTCACCACGGCCACGGTCAGAATGCCCAGATCCTTGGCCACCTCGGCCACGATGGGCACCGCGCCCGTTCCGGTACCGCCGCCCATACCGGCGGTGACGAAAACCATGTCCGCGCCCTGCAGCAGCTCGGCAATGCGCTCGCGATCCTCGATCGCCGCCTGCCGGCCCACATCCGGATCCGCGCCCGCGCCCAGGCCCTTGGTGACCTGCGAGCCCAGCTGGATCACGGTGCGCGATGACGCATTGCGCAGCGCCTGTGCGTCCGTATTGGCGCAGATAAACTCCACGCCTTCCACATTCTGCCGGACCATGTGATCGACGGCATTGCCGCCACCACCGCCGACACCGATTACCTTGATGACCGCGCCATGCGGTACGCTGTCTTCGAGTTGAAACTGCATTTCGACCTCCCGGTTTTTGCTGCCGTTTTCACGGTTTCGTTGTGACGCGCCTGCTCCACGCGTCAGAAGTGGCCCTGGAACCAGCGCTTGAAGCGCTCGAACCAGTCCACGGGCCCGCCGCGCGCCTGCCGGCGCGCGGAGGTGCCTTCCTGCTCGGCTTTCTGGCCGTAGAGCAACAAGCCCACGGCCGTCGAATACACGGGGTTGCGGACCACGTCCGTCAGACCGGTTACGCCCTGGGGCATGCCCAGGCGCACCGGCATGTGAAAGATTTCCTCGGCCAGATCCACCAGGCCCTCGATGCGCGAGGAGCCGCCGGTGATCACGATGCCCCCCGGAATCAGCTCCTCGAAGCCGGAGCGGCGCAGTTCCGCCTGGATCAGGGTGAAGAGCTCGTCGTAGCGTGGCTCCACCACCTCGGCCAGGTTCTGGCGGGACAGGGTGCGCGGGGGCCGGTCGCCCACGCTGGGCACCTTGATGGTTTCCTCGGCACCGGCCAGCTGAATGAGCGAGCAGGCGTACTTGATCTTGAGCTCGTCGGCATGCTGGCGCGGCGTGCGCAGGGCCATGGCGATGTCGTTGGTGACCTGGTCGCCGGCGATGGGGATATTGGCCGTGTGCCGGATGGCCCCCTCGGTGAAGACGGCGATGTCGGTGGTGCCCCCGCCGATGTCGACCAGACAGACCCCCAGCTCGCGTTCGTCCTCGGTGAGCACGGCATGGGCGCTGGCCAGCTGCTCCAGGGTGATGTCCTCCACCTCCAGGCCGCAGCGGCGCACGCATTTCTCCACGTTCTGGGCGGCGTTCACGGCACAGGTAACCAGATGTACCTTCGCCTCCAGACGGACCCCGGACATGCCCACGGGTTCGCGCACGCCCTCCTGGTTGTCCACAATGTATTCCTGCGGCAATACATGCAGCGTCTTCTGATCCGCCGGGATGGCCACCGCCTGGGCGGCGTCGATCACCCGGTCGATATCGGCGCGGGTCACCTCCCGGTCGCGGATGGCGACGATGCCGTGGGAATTCAGGCTGCGCACATGGCTGCCCGCGATGCCGGCATAAACCGAATGAATCTGGCAGCCGGCCATGAGCTCGGCTTCCTCCACCGCGCGCTGGATGGAGCGCACCGTGGCCTCGATATCCACCACCACGCCCTTTTTCATCCCGCGCGAGGGCTGCGAGCCCAGCCCCACCACCTGGAGGCTGCCGTCCGCGTTCACCTGCCCGACAATGGCGACCACCTTGGAGGTGCCGATGTCCAGGCCCACAATCATGTTTTCCGTCGCATTCGCCATCGTTCAGACTCTCTCTTCCGGTGCCGGGTCCGTGTCCTCGTCACGCCAGCGCACGGCCAGCCCGTTGCCATAGCGCAGATCCACCCGGGCCAGGCGCCGCTGCGCCGGACGGGCGACTTCCTGATAAAAACGCACGAAACGACGCAACTTGGCCGTATAGCCGTCCCGGTCCACGATCAGCTTCGCGCCGCTGTCGAGTTCCAACCGGGCCGTGAGCCGCTGGTCCACGGCCATGACCCGGATGTCCGGATCCAGTTCGTCCAGCATCTTGGTGATGCCGTGGTAATAGTTCATGACCTCGTCCAGCCGGTCTTTCGGCCCGGACAGGCGCGGCAGCCCTGCGGTGGCGTATTGCTCAACCGCGCTGAAGGCTTCGCCGCTGCTCGAAACCAGGGTGTCGCCATTCCACACCGCCACCGGCACACGCTCGGTGACATCAAGCACCAGTCGGTCCGGCCAGCGGCGCCGGACACTGGCGCCCGCCACCCAGGCCAGATCCGTGACCCGGTCATGGATGCGTTCCAGCGGCACGGAGAAGAAGTTCTCGTCCGCCAGCAACTCAGAAAGACTGACCCGCACGCCTTCCTGCCGACGCGCGTCGGAGACACCGGTTACACTGACTTCCTCCAGCGGCCACGCGGACAACATCCGCGGCATATAGATCACACCCGCCAGCACGACCCCCAGCGAAGCCGCCGCCAGGGCCCAGGGCAGCGCCGCGGCCAGACGCGCGCGCCAGGCAACGCCGCTGCGCGGGCGTGTCTTGCGGGTTGCCGCTTTCCTGTGTGCCTGCGTCATGCCTCGGACTCCACGGCCGTCATCAGAATCCGGCCCACCAGTTCGTCGAAACCCACGCCCGCGGCCTCGGCGGCCATGGGCACCAGCGAATGATCCGTCATGCCCGGAATGGTGTTTACTTCCAGCAGCTGGAAACGCCCTTCGTCGTCGCGCATCACATCCACCCGGCCCCAGCCGCGTCCGCCCAGTACGGCAAAGGCGTCCAGTGCCAGCTCGGCGAGCTCGGCTTCCTCCGCCTCGCTCAGGCCACAGGGGCAGTGGTACTGCGTCGTCTCGCTTTCGTATTTCGCCTCGAAGTCATAGAAGGTGTTGGGGGTCTCCAGGCGGATCGCCGGCAGGGCCCGGCCCTCGAGAATGGCCACGGTGTACTCGGCGCCGCTGACCCACTGCTCGACGATCACCTCGTCGTCATAGGCATGCGCGGCCGCCACGGCCTCGCGCAGTTGGGTTTCGCTGTCCACCTTGCACATGCCGATGGACGAGCCTTCCCGCGCCGGCTTGACGATCACCGGATAGTCCAGCGCGGTTTCGTTGCGCCCGGCCACGTAAAAATCCGGGGTGGGCAATCCGGCGCCGCGCCAGAGCCACTTGGTACGGACCTTGTCCATGCCCAGCGCCGAGGCCATGACGCCGCTACCGCAATAGGGCACGCCCAGATGCTCCAGCACGCCCTGGATCACGCCGTCCTCACCGCCCCGGCCGTGCAGCACCACCCAGGCGGCCTGGAAGCCGGCGAGCTTGTTCACGCCGGTCTCCGCCGGATCCACGAATTCGGCCAGCACGCCCAGATTGCGCAGGGCCCGATGGACCGCGTGTCCGCTCTTGAGCGATATGGACCGCTCGGCGGAATCACCGCCGGCGAGCACGGCCACACGGCCAAGCTGTGCCAGGTTGCGTCGCAGTGCCTGCAAATCGCTCATGCGCCCGCCTCCTGCATCAACTGTCGACAGATGGCGCCCACATTGCCCGCGCCCTGGGTGACGAGCAGATCGCCGTCCCGCAGCTGGGACGCGAGCAGCTCCGGCAACCGATCCGGGTCATCCACAAAAACGGGTTCCAGCTGACCGCGCTGGCGGATGCTGCGGCACAGCGAACGCGCGTCCGCGCCGGGGATGGCTTCCTCGCCGGCGCTGTAGACGTCCAGCATGAGCAGTCCATCCACATCCGAAAGCACCTCCACGAAGTCCTCGTAGAGCTCGCGGGTGCGGGTATAACGGTGCGGCTGGAAGAGCATGACCAGACGCCGGTCCGGCCAGCCCTGGCGCACGGCGTCGATCGTGGCGCGCACCTCGCGCGGATGGTGCCCGTAGTCGTCCACCAGGGTGGCGCTGCCCCGGGGATGACGGTATTCGCCCTGTACATCGAAGCGTCGGCCCACGCCGGAGAAACCGTTCAGCCCCTGAATGATGGCCTCGTCGGAAACGCCCTCATCAGCGGCCACGGCCATGGCCGCGAGCGCGTTCTGCACATTGTGCAGACCCGGCATGTTCAGCGTGATCTCCAGCGGCGCGCCCTCGGTTCGCTCCACCCGGAAGCGCGAGGTCATGCCCGATTGTTCGATAGCGAGCGCGCGTACGTCGGCGTCCTCGGCCAGGCCGTAGCGGATCACCTGACGGTTCACGCGCGGCAGGAGCTGGCGAATCACGGGATCGTCGATGCACAGCGCCACCGCGCCATAGAACGGCAGGTTGTGCAGGAACTCGATAAAGGTGTTCTCCAGGCGGGCGAAATCGCCCCCGTAGGTGTGCATGTGATCGGCATCGACATTGGTCACCACGGCCGTCAGCGGCTGCAAGTGCAGGAAGGAGGCATCGGATTCGTCCGCCTCCGCCACCAGATAGCGGCTCTGACCCAGCGCCGCGTTGGCGCCGCTGCTGGTCAGCTGCCCGCCGATCACAAAGGTGGGATCCAGCCCCGCCGCACCCAGAACGGAGGCGAGCATGGACGTCGTCGTGGTCTTGCCGTGGGTGCCGGCGACGGCAATGCCGTGCCGGAAACGCATCAACTCGGCGAGCATCTCCGCGCGCGGGACCACCGGAATACGCCGGGCGTGGGCGGCGGCGACCTCGGGGTTGTCGGCATCCACGGCCGAGGACGTCACCACCACGTCCGCATCGCCGATGTTTTCCGCGCGGTGTCCGATGGCCACATGCGCACCCAGAGCCCGCATGCGCTCGACCACAGGCGATTCCCGGAGATCGGAGCCGCTGATGCCATAGCCCTGATTGGCCAGCACCTCGGCAATGCCGCACATGCCCGCGCCGCCGATGCCCACGAAGTGGATCCGGCGGATGCGCCGCATGGCGGGCACCGAATGCATGTAGGCGTTCGCTTCAGCCAAGAGCCACCTCCTCGCATGTACGCGCTACCCGCGCGGCACTGTCGGTAACCGAACGGGCGCGCGCCTTCTCCGCCATGGCCTGCAGGCTCGCGCGCTCGCGCAAACCCGACAGCGCCGCGGCCAGCCCCGGTTCATCCAGCCGGTCCTGGGGCAGCAGAGCCGCCGCGCCCTGATCCGCCAGCCAGCGGGCATTGAGGGTCTGGTGGTCATCCACGGCCGTGGGCAGTGGCACAAAGAGCGCGGCCACGCCGGCAACCGCGGCTTCCCAGACGGACAGCGCTCCGGCACGGCAGATCAGCAGATCCGCGCGGCCCAGTTCACCGGCCATGTCCTCGATAAACTCCACCACCTCGGCCTCCACACCGGCCTCGTTCCAGGCATCGCGGGCTTCATCCACGCGCCCGCGCCCCGCCTGATGCACGATCTCCAGGTCCCGGCCGAGCACGGCCGCCAGCAACCGGGGCAGAATGCGATTGAGCGCCAGTGCGCCCTGGCTGCCGCCGGTAATCAGAATGCGCAACGATCCCGTGCGTCCGGCATAGCGTTGTTCCGGCTCCGGCAGGGCGGCGATGTCGGCCCGCACCGGATTGCCCACGGTCTGCGCCCCGGCCCGCGCGGGGAAGGCATCGGGGAAGGCCTGCAGCACCCGGGCCGCGACGCGCGCCAGCCAGCGATTGGTCAGCCCCGGCAGGGCGTTCTGTTCATGCAGCACCAGCGGCACTCCCGCCAGACGCGCCCCGGCACCGCCCGGACCACTGGCGAAACCGCCGAAGCCCACGGCGAGGGCCGGACGCAGCACCCGCACCAGACGCCAGGCCCGGATCACCGCGCCCGCCAGCATCCAGGGCGCGGTCACCAGCCGGGCCAGCCCGCCCCGGCGCACGCCGCGCACGGGCAGCACATGCAGGGGATAACCCGCTTGCGGCACCAGCCGGTTCTCGATCCCGCCGGGCGCGCCCAGCCACTGCACCTGATAGCCGCTCTGCGTCAGCTCGTGCGCTACCGCCAGGGCGGGGAAGACGTGTCCGCCGGTGCCGCCGGCCATGATGAGTACATCCCGGCTCATGACGCCGCCCTCCGCTGCCCGTGCGCGTTGCGGTTTTCCGCCGCCGCGCGCAAAACCAGCCCCACCATGAAGAGCGAAGTCACCAGACTGGAGCCGCCATAACTGACAAAGGGCAGCGTCAGCCCCTTGGTGGGCAACAATCCCATGTTGACCGCCAGGTTGATGGCGATCTGGGCCGTAAACACCAGGGCCACGCCCTGGACCACAAACGCCGCATAGAGACTGCCGTGCTCCTGCAATCGGCCGCCCAGCCGGAACATGCGGTAACACAGCAGGGCCAAGACCAGGATCAACGCCAGATTGCCCACCAGTCCGAACTCCTCGCCCACCACGGCATGCACGAAATCCGTATGGGCCTCGGGCAGATAGAAGAGCTTCTGGACACTGTTGCCCAGCCCCACGCCGAAGAGATCCCCGCGGCCGAACGCGATCAGACTCTGGGTCAGTTGATAGCCGCTGCCGAACTGGTCCTGCCAGGGATCCATGAAGGACATCAGCCGCTGCACCCGATAGGGCTGGGCAAAGGCGAGCACGGCCGCGGCCGCCGCGCCCGTCAGGGCCACGATCAGAAACCGCAGTGCCGGCACCCCGGCGAGAAAGAGCATGCCCATCATGACCACGCCGAGCACCACCACGGCGCCGAAATCCGGTTCCAGCAACAACAGGAACGCGATTACCGCAAAAACGCCCAGAGGCACGAGAAAGGCCTTCCAGCTCTGCTCCAGCGCCTGCTTGTGCTGGCCGATATAACCGGCCAGATAAAGCACGAAGGCGGGTTTGATCAGTTCCGAGGGCTGCAGCGTAAAGCCGCCCACCTTGATCCAGCGCAGCGAGCCGTTGACTTCATGGCCCAGCCCGGGCACGAACACCAGGATGAGCGCCGCCAGCACCAGCGGCAGCATGGCGAAGCGCATTTTCTCCAGCCACGCCAGCGGCAGCATCATGTAGGTGCCGGCGGCCACGGTACTCCCCAATAGCAGATAGATGCCGTGGCGCAGGCTGTAATGCCACGGCTCGCCGGACGCGGATTCGGCGATCTGCAGCGAGGACGAAGTCACCATCACCAGGCCGAAGAGCAGAAGCACCAGCACCGTCAGCGCCAGTACCCGGTCCGGGCCCGGACTCCAGGGGGACAGGAAAGTGACGTCAGCTCTGGCCATGCGTCACCTCCCGTACCGCAGCCTCGAACGCCTCACCCCGGGCGGCGTAGTCGTCAAACTGATCGAAACTGGCACAGCCCGGGGACAGCAGAACCGCATCCCCGGGCCGGGCCAGCTCGGCGGCGCGCCGTACCGCCGTGGTCATGTCCCCGGCCTGCTCCACGGCGACGATGCCGTCCAGGGCCTCGCCCATTCGCGGGCCGTCCTCACCGATCAATACGGCGGCACGCACGCACGTCCGGGCGGGCTCAGCCAGAGTGGCAAAGTCCTGCCCCTTGCCCTGACCACCGGCGATCAGCACCACCCGGCCCTCGATGGCCGGACCAATGCCTTCCAGCGCCGCCCGGGTGGCGCCCAGATTGGTGCCCTTGGAGTCATTGAACCAGCGCACGCCCGCCGCCTCGGCGACATGCCGGCAACGATGGGGCAGTCCGGCAAAACGGCACGCCTCGGCCACGGAGCTGTCCAGCGGCAATTCCAGCGCCTCGGCCAGCGCCAGCGCGGCCAGCACATTCAGGGCATTGTGGTTGCCGGGCAGCAGCAGATCATCGCGGTGCAGCAATACCCGGCCTCCGCGCAGCAAGTCGCCGCTGTCGGGGTCCAGGCGGTAATCCGCGTCCGCGTGCATGCCGAAGGTGATCTGCGCCGGCACGGGCTTCTGGGGCCGGGTGACTTCGTCGTCGCGGTTCCAGACCGCCACCTGACAGCCGTCATAGATATGCTGCTTGGCGGCAATGTAGTCACTCAGGCTGTGATAGCGGTCCAGATGATCCGGGCTCACATTGAGCAGCGCCGCCACCTGGGCATCCAGGCTGTAGGTGGTTTCCAGCTGGAAGCTGGACAGCTCCAGTGCATAAAGCTCGACATCATCGGCGAGAATATCCAGTGCCGGTGCGCCCAGATTGCCGCCGGCGGCGACGCGCTTGCCGGCGGCCGCGGCCATTTGGCCCAGCAGGCTGGTCACGGTGCTCTTGGCGTTGGAGCCGGTCACCGCCGCCACGGGCTGGGCGGCGGCCTTGGCGAAGAGCTCAATATCGCCCACCACTTCCTTGCCGGCTTCGCTCTGGCGCGCGATCTCCGGCGTCACCACGGGCACGCCCGGGCTGACGATCAGGCGCGTGGCGTCGTCGAGCCAGTCCTCGCGGAAACCGCCCGTGTGCACGGGGACATCGGGGAAATCCCGGCGGCAGGCGTCCAGACCCGGTGGCCGCTGGCGGGTGTCGAGCGCGCGCACGGGCGTACCCTGGCGCGCCAGATAGCGCACACAGGATTGGCCCGTCACCCCCAGTCCGATTACCAGATCAAAACGCTGCGTCATGGACACCTCATCGAATCTTCAACGTGGCCAGGCCCACCAGCACGAGCACCAAAGTGATGATCCAGAAGCGCACAATGATCTTCGGCTCGGGCCAGCCCTTGAGTTCAAAATGATGATGAATGGGTGCCATGCGGAAGATCCGCCGTCCGGTGAGCTTGTACGAGCCCACCTGGACAATTACGGAAAGGGTTTCCATGACGAAGATCCCGCCCATGATGAACAACACGATTTCCTGGCGGACGATCACCGCCATGACGCCCAGCACCGCGCCCAGCGACAGCGCGCCCACATCCCCCATGAAGACCTGGGCGGGATAGGTGTTGAACCAGAGAAAGCCCAGACCGGCGCCGCAAATGGACGCGGCAATGACCACCAGTTCGCCCGCGCCCAGCACGAAGGGAATATGCAGATAGTCGGCGAATTCGGCATGGCCGGTGACATAGGCGAACGCGCCCAGTCCCCCCGCCACCAGCACCGTGGGCATGATGGCCAGCCCGTCCAGGCCGTCGGTGAGATTGACCGCGTTGCTGGTGCCGGTAATGACGAAATAGGTGAGCACCACATAGAAGGCGCCCAGCGGTACGGCCACTTCCTTGAAAAAGGGCACGATCAGGGTGGTTTCCACCGGATCGGCGGCCAGCAGGTACAGGCCCAGGCCGGCGCCGAGCGCGCCGGCGGACTGCCAGAAATATTTCCAGCCCGCGGCCAGTCCACGGGGATCCTTGCGCACCACCTTGCGCCAGTCGTCGACCCAGCCCACGGCCCCGAAAATCACCAGCACGCCCAGGGTGATCCAGATGAAGCGGTTGCCCAGATCCGCCCACAACAGCGTGGACAGCGCCACCGCCACCAGGATGAGGGCGCCGCCCATGGTGGGTGTGCCGGCCTTGGTGAGATGGCTCTGGGGCCCGTCGTCACGCACCGCCTGGCCCACCTGATACAGCTCCAGCTTGCGGATCATGTACGGACCCACGAAAAAGGCCACGAAAAGCGCGGTGAGCACGCCGAAAATGGCGCGCAGCGTCAGATAATCCACCACCAGAAAGCCGGCGTGGTATTCCGCCAGTTGCCGGGCCAGCCACAACAGCATCAGTGCACCTCCCCCATGGCCTGCAATGCGCCCGTGACCCGCTCCATGCGCGCGCTTCGGGACCCTTTCACCAGCACCGTGGCGCCCGCCTGCAGCCAGGGCAGGACCTGGCGCGCTGCTTCATCGGTGTCGTCCACCTGTACGGCGCCTTCACCAAAGGCCCGGGCGGCCGGTTCGGCGGCGCCGGCGAGCACAATGAGTGCGTCCAGCCCCTGGCGGCGTGCATAGTCGCCCAGGTCGGCGTGAATCCGGTCCGCGTCCTCGCCCAGTTCCGCCAGCCCGCCCAGCACCAGCACGCGCGGCGCGGCCTGTTCCACCAGCCAGTCGACGGCCGCTTCCACGGCCCCCGGGCTGGCGTTGTAGCTGTCGTCCACCAGGGTGCCGCCCTGGCAATAGCTGCGTTCCATGCGCCCGGCCACCGCGGGCACATCGGCGAGCGCAGCCACGGCATCCTCCAGGTCGCGTCCCAGCGCCCGGACGGCGCCCAGGGCCAGCAGGGCATTGCTTACCTGATGCCGCCCGGCCAGGGGCAGCCGCACCCGGATACCGCCCGGCTCCAGCACAAAGCCGGTCTCGCCGCCACGGGACTCAACCTCCAGCGCCCGCAAATCCGTATTCTCGCTTTCCCCGACGCGTACCACCGTCAGGCCCTGCTCCGCGGCCGCGTGGGCGAAGAAGTCAGCAAAGAAGTCGTCCTGATTGATCACGGCCGTGCCGCCGGCACGCATGCCCGAGAAGATTTCCGCCTTGGCGCGGGCAATACCCTCGAGCGAGCCGAAACCGGCCAGATGGGCGCCGGTGACATTGGTCACCAGGGCCACGTCGGGGCGCACCAGCGACGAGGTCCAGGCAATCTCGCCCGGGGCGTTGGCCCCCAGCTCGAACACGCCGTACCGATGTTCGGCGCGCACCCCCAGCAGGGTCAGGGGCACGCCGATGTCATTGTTGAGATTGCCCTGGGTCGCATGCGTCTGGTCACCCAGCATTTGCGCCACCATTTCCTTGACCGTGGTCTTGCCGGCATTGCCGGTGACGGCCACGCGCTCAATGCTGAACTGATCGCACCAGCCGGCGGCCAGGCGTCCCAGCGCCTGACGGGTGTCCTCTACGCGGACATAGCTGCCAAAGGCCTCGGTATCGCGCTCCGTCACGGCCGCGCGGGCGCCGGCGGAAGCGGCACCGGCGAGAAAATCATGGGCGTCGAAGTGCTCGCCGCGCAGGGCGATGAACAGATCCCCCGATTCCAGCGCCCGGCTGTCGGTGGACACGCGCGCGATCTCACAGTCATCGCCCACGAGTACACCCTGCATCCATTGCGCGGCCTGCGAGAGCATCATGGTTGACCTCCCCGGGCCGCCAGGGCGGCACGCGCCAGTTCGCGATCATCCATGGGCAGGAATTCTCCCCGGACTTCCTGCCAGCTCTCGTGCCCCTTGCCCGCGATCAGCACAACATCCTCCTCGCCGGCTTCCTGCACCGCCACTTGCACAGCGTTCGGGCGGTCCGGTTCGATCAGCACCCGGTCCGGACTGCTCAGCCCGCTCCGCATGGCCTCGAGGATGGCGTCCACGGCTTCGCCGCGCGGATTGTCCGCAGTGAGCACCACCCGATCGGCGAAGCGTTCGGCGGTGGCCGCCATGACGGGCCGCTTGGCGGTATCGCGTTCGCCACCGGCACCGGTCACACAGATCACCCGGCCGCGGAAATGCTCACGTGCGGCGCTCAGTGCCTTTTCCAGCGCATCCGGGGTGTGGGCGTAGTCCACAAGGACGCGGGGGCGGCTCTCGGTATCCGCGGCTTCCATGCGCCCCGGTACCGGCGTCACGCCGGCGAGTGCTGCGGCAATTGCGTCGCTGTCATGGCCCAGCCCGCACAAAACGGCGGCTACGGCCAGGACATTGTCCGCGTTGAAGCGTCCGAACAGCGGCAGCTGAACCGTTACGGTTTCCCTGCCCACGACGATTTCCAGCGTCATACCGTCTTCGGCGGGCGCGAACCCGAGACGCCTCACCTCGGCGTCGGTGCTCTGCCCGAACCGCAAAACCTGAACACCGGCCGGCAAATCGTTCAGCAGCCGGCGGCCGGCTTCGTCGTCGACATTGATGACCGCCAGCTCCAGTTCCGGACGCTGGAAAAGCAGGGCCTTGGCGCGGTAGTACGCATCCATGTCACCGTGATAATCCAGATGCTCGTGGCTCAGATTGGTGAACACCGCCGTTTGCACCACCACCCCATCCAGACGGTTCTGCGCCAGCGCATGGGAGGACGCTTCCATGACCAGCACCTGCGCACCCTGGTCCCGAAAACGGCGCAACCAGCGATGCAGACTGATCACATCCGGGGTGGTATGACCGGTCTCCAGGGTCTGCTCGCCACAGCGCGCTCCCAGGGTGCCCAGCAGGGCGGATTCGCGGCCCGGTGCCTGGAGTGCATCGCGCAGGAACCAGGCTGTGCTGGTCTTGCCATTGGTTCCCGTGATCGCGAACACCCGCAGTTCCCGGCCCGGTTCGCCGAAGAAGCGCCCGGCCAGTTCACCCGCACGCGCGCGCAGATCCGGCACGCCGATAACCGGCACGGGCTGGCGCTGATCCAGCGCGGGCTGCTCATCGTCGGTGAGCACCGCCGCCGCACCGGCACGGATCGCCTCCTGGATATAGGCACGGCCGTCGGCGCGCTCGCCGGCCATGGCCAGAAAGAGATCGCCGCGTTCCAGTCGGCGACTGTCCAGCTGCAGATCAGCTATGGACAGTTCGGCCACCTCGGGCGGCAAGTGCTGTTCGGGAAGAAGCCGGGCCAGGGTCATGCTCATGTCGCCCCTCCCTTTTCGTCACCGCCGGCCCAGGTGCCCGCCGGGTCCCGGGGCGCGACCTCCAGGGTGCGCAGCACGCCTTCCATGATCCGGGCGAACGCGGGCGCCGCCACCAGACCGCCGAAATAGTCCTCGCCACGCGGATCATCCACCAGCACCACAGTGACGTAGCGCGGATCCTCCGCCGGCGCCATGCCGGCGAACAGGGCGATATAGCGGTCATCGGCATAGCCGTTGTCCGTGACCTTGTGCACGGTGCCGGTCTTGCCCGCCACCTCGTAGCCCGCAACCATGGCGCGACGGGCGGTGCCCTCGCGCGAGACCACCGAGCGCAGCATGGTCACCATCTGGTTGGCCACGTCCGGATCCAGCACCTGCTGGCCGTCAGGCGCGGCTTCGCGTTTGCGCAGCGTAAGCGGGATCCGTTTCCCCTCATGGGCCAGCACGGCATAGGCGCGCGCGAGCTGCAGCACGGTCATGGACAAGCCATAGCCGTAGGACAGAGTCGCCTGTTCAATGTCCCGCCATTGTGTGCGCCAGGGCAGCACGCCCTGGCTTTCCCCCGGAAAGTCCAGTCCCGTGTCCTCGCCCAGGCCGAAACGGCCGAAAAAACGGGGCAAGCGGTGTTCGTCCATGCGCAGGGCCAGCCGCGTGGCGCCCACATTGGAGGACTTGGTGAGCACATCGCTGACTTCCAGGCGACCATAGTTCCGGTGATCCCGGATGGTCTTGCCGCCCACGCGAATATGGCCCGGGCTGGTATCAATGGTGGTGCGGGGCGTTACCAGATTGTTCTGCAAGGCCGCCGCCACGGTCAGCGGCTTGATCGTGGACCCGGGTTCGAACAGATCCGTGGCGGCGCGGTTGCGCCGCGCGGCGGGTTTCTGTCGGGCACGCTGGTTGGGGTTGTAGGACGGATGGTTGGCCATGGCCAGCACTTCGCCCGTGGTGGCATCCAGCACCACGGCACTGCCACTCGCGGCCTGGTGCTCCTGCACCGCCGATAACAACTCCCGGTAGGCGAGATACTGAATGCGCAGATCGATGCTCAGATTGAGATCCGTGCCCGGATCGGCCGGTTCCATCACTTCCAGATCCCGGATCACGCGGCCGTGGAGATCGCGCACGACTTTCTTGCGGCCCGGTTCGCCTTTCAGAATATCGTTGAAGGCCAGCTCCACACCTTCCTGGCCCTGTTCATCAATATTGGTCATGCCTACCACATGACTGGCCACTTCGCCCGCCGGGTAATAGCGACGATATTCGGTGAGCGCATGGATACCGGGCACATTGTGCTCCAGCACCTTGTCCGCTTCATCGGGCGGCAGGTGACGTTCCAGGTAGACGAATTCCCGGTCTTCGCGTCCACGCACCGCGCTGGCAAGCTCGTCGCGGTCGAACACCGGATGGTTCCGCAACCGTGCCCATTGCTCCGGGGCTTCCAGCACCGCCCGGGGATCGGCCCAGAGCGAGGTCACCGGCGTGCTCACCGCCAGCGGCTTGCCCTGACGATCCCGGATGACACCGCGGTGCGCCGCCAGGGGCTCCACGCGCAGGTTGCGCTCGCGGCCCTGTTCGGCAAGGAATTCCTGCTGCAGCACATGCAGATCCACCGCCCGGGCCACGAGTGCCAGCAGCACCAGCAGCCAGAAGCCGAGCATCAAACGCAGACGCCCGGTATGGGTGCGACCTTGCACGCCCTTCATGGCTTCACCACCACACGTTCATCCCCTTCGGGCACTTTCATGTTCAGTTCTTCCCGCGCCAACCGCTCTACTCGCCCGTACGCCCCCCAGGTACTGCGTTCCAGCAAGAGCTGGCCCCACTGCGTCTTGAGCCGATCCTGCTCGGCCTGCAGCGTCTGGGCACGGGCGGTGAGCCGGCGCGCTTCGTGCACGCTATAACTCACTGCCAGCGCCGTGCTCACCACCAGCGCCAGCAGCAGCGCCGGGCGAAGCCAGAACCCGACGCCCGCGCCGCTCATCAGGCGGCCACCTTTTCCGCCGCGCGCAGCACGGCACTACGTGCCCGGGGATTGTTCGCGATCTCCGCCTGGCAGGCGTGACGCGGTCGTCCCAGCGAGCGCAGCCGTACCGGCCGCTCCGCGCCCAGCGGCATGCCACCGCGTCCGCGCGGCGCGCGTCCGGACTCGTCCCGGATCAGGCGCTTCACCCGGCGATCTTCCAGCGAGTGAAAGCTGATCACCACCAGACGACCTCCGGGGGCCAGTTGATCCACGGCCTGGCCGAGGGCCGCGTCAAGCGCATCCAGTTCACCGTTGAGATAAATGCGAATCGCCTGAAAGGTCCGGGTGGCCGCATGCTTGCCCGGTTCGCTCTTGCCCAGCACCTTTTCCACCAGATCCGCCAGCTCGCCCGTGGTTTCCAGCGGACGCTCGGTGCGCCGGCGGCCGATCGCCCGGGCAATGCGCCGGGACTTGCGTTCCTCGCCGTACTGATAGAGCACATCGGCGATGTCCTCCGCCGAGGCCCGGGCCAGCCATTCGGCGGCAGTGGGGCCCTGTTCCGGGTCCATGCGCATATCCAGCGGGCCATCGCGCATAAAGCTGAAGCCCCGGCCCGGATCTTCCAGCTGGGGCGAGGACAACCCCAGATCCATCAATATGCCCGCCAGGGGACGTTGTTCTTCGCCCACCACCTGTTCCAGACAGTCGAAACGGTCGGAATAGCCGCGGAAACGGTGATCCGAACCTGCCAGCGCCTGTTGCGCCGTGCGCGCGTCCGGATCCCGGTCGATGCCCACCAGACGCGCTTCGGGTCCCAGATGCTCGAGCAGCGCCCGGCTGTGGCCCCCACGCCCGAAGGTGGCGTCCACATAGAAGCCGTTTTCGTCGTTGAGCAACAACTCCAGCACCTCCTCCAGCATCACCGGCCGGTGCACATGGTCCGCGGCGTCTGTCATCTAGAACGCCAGCTCCTGAACGCTTTCGGGCATGGCCGATTCGTCCAGATCTTCAAATTGCCGCAGTTGCTCGTTCCAGGCTTCCTCGCTCCAGATCTCGAAGCGGAAGTTCTGGCCCACCAGCATTACCTTCTTGTCCAGGCCCACCAGTTCACGCAATTCGCCCGGGATCAGGCAGCGACCGCTGCCATCCATTTCGATGTCCACGGCCTGGCCCAGGAAACGCCGTTTGAGGTAACGCACACGGGGGTCGGCATCGCTGAGACTGGCCACCTGGCGCGCCACGTCCTGCCATTGCTGCTCGGGATAAAGCGCCAGGCAGTTGTC